>JAICVI010000217.1 GCA_025935415.1 Chloroflexota bacterium
GGCCAAGCAGATGGTCATCGCCGGCCTCGGGGTCGCGCTGCTGCCAACGACGGCGGTGGCGGGCGAGCTCCGCGACGGCGCCCTGCGCCGGATCGACCTCATCGGAACCCCGCCGATCGAGCGGCGGATCGTCGCCGTCCGACGCCTCGACGACGAGCACCGCTCGACCCCGGCGCGCGCCTTCTGGCAGCTCCTCGAATCGTACGAGCCCCCGACGGGCGGGACGGGCTAGGCGGTCCGGCGCGACTGTTCCCGCCGAGCGCGGAGCTTGATCAGTCCTTGGACTTCTTCGAGCCTGGCTTGCTGGCCATCTTCTCGAGCTCGCTCTCGCTCATGCCGGTCCGGGTCTTCTTGCCCTCGCGCTTGCGCTCGAGCTCCGCACCCATGAACCGGCGCTGCTTCTCGGTCTTGGCTGGCATGCGCCACCTCCTTGTGACCCCGAACGTGCTCCGGCGAGCATCACAACGGCATTGCCGGGTACCGTGGCGGAGTGAAGCTGCCGTTGGACCCGCCGCTGGAGCCGATGCTCGCGAAGGCCTCGGACGCCCTGCCCGAGGGCGACGGCTGGCTCTTCGAGCCGAAGTGGGACGGCTTCCGTGCGCTGGTCTTCCGCGATGGCGACGAGGTCTACATCCAGTCGCGCGACCTGAAGCCGCTCAACCGCTACTTCCCGGAGCTCGAGGCCCCGCTCAAGGCGTCCGTGCCGAACCGCTGCATCCTCGATGGCGAGGTCGTGATCGCCGCCGACGGCGGCCTGCAGTTCGAGGCCCTGCTGCTGCGAATCCATCCCGCCGAATCGCGGGTGCGCATGCTGGCGGAGCAATCCCCTGCGTCGTTCGTGGCCTGGGACCTCCTCGCCCTGGACGACCGCGACCTCCGGTCCACGCCCCAGGGCGAGCGCCGGGCCCTCCTGGAGCAGCAGCTCGGCGGGCAGCTCGACCCGGCGGTCCACCTCACGCCGGCAACGCGGGATCGCGACCTGGCAGCGGACTGGTTCGACCGGTTCGAAGGCGCCGGGCTCGACGGCGTCATCGCGAAGCGCCTGGACGGCACCTACCAGCCCGGCAAGCGCGCGATGCTCAAGATCAAGCACCAGCGCACCGCCGACTGCGCGGTCGCGGGCTTCCGCTGGCACAAGAACGGCCCTGGCACGCACATCGGGTCGCTGCTGCTCGGCCTGTTCGACGACGCCGGGACCCTGCACAGCGTGGGCGTGACGTCGTCGTTCACGTGGGATCGCCGCGCCGCGCTGGCGAAGGAGCTGGAGCCGCTCCGGGAGAACGCCCTCGACGGCCACCCCTGGGGCGATTGGGCCGAATGGTCCCAGGCCGCGGAGGCATCCGGGCAGCGGCTGCCCGGCGCGACATCGCGGTGGAATCGCGGCAAGGACCTCTCGTGGGAGCCGCTCCGGGTGGAGCGCGTCGCGGAGGTTGCGTACGACCACCTCCAGGGCGATCGGTTCCGGCACGGCACGACCTTCAAGCGCTGGCGCCCCGACAAGCAACCCTCGGACTGTCGCTACGACCAGCTCGAGGAAACGCCGGCGTTCGAGCTGGCCCAGATCTTCGGGTCCGGCTCGTGAAGACGGAGGGGATCGCGGCCGAAGCCGCCGGTGGGGCCGAGGCGACCTTCGTCGAGAAGGACATCGTGACCTGGGACGACCTCGAGCTGCTCGTCAAGCAGCTCGCGCGGCAGCTGGGCGGCGGCCACGACGTGCTCCTCGCCATCACCCGCGGCGGCCTCGTGCCGGCCGGGATGCTTGCGTACCTGCTCGGGTATCGCGACATCCTGGTCGCCGCGGTCGCCTTCTACGACGACCACGGCCAGCCCGGAGATCAACCCACGTTCCTCCAGTTCCCGGCGGACCCGCTGCTCCGCGGCAAGCGCGTCCTCATCGTCGACGAGGTCTGGGACACCGGGACGACGATCGAGGCCGTCGTCGAGCGGGTGCGCCTCGCCGGCGGTGCTCCGACGACCGCGGTCCTGCACTACAAGCCGGCGCGGTCGAAGGTTCGGTCGGTCCCTGATCACCACGCCGTCTCGACGGATGCCTGGGTCGTCTATCCATTCAAATATGGCCGCTAGCGGTCATCCGTTCGGGGGCCGGGTCCGTATGCTGATCGGAAGCCGATCGTGAATCCCGTCGAACGCACCAGCCTGCTCATCGCCGACATCTCGGGGTACACCGCGTACCTCGCCGGCGTCGAGCTCGACCATGCGCAGGACATCCTTGCGGACCTCGTCGGGACGGTCGTCTCGGCGCTGCGCCCGACGTTCCGGCTGGCCAAGCTCGAGGGCGACGCGGCGTTCATGGCCGCGCCGGAGGCCGATATCGACGGCTCGCTCCTGCTGGACACGATCGAGCGCTGCTACTTCGGCTTCCGGCGCCGCCGTCGCGACGTCCGCCAGGCGACGAGCTGCGAGTGCGACGCCTGCATGCGCATCCCGGACCTGAATCTCAAGTTCGTGGTCCATGCCGGCCCGGTGGTGCGCCAGGAGATGGCCGGCCTGGAGGAGCTCGTCGGGCGGGACGTGATCGTGGTTCACCGCCTGCTCAAGAACGAGGTCGGGGAGCGGACCGGGGCCACGGCCTACGCCCTGCTCACCGATGCCTGCACGACGGCGATGTCCCTCGATCCCGCGGCCCTCGGGATGACGCCGCACGCCGAGACCTACGACGTCGTCGGCGAGATCCCGGGCTGGGTCCACGACCTCGAGCGGCGCTGGCAGGAGGAGGACGCGAGAGCGCGCGTGCTCGTCGATCCGGGTTCGGCGCAGATCGCGGTCGCGATGCCCTCCGCTGCCCCGGCGCAGCTGGCCTGGGAGTACCTGACCGAGCCCGGACGGCGAGTCTCCTGGTCATACGGCGTCACCGACGTGATCGTCGACGCGCCCGGCAACCGGCGTGGCGTCGGCACCACCAACCACTGCATGCACGGCGAGGACGCCATCATCGAGGAGGTCCTGGACTGGCGGCCGTTCGACTACTTCACCGTCCGCAGCGCGATGGGGACACCAGCGGGCCTGGTCAGGTTCCTGACGACCTTCGAGTTCGAACCGACGATCGAGGGCACGACCGTGCACATGCGGATCGCCGGCGACTCGGGGGCGGATCGGGAGCTCCTGACAGGCGTTCTGCCGATGTTCGAACCGATCTTCGCCGCGAACGCGGCAAACCTGCGCGAGCTGGTCGCCGCGGACGTCCAGGCGAGGGAGGCCGCGGCGCCGCCGGAGCCCGACGTCCCGTCGCCGAGCTCCGACGGCCTCTTCTCGGAGCTCGTCGGCATCTAGTCGGAGGCCGGGCTTTCGTCAGGGACCCGGCCTGCGCCGCGGCGCCCGCTCCAGCTGGCCGGCACGATCTGGGAAGGCGTATTCCGCCCACGGGTCGTAATCGACCTCGAGCGGCTCCTGCCCGGGGCGATCGGCCTCCGGCACGTGGATGAGATTCAC
>JAICVI010000207.1 GCA_025935415.1 Chloroflexota bacterium
CGCGCGTTTGCATTTCCTCGCTCGTCGAATATTGCCGTGGGCGGTACTCGGGCCGCCTGGGCGCGACATTTCCTTCACCTACCAGCGGCCGTGGTACTGGACGAGATGTGGAGGCGAAGGAACCGCCTCGGCGGGTCGCCTGGGGCTGGACCCACGCTCGCCGATGCGTCAGCAGGCTCGGGAAACAGCGTCGGATGCGCCAAATTCCCGCGCGCGACTCGTCGAGTACCGCGGGGGGCGATATTCGACGGGAGCCAGGTCGGCGGCGGCGAGCCCGTCGGGTGGCGTCGTCCGCCAAAGCAAAGAGGCGGCTCGCGCCGCCTCTCGTCGTTGCGTCGGTCGCGACCGGAGTCGCGCGAAGGCTACTTCCGCTTGGTGCGGAACTGGTTCAGGTGGGTGGTCCAGTCGGAGCCACCGGTCGCGTTCGTCGCGCAGCTCCCGTGCCAGCCGCACACGCACGTGATCGTCTGATCCTTGTGCTTGTACTCGTCGATGACATGACGAAGCGGCTCGGGCTCGGTTGAACGGCTGGAGGGACGGGTCAGCGACAACGGTCGGCTGTTCAAGGGATTCACGCTCCTGGGCACAGCGGGTCGACGCTCGGGGCGGGACCTCAGGGAACGCGGATTATCGCCGATTTGCCCGATTCGTGCTCGGCGGCCGGCGGTTAGGCGGCGCGGGGCCCGGGGCTCGGCGGCCAGGCGGCGCCGGCTCGCCCCCCGGCGGTCGGTCCGCGCCGGCTCCCCCCCGGCGGTCGGGCCGCGCCCGGCCCGTGACCGGCCGGCCGGTCGCTCGGAGCCGTGGCTCCAAAGGCGATCAGAGCACCCGGCCCGGGTTCAGGATGCCGAGCGGGTCCAGGGCCCCCTTGATCGCCCGCATCGCGGCGACCGCGCCCTCGCCCTTCTGGATGGGCAGCCACTCCCGTCGCGCCGCCCCGATGCCGTGCTCCGCCGTGACCGTGCCCCCGAGATCGAGCGCGGCGCGGAAGATCTCATCGCGGACGACGTGGGTCAGCCGGGCCGCATCCGGGTCGTCGCGGTCGAAGACCAGGTTGGGATGGAGATTTCCGTCGCCGGCGTGGCCGAAGGTCGCGCAGCGAACGCCGTGGGCGGCCGCGATCCGCTCGATCGCCGCGAGCAGGTCCGGAACCCGCGCCCGCGGCACCCCGACGTCCTCCATCCGCACCGTCCCCTGGCGCTCGAGGGCCCGCAGCGCGAGCCGCCGCGCCTGTCGGAGCCAGTCCGCCTCCTGGGCGTCCTGGGCACGCACGATGGACGTCCCGCCGGCGGCGAGGATCGCTGCCTCCGCGGCATCCAGCTCGGCGGCCGCGGCCGTGCCCGGCGCATCCGACTCGACCAACAGCATCGCCGCCGCCGCCCGATCGAGCCCCAGCTGATGCGCATCGTCCACCGCCAGGATCGTCTCGTGGTCCAGCAGCTCCAGCGTCACCGGCACCAGGCCAGCGCGGGTGAGCGCGGCGACAGCATGGCCAGCAGCGGCGAGGGAGCCGAAGAAGGCCAGCATCGTGGCTCTCGGGCCGGGCAGCGGACGCAGTCGGAGTGTCGCCTCCGTGATGACCCCGAGCGTTCCCTGCGAGCCGACGAACAGGTGGGTGAGCGAGTAGCCGGCGGTGTCCTTGACCGTCCGGCCGCCCGTCCGGATCACCGTCCCGTCGGCGAGGACGACCTCGAGCCCGAGGACCCAGTCGCGCGTCTGCCCGTACTTGACGCAGCACAGCCCGCCGGCATTCGTCCCGAGGTTCCCGCCGATCGAGCATGACTCGTAGCTGGCCGGATCCGGCGGGTAGAACAGCCCGTGCCGCGCGACCGCGTCCTTCAGCTCCGCATTGATCACGCCCGGCTGCGTCACCACGCAGAGGTTGTCCGGGTCGATCTCGAGGATCCGGTTCATGCGCGTGAGCACGATCGTGAGGGCGCCCTCGATGCCGGCGGCGCCGCCGCTCAGGCCGGTGCCGGCGCCGCGTGGCACGACCGCGACCCGATGGGTTGACGCGAGCCGGAGCAGCGTCGAGACCTCCTCCGTCGACCCGGGCAGGGCCACGGCGCCGGGCAGCCCGGCCTCCATGTACGCCGTCTCGTCGTGGCGGTAGCCCTCGCGGTCCGTCGGATCGGTGAGGAGCCGCAGCGCTGGAAAGGCGCGGCCCACATCGGCGAGGAGGGCGTCGAGGCCGGTCATCGGACCGATCCTAGCCCGACATGCGGCGACTTCCCGATTGCGGAGCCCGTTGACAGGCTGCCTACGATCCGCGCCATGGTCGCGTCCAGGGGTCGCTCGCTGCCCGCCATCGTCCTCGCCGTCCTGATCGCGGCGACCGGGGTGCTCCTGTTCGGCAGCGCCGGACGGCGGCCTGCGGTCCCGATCAGCGAGGTCGCCGCAGCCACCTCGAACGCCCAGCCCGCGGGAACCGAGCTCGAGCCATTGGAGGCGCCGCCCTCGTTGGAGCCCGCCACCTCCCCGACGCCCGAGCCGTCGGTCGCGGCGACCGGCGCCTCAACCCCCGAGCCGACGACCCAGGACGAGCCGGTGAGAACGGGCCTCAGGGCCGGATCGGTCAACCGGACGAGCCTCGACCTCGTCGCGACCTACGACGTCAACGCCGCGATCACGGTCGGCACGGGGCTGCTCGACGTGTCGACGACCCTGGTCGTCCGGAACGCCGGGACGAAGCCGATCGACCGGCTGGAGCTGAACACCGTGGCCGCGCGCCTCGGCGCGATCCGACTGGGCCGCACGAGCGTCGACGGGCAGCCGGTCAAGGTGCGAATCGACGACCAGACGCTCGTCGTGCCGCTCGACGGGATCCTCGATCCCGGCGTGACGACCACGGTCCGCGTGGCCTATCGCGCGACGCTCCGGACGGGTGCGCGCGATTCGGACTGGCTCTTCACGCGGGCCGAAGGCGAGATCGCGCTGTACCGCTGGATCCCGTGGATCAGCCGGGCGATGCCGTTCGACCGACCCAACCAGGGCGATCCGTTCGAGACCGTGTCGAGCCCCGAGGTCAGCGTCGAGCTCCTCACCGACGAGCCCCTCGTCCTCGCGGCTCCCGCCGCCAACGTGGTCGAGTACGCGGCGGGCTTCGGCAAGGCCTGGTCCTTCACGGTCCACGACGTCCGCGACGTCGCGATCGCGCTCGCTCCGGACTTCGTGACCCGGCGGCAGAAGGTCGGCGAGGTGACGGTCCTCGCGTACTCCCGCGAAGGCGACGTCGAGGCGGATCGGCTCCTGGCCTTGACCACGCAGGCGCTCTCGGAGGAGCAGCGCATCGTGGGGGTCGGCTATCCGTGGCCGGCGCTGGTCGCCGTGGAGACCCACGGCGGCGAGGCCATGGAGTCGCCGGGGCAGATCTGGATCCCGCGCTCGCTCGACTCGCTCAACCGGACCTACCTCGTGCATCACGAGGTCGGCCACCAGTGGTTCTACGGGCTCGTGGGCAACGACCAGCGCGGGCAGCCCTTCTTCGACGAAGCCGGCGCCGACCTCCTCGCGCGGACCGCCCTGGGGACGTTCCGGGCGACGCGCTGCGGTCGCGCGGCGCTGGACGGCTCGATCGCCGCGTACAAGGGCCGCTGCTACTACGAAGTGATCTACGTCCAGGGCGGGCTGCTGCTCGACGACCTGCGAGCGCGGATCGGATCGAAGCGGTTCTGGGCCGCGATCGCCGGCTTCCTCACC
>JAICVI010000007.1 GCA_025935415.1 Chloroflexota bacterium
CGGACGATCAGCAGGTCGACGCCATCGAGGAGCTCGGGACGCACCGGCGAGGACGGCACCAGCGCCGGGTTCACCTTGACGGGGCGCAGGTTCGCGAACAGCTCGAGGCCGCCACGGAGCGCGAAGAGCGCCTGCTCCGGCCGGACCATCGCATCGGGGTCGTCCCAGCGAGGGCCGCCGACCGCTCCCAGCAGGATGGCGTCGCAGTCTCGGACCGCGTCGAGGTCCTCGGCGCGAAGGGCCGTCCCGAACGCATCGATCGCGGCGCCGCCGGCGACGACGTCGAGCCACTGGATCGCGAAGCCGTCGCGCGAGCCAACGGCGTCCAGGACGGCGCGTGCCGCCGCGACGACCTCCGGCCCGACTCCGTCGCCCCCGATCGATGCAACGTGGAATGTCGCCATCGAGCTCAGGGAACCTCCGTGGTGCGCTGCCCGACGAACGCCGGCGACGCCGGACCACCGGAGGTGGCGCCGTGGAGCTTGTTGACGGCGACGAGATACGCCTCGATCGAGGCCTCGATGATGTTGGTGCTCAAGCCATGGCCCGCCACGACGAGCGCACCGGGGCCTTCGTCCGATGACCGCCGGCAGCGCACCAGCACGCGGCCCTGCGCGTCCTCACCGCCGGAGACGGCCTTGATCTCGTAGGCCTCCAGGACGGAGTGCCAGCCGAACGCCTCCTGCACGGCGGCATCGACGGCCTCGAAGAGGGCATCGACCGGGCCATTGCCGATCGCTGCCTTGGCGTGCTCCTCGTCGCCCACCTCGAGCGCGACCATGCCGGTCGCCTTGCCGCCGTGGGATGACGTCACGTTCCAGCCGAGAAGACGCACCGCCTGGGGCACCTCGGCGACGCGCTGCTCCACGAGCGCAACGAGGTCGTCGTCGGTGACCTCCTTCTTCTCGTCCGCGAGCGCGATCGCCTGGCGGTAGAGCGCATCGAGCGCCTCGCCCTCCAGCGTGTAGCCGAGGTCCGCGAGCTTCGTCGCCAGGCCCTTGCGGCCCGAGAGCTTGCCGATAGTGATCGACGAGCCCGAGAGGCCGACCGACTGGGGCGTCATGATCTCGTAGGTCAGCGGGTTCTTGATCACGCCGTCCTGGTGGATCCCCGATTCGTGCGCGAAGGCATTGCCGCCGACGACGGCCTTGTTCGGCTGGACGGCGAAGCCGGTCAGGTAGCTCACCAGCCGGGACGCGGCCGTGATGTGCTCCGTGGCGACACCGGAGGCGAGGGCGACACCGCTCGATGGCGTCGTGCCATTCGCCGCGGCGCCGTCGACCCCCGTTCGGAACTGCGTCGGGCGCGTCCGCAGCGCCATCACGACCTCTTCGAGCGAGGCGTTCCCGGCGCGCTCGCCGAGCCCGTTGATGGTGACCTCGACCTGGCGCGCGCCGGCCTGCACGGCGGCAAGCGTGTTCGCGGTGGCGAGCCCGAGGTCGTTGTGGCAGTGGACGGAGATCGTGGCCTGGCTCCCGAGAAGGTCGACCGCCCGGCCGACGAGCGCGCCGAACTCCGATGGAATCGCATACCCGACGGTGTCCGGGATGTTGATCGTGGAGGCGCCCGCCTCGACGACGGCCTCGTAGACCTGCATGAGGAAGTCGGGGTCCGTGCGCGAGGCGTCCTCGGCGGAGAACTCGATCTCGACGTCGCGGCCCAGCTGCTGGCGCCCATGGGCAACCCACCGGACCGCCTCCGCGAGCGCCTGCTCCCGACTGATCCGGAGCTTGTGCTTCAGGTGGATGTCGCTCGTGGCGATGAAGACGTGGAGGTGGGGCCGCTCGGCGACCTTGATCGCCTCGATCGCACGCTGCGGATCGCCGTCGCGACAGCGAGCGAGGGCCGCGATCGCGATGCCGCCCTTCGTCTCGTGGGCGATGCGGCGGACGGCCTCGAAGTCGCCGTCGGAGGCGGCGGGAAAGCCAGCCTCGATCACGTCCACCTTCAGGCGGGCGAGCTGCCGCGCAACCTCGAGCTTCTCGGCAGCGGTGAGTCCCGCGCCCGGGGCCTGCTCGCCGTCCCGGAGTGTCGTGTCGAAGACACGAACCCGGTTCGGAGGGGCGAGCGGGCCCGCGGGACGCGGAACTGGTCGAGCGGCAGGGGCCATCAGCCCGCCACCTTCGACGCAGGTTCGGGGCCGGCGGACGACCCGCCGGAGGTCGCCGCCGCCTGCGCCTCGCCGGCGTAGACGACGACAGGATCGAGGAACTGCATCTGGGCACGAAGCTCGGCACCGACCTGCTCGATCTGGTGCTCGCGGTCGCGCTTGCGGAGCTCCTGGAACTCGCCCCCGCCGGCCTCCTGGACGGCGATCCAGCGGTTGGCGAAGGCGCCCGACTGGATGTCCGAGAGGACGTCCTTCATCGTCGCCTTGACGCCCTCGGCGACGCGCGGCCCGGAGACGTAGTCCCCGTACTCCGCCGTGTCGCTGACCGAGAAGCGCATGAAGTTGAGACCGCCGCGGTACATCAGGTCGACGATCAGCTTCAGCTCGTGCATCGTCTCGAAGTACGCGAGCTCGGGCTGGTAGCCCGCCTCGACCAGCGTCTCGAAGGCGGCCTTGATCAGCGCCGAGACGCCGCCGCAGAGGAGCGCCTGCTCGCCGAAGAGATCGGTCTCGGTCTCCTCCTTGAAGGTCGTCTCGAGAACGCCCGCGCGCGTCGCGCCGATGGCCCGCGCGTAGGCGAGGGTCCGCGCGCGGGCCGTGCCAGACGGATCCTGTTCGACCGCGAAGAGCGCCGGAACGCCACCGCCCGCGACGTAGACGGAGCGCAGGAGGTGACCCGGGCCCTTCGGCGCGACCATGCCCACGTCCACGCCGGCGTCGGGCTTGATTCGGTCGAACCGGATGTTGAAGCCGTGGGCGAACATCAGGAGCGCACCGGGCTTGAGGTTCGGCTCGATCTCGGCGTCGTAGACGGCCTTCTGCGCCGTATCCGGCACGAGGACCATCACGACATCCGCCTGGCGGGTCGCGTCCGCGACGGTGGCGACGCGGAAACCGGCCTCCTCGGCGAGCTTGCGGCTCTTCGAGCCTTCCGCGAGCCCGACGACCACGTCGATGCCGGAATCGCGGAGGTTCTGGGCATGCGCATGGCCCTGCGAGCCGTAGCCGATCACCGCCACCGTCTGGCCCTCGAGGGCCGACTTCTCGACGTCGTCGTCGTAGTACATCCGCGCCGTCATCGCTCGTCTGCCCTCATCGCTTCACTGCCTCCTCGATGGATGACGAGCCGCGCGCCATGACGACCGCGCCCGTTCGAACCAGCTCCTTGATCCCGAAGTCGCGCACGCACGCGACGAAGTTGTCGACCTCCGCCTCGGAGCCGCTCACCTCGGCGATGACCGAATCCGGCGACACGTCGAGCACGCGTCCGCGGGTCAGCTCGATGAGCTTCAGGACGTCCGCGCGGCTGCCCTCGCCGACACGGACCTTCACGAGCGCGAGCTCGTGCTCGACCGTCGGCTCGGCGGTGACGTCCTGGACCTTCAGGACGTCGATGAGCCGGTAGAGCTGCTTGGTCGCCTGCTCGACCGCGACGTCGTCGCCATGGAGGCTGATCGTCATCCGCGAATAGCCTTCACGGTCCGTGCGGGAGACCGCGAGCGAGTCGATGTTGAAGTTCCGCGCCCGCATCAGCGACGAGACGCGGTTCAGGACACCGGGCTTGTCGACGACGATCGCGACGAGCCGATGGAGCCGGGATTCCCCGCCGCCGGGCAGCGCGCGCGACGGCGGCGCGGTGTGCGCCGGTGCGTCCCCGGTCATTCGGCGTCGCCCCATTCCTCGATGAGATCGGACAGGCCCTTGCCGGCCGGCATCATCGGGAAGATGTTCTGCTCGCCGGCGATCTCGAACCAGACGAGCGCCGGCCCCTTCGCCGCCTGGGCGAAGCGGATCGCGTCGTCGACCTCGGCGGGCGTGGAGGCCTTCGTCGCCGGGATCCCGTAGGCCTCGGCAAGCTTCAGGTAATCCGGCCCGCGCAGCGCGGCCGAGTGGTAGTTCCCGGCGTAGATGATCTCCTGCCACTGCCGGATCATCCCGAGCTTCTTGTTGTCGAAGATCGCGATCTTCACCGGGATGTCGTCCTGCACGAGCGTCATCAGCTCCTGCAGCGTCATCTGGAAGCCGCCGTCGCCGGCGATCGCCCAGACCTCACGGTCGGTGCCGAGCGCCGCACCCATCGCAGCCGGCATCGAGTAGCCCATGGTCCCGAGCCCGCCCGAGGACAGGTGGGTGTTCGGGTGGCGGAAGCCGGCGTAGCGGGCGAGCCACATCTGGTTCTGCCCGACGTCGGCGACGTAGACACCTTCGTGGTCGGTCAGCTCGCCGATCCGCTGGACGACATAGTCAGCCGACAGGAGGCCGTCGCGCCAGGCGCCGGAGCCGTGCCAGGAGCTGCCTTCCGACTCCCGCTTCCACTCCGCGAGCTGGTCGAGATATGGCTTGCGCCGATCCGCCGGCACGGCCTCGACCATCGGTGTCAGCGTCGTCAGGACGCGCTTCGCGTCCCCGACGACCGGCACCTCGACCGCGACGTTCTTGCCGATCTCCGCTGGATCGATGTCGACATGGACGATCCGCGCATACGGCGCATACGTCCGGACGTTGCCGGTGACCCGGTCATCGAAGCGCATCCCCAGCGCGACGAGGAGGTCGGCCGACTGGATCGCACGGTTGACGTGCTTCCAGCCGTGCATGCCCATGAAGCCGTACGCGAGCGGGTGGGTCTCGTCGATCGCCCCGATTCCCAGGAGCGTCCACGCGATCGGCGCGTTGATCTTCTCGGCGAAGGCCTTGAGCTCCGCTTCGGCGTGCGCGTGGAGGATCCCGTGGCCCGCCAGGATGACGGGCCGCTCCGCGGCGGCGATCTCGGCGGCGGCGAGCTTGAGCTGCTTGTAGTTGCCCTCCAGCGTCGGGCGGAAGCCGGGCAGGCCGGCGACGACCTCGTCCCCGGACGGGTGGACGGCGGCGGTCTCCTGCTGGAGCGCGTCCTTCGTGATGTCGACGTGGACCGGACCGGGCCGGCCGGAACGCGCGATGTGGAACGCCTCGGCGATCACGCGCGGCAGCTCGTCGGCGTCGCGGACCAGGTAGTTGTGCTTCGTCATCGGCAGGGTGATGCCGTTGATGTCGATCTCCTGGAAGGCGTCCTTGCCGATCAGTGCCGAGGGGACGTTCCCGGTGATGGCGACCAGCGGGATCGAGTCCAGCATCGCCGTCCCGATCCCGGTCACCAGGTTCGTCGCGCCCGGGCCGGAGGTGCCCACGCAGACGCCGACCTTGCCGGTCACCCGGGCGTACCCGTCCGCGGCATGGGCGCCGCCCTGCTCGTGGCGGACCAGGATGTGCCGGAGCTCGGGGTAGTCGCCCAGGATGTCGTACAGCGGCAGGATCACGCCGCCGGGATAGCTGAACAGGACGTCGACCCCCTGGCGGAGAAGCGCCTCGCAGACCACGTCGGCGCCGATGCGGGGTCGGACGCCGCGTTCCGCGGTTCGCACGGCCGGGCTCGAGGAGCCCTCGTGGAGCATCTCGCGCTGGGCCCGCTCGACGGCGGCCGCGTGCTCCGTGCCGGCCGCCGGCTCGTGGCTGCGGCGCGCGCGCTCGTTCTTCGTGAGCGTCACGAGCGTTCTCCCTCGTCGTTCGCCATCGCGCTGATTCCCTCCCGGAAAAAGCAGAACCCCCGCCTCGTCGGCGGGGGTCCGGTGACCTTCGGTGTCGAGATCGCTAGCTGCGATCGCTCCGTCGCGTCCCGTCGCCTCGCCGGCCGGTAATGAGGAGGACGAGCTCCTCAAGCCCGAGCAGGATCGAGCGAAGAAGGGAGAGGACGGGTATCTCGGCGGCCTCGACCGGAATGTGCACGCGGCGGCCATCGGTCGTCACGACGACGGCGACAGTGCGGCGATCCGGCAGATTTCGAGGTGCCACGGTTCGCGGAGTCTACGCGGCCAGACGTTGAACGCGCAACCGGACCATCGACGGGGGTGATTCAACGATGGTCCGCTGGGGCCCGGTGCGGTCTGGAGCGGTCCCGGTGCGTGGTACGGTCGCCACACATGGAGGAGCAGCGGTGACGTATTCGATCGTCGCGCTTGACGCGGCAACCGGCGACCTCGGCGTCGCAACGCAGTCCAAGTTCCTGGCCGTCGGCGCCGTCGTGCCGTGGGCGCGCGCGGACATCGGTGCAATCGCCACACAGTCGTTCGCGAACGTCACGTACGGGCCGAACGGGCTCGCCCTGCTGGAGGGCGGCGCCTCCGCGGGTGACGCCCTCGCGCGCCTGGTCGCGGACGACCCGCTGCGGGAGCAGCGCCAGGCCGGGATCGTCGACCGCCACGGAAGCGCGGCGACCCACACCGGGCGCGAGTGCTTCGCCTGGGCCGGCGGTCGAACCGGCAAGGGCTACGCGGCCCAGGGCAACATCCTCGCGGGTGCGGCGGTGGTGGACGGCATCGCCGAGACGTTCGAGGCGGGCGGGAAGCCATTTCCGGAGCTCCTCGTGGCCTGTCTCGCCGCGGCGGAGGCGGCGGGGGGCGATCGACGGGGTCGCGAGTCGGCCGCGCTGTTGATCGTCCGTGCGGAGGGCGGCTACGGCGGCGGCAACGACGTCTGGATCGACCTCCGCGTCGACCAGCACGAGGATCCGGTACCGGAGCTCGCCCGCGTGCTCGAGATGCACCGCCTGTACCTGGACCGCTCGCCGGCGGAGGAGCTGATCCCGGTCGACGATGGCCTCGGGCGCGAGCTCCGAGGCCTCCTCGAGCGCGCCGGCGCGGCTCCGGGCGGCCGGTTCGCAAACGTCTACCAGCCGATGTGGCAGGTCCGCGGCGAGGAAGCGCCGCCCGCGCCAGCGTCGCCCGAGGAGGCCCGCCCGGCCAACGGCGAGCCGCGGCCGCTGCCCTCCACGTGGGACGAGACGTGGCAAGGCGCCCTCCAGGACTGGATGGGTGTCGAGAACCTCGAGGAGCGGCTCGCCGCCCCGGGCTGGATCGATCCACGCGTGCTCGAGGTGCTGCGTGAGAAGGCCGCGAAGCGCTGAGGCAGGCGGCGGGCCCGTTCCGTGGCGGGCGAAGGCAGTTGAGCGAGACATCAGGGGCGGCGTGCATGACGCTGGCCCCGGACGATCGGCGGATCGAGAATTCGCCGCCGTCGGGCAGAATGTGCGCCCATGAGCGCTGCGAGCCGGCAACCACGCACCCTCGTCGAGAAGATCTGGGACGACCACGTCGTCACGGAGCAGCCCGGCGCGCCGAGCGTCCTCGCGATCGACCTCCACCTCGTCCACGAGGTGACGAGCCCGCAGGCGTTCACGGGCCTGCGCCGGCGCGGGCTGCGGGTGCGCCACCCGGAGCGAACCGTCGCGACCGCGGACCATTCGGTCCCGACGACGCCGCGCAACCTCCCGATCCTCGACGAGATGGCCGCCGCCCAGGTCAGGCAGCTGGAGACGAACTGCCGCGAGTTCGGCGTCCCGCTGCACGGGATCGGCGACCCGAGCCAGGGCATCGTCCACGTCATCGGGCCGCAGCTGGGGCTGACGCAGCCCGGCATGACGATCGTCTGCGGGGACAGCCATACGAGCACGCATGGCGCGTTCGGCGCCCTCGCCTTCGGGATCGGGACCAGCGAGGTCGAGATGGTCCTCGCCACCCAGTGCCTGCTGCAGCGGCGGCCGAAGACGTACGAGGTCCGCGTCGACGGTCGCCTCGCCGCCGGCGTGAGCGCCAAGGACATCATCCTGAACCTGCTTTCGCGGATCGGTGTCGGCGGCGGCACGGGCCACGTCTTCGAGTACCGCGGCTCGGCCATCGAAGCGCTGTCGATGGAGCAGCGCATGACGATCTGCAACATGTCGATCGAGGGTGGAGCCCGCGCCGGCCTCATCGCCCCCGACGAAACCACGTTCGAGTACCTCCACGGTCGTCCGCACGCGCCCCAGGGCGTGGAGTGGGAGGCCGCGGTCGATCGCTGGCGGACCCTCCCGACCGACGACGGCGCGGTGTTCGACAGGACCATCACCATCGACGCCGGCGCGCTCGAGCCGATGGTCACGTACGGCACGAACCCGGGGATGGGCCTGCCGATCTCCTCGAACGTGCCCGACCCGGCCGAGGCAGCGGACGACCAGCGCCGCCGCGGCCTCGAGCAGGCGCTCACCTACATGGACCTCCAGCCCGGCCAGCCGCTGCTGGGCCAGAAGGTCGACGTCGTCTTCGTGGGCTCGTGCACGAACGGCAGGATCAGCGACCTCCGCCTCGCCGCCGCGGCGCTCGACGGCCGAAAGGTCGCGGCCGGGGTCCGGATGCTGGTGGTCCCGGGCTCCGACGAGGTGAAGCGCGAGGCCGAGGCGGAGGGCCTCGACGAGATCTTCCGCGCCGCCGGGGCGGACTGGCGCGAAGCCGGCTGCTCGATGTGCATCGCCATGAACGGCGACCAGCTCTCGCCGGGGCAGTACGCGGTGAGCACCTCGAATCGCAACTTCGAGGGCCGCCAGGGCAAGGGTGGCCGGACATTCCTCGCCAGCCCGCTCACCGCGGCCGCCTCGGCGATCGCCGGCGCCATCGCCGACCCGCGCCGCCTGCCCGGGATCGAGACGCTCGCCGCGGTCGGAGGCCGCTGACGTGCCGGAGCAGTACACGACGTTCGTCAGCGGCGTGATTCCGCTGCCGGTCGAGAACGTCGACACGGACCAGATCGTCCCGGCGCGCTTCCTCAAGGTCACGGACAAGGAAGGCCTCGCGGACGCGCTCTTCCGCGACTGGCGCTACGAGGCCGACGGCGGGCTCAAGGAGCCGACGTTCGTCCTGGACAAGCCGGCAATGTATGGCCGGAAGATCCTCCTCGCCGGCGACAACTTCGGCTGCGGCTCGTCGCGCGAGCACGCGCCGTGGGCCCTCGTGTCCTGGGGCATTCGCGCCGTCATCACCTCCAGCTGCGCCGACATCTTCCAGGGCAATGCCCTGAAGAACGGCCTGCTGCCGATCATCGTCGACCCGGAGCGGCTGCGGCAGCTGTTCGACCTCGTCGCAGCGGAGCCCGAGGTCGAGCTGACCGTCGACCTCGATTCCCAGGTCGTGCACCTGCCGGGCGATGAGGACCTGCCATTCGAGGTCGATCCGTTCTCGAAGCTCATGCTCCTCCAGGGGACCGACGAGCTCGGCTACCTGCTCGGCAAGGCCGCGGCGATCGACGACTGGGAGGCGACACACCCGGCCCGGGTCGATACGCGACCCAAGGGTGCCGCCCAGAGGCCGGCGGCCTGACCCGGGCCGAGGAACCCGCGGCCCCATCCAGGCGTCTCGCGGCCATGCTGCACACCCGACAAGATGCGCGCCTCGCGCGCCGCTCCGTCGCCGGGGCCCTTCTCCTGGCCCTGACCCTCGCCGCCGTCGCCGCATGCGCGGGCGCCGGCACGGGGCCGACCACGGGCTCGACGGCCGGACCGCAGGCCACGCCGCAGCCCACCCCCACGGCCGTCCCCGGCGATCCGGGAGCGGTGGCGTCGCCTGGTGGCGGCCCTGGCGGCATCGGTGGCGGCACCGACCCCGGCAGCGGCGGCGGGAGCGGCGGCAACGTCGGTTCCGGCATCCTTCCGCCGGGACTCACCTTTCCCATCCCCCCGGGGCCGGACCAGGGCCTCCTTGGTGAGGCCAGGTACCTGACCCCCACGCAGGGGCTCGTCAACCAGCACGGCGCCAGCGTCCAGCTCGTCCGCGCGGCCATCACCTCGGACGGGAAGACCTTCGTGGACCTGCGCTGGTACAGCGGCGTCGCGCCCTGCACCGCCCTGGACTCGATCAAGGTCCAGAAGGACGACGCTGCCAGAACGGTGCACCTCACCGTCATGGAGGGCTCTGGCCCGGGCGACCAGGTGTGCATCGACATCGCGGAGCTGCACGCCGTCGCGGTCGATCTCGGCGTCCTGGCCTCCGGGACCTGGACGATCTCGGCGGACGGGGACGCACCCGCGATCAGGCTCGACGTTCCCTGAGGCGGTCGCGGGCGATCGAGCCGGCGAGGCTGCCGCGGTAAAACTGCAAGCCCGGTGCCGCGGGACGATCCGCCGGAGCCGCGGTGGCTGAGACGCCCCACCCCGGGACGTGTGGCACGATCCTGCGGTGAATCCGCTGGACCTGCTCGCGATCCTCCTGGTCGTGATCGCGGTCATCCTCGGGGTGCGGTCCGGCGCGCTCCCGCAGCTGCTCGGGCTGATCGGGGCGGCGATCGCCGCGATCGCGGGCCTCGCCGTCCTGCCGGCGGTCACGCCGATCCTCGACCAGCTCCTCCCGGCGGTCCGGGCGATCATCGTCCTCAGCGTGCTCCTGGGCCTGATCGGGCTCGGGGAAGCCCTCGGGGCCATGGGCGGTCGTGCCGCCTCGCGGGCGCTCGGCGACGGGTTCCTGGGCGCGCTCGATCGTGTCGGCGGCGGCATGGTCGGAGCCGCGCAGGCGATCCTCATCCTGTGGCTCGCGGGCGGCGTCGTCGCCTCGGGGCCATTCCCGACGCTGAGCCAGATCGCCCAGAAGTCGACCGCCCTCCGGGTCGTCGACGTCTTCCTGCCGCCGCCGACGGAGATCGTCCTCGACCTCGGGAACATCCTCGATGACAGCGGCCTGCCGGATGTCTTCATCGGGCTGGAGCAGCTGCCGGCGCCCGACATCGCCCTTCCATCGAACGAGCTGGCGCGCCGGCTCGGCGCGGCGGCGGCGCCCTCGGTCCTGCGGGTCGTCGCCGACGGCTGCCATCAGCGCGCGAGCGGCTCATCGTTCGCAATCTCGGGGGAATACCTGGTCACGAACGCCCACGTCGTCGTCGGGGCGGACAGCATCATCGTCCAGACCGCGGACACCTCCTTCGACGCGGTCCCGGTCCTCATCGACCTGGACCTGGACGTCGCGGTCCTGTGGGCGGACGGTCTGCACGCCCAGCAGCTGACCTTCGCGAACGCGGAGCCGAAGCGCGGGGCGCTCGGCGCGACCATCGGCTCCCCGGGCGGCGGGAACGAGACCGTCGAGCCCGCGACGGTGGCTGCGGCCTACTTCGCGACCGGCCTCGACGTCACGGAGAAGTCGCGCGTCACCCGCCGAATCATCGAGCTGCGCTCCAAGGTCATCCCCGGCGACAGTGGCGGGCCGCTCATCCTCGAGGACGGCACCATCGGCGGTGTGGTCTTCGCCGAATCCCGGGTCGACCCCGAGGTCGGGTACGCCCTCTCGCCGCTCGAGGTCTTCGATCGGGTGGCGCCGGCCGTCGGGCTCCGGAAGGCGGTCGACACGGGACCCTGCGTCAAGTAGCGCCTACCATCCGGGCCCGAGGCCGGACAGGACCTCGAGCGCGATCGCGCTCGCCGAGCTCTCGCAGCGCTTCTGGGACGGCTACCTGGAAGCGTCCCCGACGTTCGCCACCGTGATCGGCGACCGTCGCTTCGACGATCACCTCGAAGACGTCACGCCGGCGGCGGTGGCGCGGGAGATCGCGTTCTTCGAGGGAGTTGCGGCGGAAGCGGCGGCCATCGACGATGCGGGCCTCACGGCCGTCGAGAAGGTGACGCGACGGATGCTCGTCGACGAGGCCGGCGGGAGCGCCCGGTCGCTCCGGACCCGTACGCACGAGTGGTCGGTCGATCCCATCTTCGGCCCGACGATGTGGCTGCTCGACCTCGTCGACTACCAGACCATCAGGACGCCGGCCGACGGCGCGAAGCTGGTGGCGCGCTGGAACGCCATCGGGAAGTTCTTCGACGATACCCGGGCGAACCTCCGGGAGGCCGCGGCCGACGGGGCGGTTGCGGCCGCGAAGCCCGTCGAACGCGTCCTCGACATCCTCGACCACGTGCTCGCCGAGCCGCCCGAGCGCTGGAAGCTCGCGGGTCCAGCCGAGGCGCCCCATGACGACTGGTCGGAGGGCGACCTCGCCGCCTTCCGGACGAACCTCCTCGAGGCCGTTCGCGAGGTCGCCGCACCCGCGTTCCGGCGCTACCGCGAGACGATCGCGCGGGACATCCAGCCGATCGCTCGACCAGACGACAAGCCGGGCCTCATGCACGTGCCCGGCGGCCTCGAGGCCTACCGCGACCTCATCCGCGTCCACACGACCCTCGATCTCGCGCCCGAGGAGATCCACGAGACCGGACTCGCCGAGATCGAGCGGATCGACCGCGAGTTCGTGGAGCTCGGCGGCCGCGTCCTCGGAACGACGGGCCTCCAGGAGACCCTGGCCGCGCTGCGCGACGACCCCCGCCTCCGCTTCGACAACGCCGACGAGGTCTTCGAGACCGCGAAGCGCTCGCTTGCCCGAGCCCAGGATGCGATGACCGACTGGTTCGGGCGGATCCCGGGTGCTGCCTGCATGGTCGTCCCGGTGCCCAGCCACAGCCAGGAGCACCAGACGATCGCGTACTACTCGTGGCCGGCCATGGACGGCTCGCGGCCGGGCCGCTACTACATCAACCTCTTCGCGCCCGAGACCCGGCCGCGCTACGAGGCCGAGGCCCTGGCGTTCCACGAGGCCGTGCCGGGCCATCACCTCCAGATCGCCATCGCGCAGGAGCTGCCGGGGCTGCCGGCGTTCCAGCGGGCCCTCGGCTCCACGGCGTTCTCCGAGGGCTGGGGCCTCTACACGGAACGTCTCTCCGACGAGATGGGCCTGTACTCCGGCGA
The DNA here is from genome assembly GCA_025935415.1 of Chloroflexota bacterium. GTDB lineage: Bacteria > Chloroflexota > Limnocylindria > Limnocylindrales > CSP1-4 > UBA5189. The sequence continues at coordinate 12,667 of JAICVI010000007.1, forward strand.
CATGGACCGGTTCGGCATCCTGTCCTATGACGCCTGGCGGGCGGGGCGCCTCGTGGTCGACACCGGGATGCACGCTCTCGGCTGGACGCGCCAGCAGGCGATCGACTTCCTCACCGCGCACTCCGCTCTCGGCGGCAACAACATCGTCAACGAGGTCGACCGCTACATCGTCATGCCCGGACAGGCACTCGCCTACAAGATCGGACAGCTGGAGATCCTGCGGCTGCGCGACGAGGCGCGGCGCCGCCTCGGCGCGGCCTTCGACATCAAGGCCTTCCACGACACGGTGCTCGGCTCGGGCGCCGTCAGCCTCCCGGTGCTCCGCGACCTCGTCGAGGATTGGGCCGGAGCGACGGCCGGCTCCGGGCCTTCCAGCGGCTCCGGGGCTGCCGCCGGCTCCGGGGCTGCCGAGGCGAACGCCTAGGTCGTCTCGCCGCGCTCGCGGCGGTCGATCGCCGCTCGAACCCGGCGGTGCACCGCCGGCATCGCCTGGAGCAACCGGTCGAACTCGTGCTGGTGGAGCACGAGCGCCGTCACGTCCGTGACCGCGGTCGCCGTCGCGCTGCGCGGGCGCCGCTCGACCAGCGCGATCTCGCCGAGGAACCCGCCCGCCCCGATGGAGCGGATTGTCCTCCCGCCGCGCTCGATCCGGACCGTGCCGTCGACGACGACGCAGAACGCGTCACCCGGCTCGCCCTCGAGCATCAGGACGTCACCGGCAGGATGGCGCTCTTCGCGAGCGAGGACGGCGACGGCCTGGAGGCTCCGCTCGTCGAGGTCGGCGAACAGTGGCACGCCGCGCAGGATCTCGATCCGGTCCGTCACCTGCCGGAGGATAGCGACGGACCCCGAGCCCGGACGATGGCATCCTTCGCCGATGGACCGGATCCGGGGCCCGATCCTCGCCACGATCGCGGCAGTGCGCGAGGCCCTGGCCAACGACGGCATCCGCCGGCTCGAGCTGATCTGGTCGATCGGGACGGCTGCCGAGGCGGCGCTCCTCGTCGTGCTGCTGGTGGTCGTGTACGCCCAGGACGGCGTGGTCGCGGCCGGTGTCCTCGGCGCCATCAGGATGGGCCCCGCGGTCGTGGCCGGGACCCTCGCCGGGAACGTCGTGCGGCGCTTCGGCGGGCAGCGCGTGCTCGTCAGCCTCGGGGTCGTGCGCGCGATCACGGCCGGGCTCGTCGCCGTCGTCGTCGCGGCCTCGCTGCCGACGATCCTCCTCTACGCCCTGGCGATGATCGGCGCCGTCGCCGCCGCCCCCGTCCGCCCGGCCGCGGCGACCCTCATGCCGGGAATCGCCCGGAGCCCGGCGGAGCTCGTCGCCGCGAACATGACCTGGGGCACGGGCGAGGGCCTCGGGACCTTCGCCGGGCCATTCCTCGCCGGCCTGCTGATCGCGACGGGTGAGCCTGCGCTCGCGGCCGCGGCGATTGCGATCGCGTTCGTCGTGACCGCTTGGATCGCGATCGGCCTGCGCTTCGAGCACTCCATGGACGCGATCGGAGGCACCCGCCAGGGCCCGGGCTCCGGGGTCATCGAGGGCCTCCGTGCGTTGCGCCGGCGGCGGGTCCTGCGGTGGGGCGTGCTGGGCGTCTACGGGCAGGTCGTGACGCGTGGCCTGCTCAATCCCCTGCTCGTGGTGGCGTCGATCGAGCTCCTGGGGATGGGCGAGGGCGGCGTCGGGCTGCTGAGCGCGGCCCTGGGCCTGGGTGGCCTCTTCGGCGCGATCTTCGCGGTCGCGGCGGCGCGCCCGAATCGCCTGATCCTCACGCAGTCGGCGGCGCTCGCCTACTGGGGCGCCCCCATCGCGGTCATCGGCCTCGTCGCCAGCCCGGGAATCGCGCTCGCGGCCATGGTCGTCACGGGGATCGCGAACGCCGTCTACGACGTCGCGATCATCACGATCTTCCAGCGCGGAGCCACGAACCAGGAACGGGCTGCCGTGTTCTCGCTCTTCGAGGGCGTGGCGGGCTTCGGGTTGGTGACCGGCAGCCTCCTCGCGCCGGTGCTGCTTGCCGCGTTCGGCCCCAACGGCGCGCTCGCCATCACCGGGGCCATCCTCCCGATCCTGGCGTTGGTCATCTATGCGTTCATCGGGCGGGAGGACCGGGTCAGCGTGGTCGATGAGGAGCTCGTCGCGCTGGTGCGGAGCGTCGGCGTGTTCTCGGCGCTCCCGCTGACCGCCGTGGAGCGGCTTGCCTCCGGGATGACGCCGCTTGCCGCGCCGGCAGGCCAGGTGCTGATGCGCGAGGGCGAGGCCGGCGAGACCTTCGTCATCGTCGCGAGCGGGGACGTCGAGGTCTCCGTCGCAGGCCAGCCGATGCAGCGGCTCGGCCCGGGCAGCGGCTTCGGTGAGATCGCCCTCCTGCGTCGCTCACCCCGGACCGCCACGGTCACGGCCCTGACCGACGTGACCGGCTTCGAGGTCGGCGCCGACACCTTTGCGTGTGCCGTCTCGGGACCGGCCTCGACGGCGATCAGCGAGCAGATCGCGGCCTCGAATCTCAGCCGCGGCGCGGCGCTGCCCGCCTCCGCCGGGACCGCCGCCGGTGCTTGAGAGGCGCGCCATACACTCCGCGGCATGAGCGAGAACGGTCAGGGCGGCAGCTCGAACGGCCACGGTCCCCTGCCCTACGGGCGGCCGACGGACGGCGCGAAGCGCCACTCGCACGCCCTGACGGACGGGCCGGACCGCGCTCCGGCTCGGGCGATGCTGAAGGCGATCGGCTTCACGGACGACGACCTGGCGCGCCCGCTCGTCGGGGTCGCGACGACCTGGATCGAGACGATGCCCTGCAACTACAACCAGCGGCGGCTGGCCGAGTTCGTGAAGGAGGGCATCCGGGCGGGCGGCGGGACGCCGATGGAGTTCAACACCATCGCGGTCTCGGACGGCGTGTCGATGGGCACCGAGGGCATGAAGGCATCGCTCGTCAGCCGCGAGGTCGTCGCCGATTCGATCGAGCTCGTGGTCCGCGGGCACCTGCTCGACGGCGTCGTCTGCCTCGTGGGTTGCGACAAGACGATCCCGGGTGCCTCCATCGCCCTCGCCCGCCTCGATGTCCCGGGGCTGATCCTCTACAACGGCACGATCTACCCGGGCACGTACAAGGGCCGCGACCTGACGGTCGTGTCGGTCTTCGAGGCGGTCGGGGCCTATCGCGCCGGCAAGATCGACCTCCAGGAGCTGTACGACATCGAGAGCGCGGCCTGCCCCGGCGCAGGCGCCTGCGGCGGCCAGTTCACCGCCAACACCATGTCGATGGTCATGGAGGTGCTGGGGCTTTCACCCGGCGGCTTGAACGGCATTCCCGCCGAGGATCCGGCGAAGGATGCGGCCGCGCGTCAGGCGGGCGAGCTGGCAATGACCCTCGTGCGGCACGACGTCCGGCCATCGTCGATCGTCACGCGGGCGGCCATGGACAACGCCATCGCCGCCGTGGCGGCGACCGGAGGCTCCACGAACGCCGTGCTCCACCTGCTGGCGCTGGCTCACGAGATGCACATCCCGCTCTCGATCGACGACTTCGACACGATCGCCGCCCGGACCCCGATCGTCGCCGACATGACGCCGGGCGGACGCTACACCGCGTCGGACCTCTACGACGCCGGCGGCGTGTCGCTGGTCATGCGCGAGCTCCTGAAGCGCGACCTGCTCGACGGCGAGCAGAAGAACGTCGACGGCCGAACGATCGCGAAGATCGCCGAGGCGTCGCGCGAGACAGCGGGCCAGAAGGTCGTGCTGCCGATCGAGACGCCCCTCAAGGAGACCGGCGGCCTCGCGATCCTCCACGGCTCGCTGGCGCCGGAGGGCTGTGTCGTGAAGCTCGCGGGGCATGAGCGGACGGAGCATCGGGGGCCGGCACGGGTCTTCGATTCGGAGACGGCCTGCTTCGAGGCGGTCAGCGCGCGGCAGATCAAGCCCGGCGATGTCGTCGTGATCCGCTACGAAGGCCCTGTCGGCGGGCCCGGCATGCAGGAGATGCTCTCGGTCACGGCAGCGCTCGTCGGCGAGGGCCTCGGGGAGTCCGTCGCGCTGCTGACCGACGGCCGGTTCTCCGGCGGCACGCACGGGCTGATGATCGGCCACGTCGCGCCGGAGGCCGCGCTCGGCGGACCGATCGCGCTGGTCGAAGAGGGCGACGAGATCTCCATCGATGTGGCCGCCCGCCGGCTCGACCTGCTCGTCGACGACGCCGTGCTCGCGCAGCGGCGCGAGGGCTGGCAGCCGCCCGTCCCGCGCTACCCCGGCGGGGTGATGGCCAAGTACGCGGCACTGGTCTCCTCGGCGAGCGAGGGCGCCGTCACCACGGGCCGGCGCATGACCGCTTCGGGTCGATCGGCGGGCGGCGTGTCCGTCGTGCCCGAACCCTCGCCGATCACCGGCGGTTGAACGCGCAGCAACCGGGCCAACCGGGGGTGTCGGACCAGCCGCGCGAATCGGACCCGGAGGACCAGCTACGCCGGGCGGCGGAGCTCCCACCCGACCCCGAGGCGTACGACTCGCCGCGAGCGGCTCAGGCTCGTGCCCGCGGACTCGCGGCGCCGTACATCGCCGGCGGCGAAGACCCCAATCCCGAGGAGACCCGCCGCAAGGAGCGGCCGTACGTGCTGCTCCTGATCGCGATGACCGTCGTCGTGGTGCTGGCCGGATTCGTGCTCGGCGTCATCCAGAACCTCCTCGGCGGCTGATGGCGACGACGACGCGCCCGTCCGATGCGGTCTCGACGGAAGCCTGGGCGGCCGCCCACGGGCGCCTGATCGAGTCGCTGCAGAGCCTCATCCGGATCCCCTCGATCAACCCGCCGGAGCCTCCGGGAGCGGAGCTGGAAGCAGCCCGCTGGCTCGGGCAGGCGCTGGTGGAGGCGGGAATCCCGGCGGAGGTTCACGAGCTCGTGCCGGGCCGCGGCTCGGTGACCGCCCGGTTGCGCGGTGACGGCACGGGCGGCGCGCCGCTGCTCCTGATGTCGCACCTCGACGTCGTCCCGGCGCCCCCGGAGGGCTGGACCCACGACCCCTTCGGCGCCGAGATCGCCGATGGCTGGCTGTACGGCCGCGGCGCGGTCGACATGAAGGACCTCCTCGCGATGCAGCTGGAGGTCATGCGCCTGCTGGCCGGGGAGGCGCGCGCGGCGGGGCGCGATCCGGCCTCGGACCCCGTCCCGGGTCTGCGTCGGGACGTGCTCTTCGCCTCGGTCGCCGACGAGGAGGCGGGCGGCCTCAACGGCGCGGCGTTGCTCGCGCTGGAGCGGCCCGACACGCTCCGAGCCGCTGCGGCCATCAACGAGGCCGGCGGTGTGGCCGTCGACATCGGGGCGCGGCGGCTCTATCCCATCCAGGTCGCCGAGAAGGGCATCACGGTCTTCCGGCTCACGTTCAGGGGCATCTGGGGGCACGGCTCGATGCCCCGGAGCGAGAATGCCAACGTCCTCGCCGCCGAGGCGGTCACGAAGCTGTCGGCGGCCTGGCCGGCGCGCTTGACCGACGTGACGAAGGCGATGCTCGATCGGACCATCGCGGCGCTGGACGGCAGCGACGACCTTCCGCCCGAGGCGCTGCGCCTGCTTCGCGCGGCGGCATCAGGGGACGCTCGCGCCTCGGCCGCCGCGCTCGCGGGCGTCTGCCTGCCCGTGTACACGCGGGTGCTCGACGCGATGCTCCGCGACACCCTTTCGCCGAACATCCTCCACGGGGGCGTCAAGTTCAACATCGTCCCGGGCATGGCCAGCCTCGAGGTCGACGTGCGGCGGCTGCCCGGCACGACCGAGGAGGACATGGAGGCCCGCATCCGGGAGCGGCTCGGGCCGGAGCTCTCGGGCGTGACCGACATCGAGGCCCTGATCAGCTCGGAGCCGCTCGTCCATCCCTACGAGGACCCGGATGGCCTGTTCCCGATCCTGGAAGCCGCCATCCGCGATCATGATCCGGCCGGAATCCCGGTTCCCGCGATGGCGCCCTTCGGCACCGACGCCAAGCACCTCCTCGACCTCGGGGTCCCGACGTACGGCTTCTCGCCCCTTCGCCAGCCCCCCGGCGAGACGTACATCGAGCGCTGGCATGGCATCGACGAGCGTGTCTCCGTCGAAGGCTTACGCTGGGGGCTGCCCGTTCTCTACGATGCCGTCCGGAGGTTCTGCGCATGAAGCTCGCCGGCCGAATCGCGGTCGCTGCGCCCGTCCTGTTCGTTCTCGCCGTCGCGGTTGGGCCGGTGCTCGCCGCCAACAGCGCCGTTGGCATCGTCGGCAAGGCCTTCCAGCCTGCGACGATCACGATCTCGCAGGGCGACACGGTGACGTGGACGGTCAACCAGGCGATCGGCGAGCCCCACTCGGTGACCTCGGGCTCGCCCTCCACGGACTCCGGCAAGCTCTTCGACTCCGGGATCAACCTGAAGGACAACGGCCAGAGCTTCGAGTTCACGTTCAAGGACCCCGGGGAATATCCCTACTACTGCGAGGTCCACCCGACCGAGATGACCGGCAAGGTCGTCGTCCTCGCCGAGGGCGCCAGCCCGCCGCCATCGATCGAGCCGCCGCCCTCCGAGGAGCACACCGGCATTTCCGCCGATCGCCGGCTCCTCGCGGGCACGGTCCTCGTGATCGCGCTCGTCCTGATGTTCGCCGGCGCCTGGCTGTGGCGGAGGATGAACCCGGCCTGAGCCCTAGCGCGCCTGGCCCTTGATCAGGCGCCCGCGCCGCGAGATCGCGTGGGTCGCGAGCGCCGCGACCCCCATCGCGACGAGGGCGCGCTCCGGTGTCGGCATCGGCCGAACCGTGGTCAGGAACTGGTCCGCCCGCGCTCGATCCACGGCCCGCAGCAACGCCTGACCGCGCTGGGTGAGGGCCACGGAACGCTGGCGCCGATCCTCCGGCTCCTCGCGGCGCTCCACGAGGCGGCGCTTGGCGAGCCCGTCGACGAGCCGGCTCGTCGCCGACGGCGATCGCCCGAGGGTCTCGGCGAGCTCGCCGACCGTGATCGTCGAGCCATCGGCGAGGACGTAGAGCGCGGCAAGCTGGGTGAAGCCGAGCCGAAGCTCCCCGAGCTGCGACGCGAACCCCACGACGAGGTCTCGCCAGAGGGCCCGACCCATGGCCACGCGCTCCGAGATCTGGCGAACGTTCGGAATGCGCGGGCCCGAGGCGAGGACCGACGCTCCCAGGTCCGCCTCGAAGCGGCGCGCGATGGCGCGAACGGTCGTGGCTCGGCGAGTCGTCGGTGGCATCTGCGCCGAGCGTAGGCCGGACCGGCGGTCTGTGCACGCGCGCACACATTCCACGCTCGGGCGCCCGTCGGCGGCGGACGATAGGCGTGGCGCGCCGACCCGCCCCGGTTGCTCGCGCCCGGTGCCCGGGGATCCGCCATCGATCCCGCCAGCAGCTTGGAGTCCATGACCACCTTCGCGTTCGTGTTTCCCGGCCAGGGCTCGCAGTCCGTCGGCATGGGCAAGGCCCTCGCCGCAACATCCGTCGCGGCTCGAGCGATCTTCACGACCGCCGACGAGGCGATCGGCGAGCCCATCTCGAATCTCGCCTTCGAGGGCCCCGAGGACCAGCTCAACCGGACGGAGAACGCCCAGCCGGCCCTGCTGGCGACCTCGATCGCGTACCTGTCCGTCGCGCACGAACGAGCGCACGCGATCGGGATGACCATCCCGAACCCGCTGTTCTACGCCGGTCACTCGATGGGCCAGTACTCCGCGATGGTCGCCTCGAGCGCCCTGACGCTGCCCGACGGCATCCGCCTGGTCCGCGAGCGCGGCCGCCTGATGCAGGCCTCCGGCGCGGGTCGCGACGGGGCCATGGCCGCGGTCCTCGGCCTGGACGATTCGCGGATCCCCGAGCTCACCCGCCGCGCCGGCGAGCACGGGGTCTTCGCCGTGGCGAACCGAAACTCCCCGGGCCAGGTCGTGATCTCCGGGGAGCGCGCGGCGATCGAGGCCGCCGCGGAGATCGCGAAGGAGCTCGGGGCCAAGCGCGCGCTGGTGCTGCCCGTCAGCGTCGCCGCCCATTCGCCGCTGATGGAGGAGGCCGCCGAGGGCATGCGCCGCGTCCTCGCCGGCATCGAGTTCCGGGAGCCCACGGCCGCGCTCCTCGCCAATGCCGACGCCCACCCGATCCTCGATGGCGAGGGCGCTCGAGACGAGCTCATCGAGCACCTCACCGCCGGGGTCGACTGGGTCGCCGCCGTGCAGAAGATGATCGACGACGGCGTCGACACCTTTCTCGAGGTCGGGCCTGGCAAGGTCCTGACCAACCTCATCAAGCGCATCGCGCCCGACGCGACCGCCATCGCCCTCGACGACGTCCTCGCCGGCGAGGGCATCGACCTGCCATTCCTCGTCCCGGCCGACCCCGCCCACCTCACCTAGCCAACCAAGGAGCCATTCGTTGCGCAGCCCGGATCACACTCGTCGCGTCGTCGTCACCGGCCTCGGGGTCGTCAGCCCAGTCGGCAACGACCGCGACACCGCCTGGTCCAGCCTCGTCGAGGGCCGCTCGGGCCTGGACGTCCTGACTCGCTTCGACGTCACCCCCTACGAGCACAAGGCCGGCGGCGAAGTCCGCGACTTCGAGCCGACCGCGTGGATGGACGCGAAGGCGGTCCGACGCAGCGAGCGCGAGATGCACTACGGCGTGGCGGCGGCGAAGCAGGCCGTCGCCGACTCCGGGTTCGAGATCAACGACGGCAACCGCACCGACGTCGGCGTGGTGTTCGGCTCCGGCGCGGGCGGCCAGCAGCTGATGATCGACAACTTCTCGACCCTGGTCGAGAAGGGCCCCAACCGCGTCGCGCCGACGTTCATCGCGAACGCCCTGGTCGACTCCACCTCCGGGATGATCTCGATCGAGACCGGGGCGATCGGGCACAACATCGCGATCGTCTCGGCCTGCTCGACGGGCACCCACAATGTCGCCGAGGGCGCCGAGGCCATTCGCCGCGGCGATTGCATCGCGGTCATCTCCGGCTCGACCGAGGCGCCGCTGCTCGAGGTCGCGCACGCCGGCTTCACGAACATGCGCGGCATGGGCTCGCCCCGACCGGGCGAGCCGCTCCAGACGGTCTCGCGTCCCTTCGACGCCACGCGCAACGGCTTCGTCCTCGGCGAGGGCGCGGGCTCCCTGTTCCTCGAGGACCTCGAGCTCGCCAGGAAGCGCGGGGCGAAGATCTACGCCGAGATCGTCGGCTACGGCTCCGCCGCCGACGGCTGGGACATGATCCAGCCCATCGAGGGCGGCACCGGCTCGGCCCGGGCGATGAAGATGGCCCTCGAGCGCCGCGGCGTCCCCGCGGACGAGGTCGACCTGATCAACCCCCACGGCACCTCGACGCCCGTCGGCGACGCCCGCGAGGCCGAGGCGATCTGGGCGGTCTTCGGCGATCGCGCCGCCGGGGAGCGCAAGTCGCTGGCGATCTCCGGGACCAAGTCGATGACCGGGCACCTGATGGGCGCGGCGGGAGCGTTCGAGGCCTTCGCGACGGTCATGTCGGTCGCCGAGCAGACCATTCCCGGGACGCTGAACTATCGCGATCCCGACCCGGCCTGCGACCTCTGGGTCGTCGACGAGACGATCCGCGCGCCAGTCCGGTACGCCCTGTCGAACAACATCGGGCTCGGCGGGCACAACGGCGCCGTGATCTTCAAGCGCTATGACGGCGACTGAGCCGTCGCACCATGCCCGGTTCGCCGCGTTGGCGCCGGCGCGTCACGGCTCACGCACGTTCGAGTGCGCTCGCCGCGCCCGCTTGACGCCGCCTTGCGCCCGAACCGCCTGAAACCCCGTCTAGACTCCGCCCATGCCAAGCTCTGATCTGTCGCGGCGCGCGGTCGTGACCGGCATGGGTGCCGTGACGCCGATCGGCAACGACGCCGAGACGTTCCTCGCGAACCTCTACGCCGGGACCCCTGGTGGGGGCCCGATCACGACCTTCGACACGACCCGGCACGACGTCAAGATCGCGGCCGAGGTGAAGGGCTTCGACCCGTCGGCGACGATGGATCGCAAGATGGTCCGGCGCATGAGCCGGTTCATCCACTTCGGCGTGGCCGCCGGCACCGAGGCCGTGGATCGATCGGGGATCGACTTCGCCTCGATGGCGCCGGAGCAGCGGGATCGCGTCGCGGTCGTGGTGAACACGGGCGGCGGCGGGATGGAGCAGGTCATCGACGGCGCGGACACGATCCGCGACAAGGGCCCGGGGCAGGTCAGCCCGTTCGCGATCCCCGCGCTCTCCGGCTCGATGGCGGCTGCCCAGGTGTCGATGAAGTACGGCCTGACCGGCCCGGTGATCACCCAGGTAGCCGCGTGCGCCTCCGGCGTGATCGCCTACCAGGACGCGCTCCGGCTGATCGCCATGGGCGAGTGCGACGTCGTTCTCGCGGGTGGCTCGGAGGCACCCCTGCTGCCGATGGCCTTTGCCGCGCTCGCGAACATGACCGCGCTCTCGAAGCGCAACGACGACCCCGAGGGCGCCTCGCGCCCCTTCGATCGGACGCGTGACGGCTTCGTGTTCGCCGAGGGCGCCGGGATCATGGTCGTCGAGTCCGCCGAGCACGCGATGGCCCGCGGCGCGACGATCCTCGCCGAGATCGTCGGGGCCTCGCTGACCGCCGACGCCTACCACATCTCCGCCCCGGAGCCGACCGGGCGCGGCGCGGCCATGGCGATGACCAACGCGATGCGCCAGGCGGGCGTCGCGCCCGACGAGATCGACCACATCGTCGCCCACGGCACCTCCACCCCGCTCAACGACGTGACCGAGACGAAGGCCATCAAGCGGGCCTTCGGCGACCAGGCCTACAAGGTCGCGATCTCGGCGCCGAAGTCGATGGTCGGGCACATGCTCGGCGCGGCGGGCGCGGCGGCGGCGATCGCCGCGGTCGGCTCCATCCGCGACGGCGTCATCGCGCCCACGATCAACTACCACGAGCCCGATCCGGAGTGTGACCTCGACTACACGCCCAACGTCAAGCGCGAGAAGCGCGTCGACACGGCGATGATCAACGGCTTCGGGTTCGGGGGCCAGAACGCCGTGGCCATCTTCCGGAGGTTCGTGGAGTAGGGAGGCGACTGGAACGATGAACCGTTCGCGCGTGGTCCAGCTCTCTTGGGTGGTCGCAGTCTCGTTCATCCTGGCCGTCGGCTTGGCCCTCGTCGATCGGCTGAACCTGGTCGCCACCCCGCCTGAGCTCCCGGAATCCAACATGGTCGAGCGGTCGATCGCGACGGTCGGCTATCGGCAGGCCATCTGGCCTGTCTTCCTGTGGACGAACCTGCTGTACGCGGTCGGCTTCGTCGCCGTCGTGGCGTTCGCCGGGGCGATCGTCGGGTCGCTTGGGCGGCGATTGGCCGTCTTCGCCGCGCTGGCGGGCCTCGGCGGCACCATCGGTGCGATCGCGGGCGTCATCCCCATCGGCTCCGTCGAGTCGGCCGTGTGGCTCGGCTACTGCGACTGCGGGTTCAAGGAGCAGGAGATCGTCAGCCAGATCTGGGCCTCCATGGTCGCGCAGGACATCTCGGATTGGCTGCTCCGGGCTGCCGGGGTGACCCTCGCCGTCTCGATGGTCGTCCTCGTGAGGGACGCCCGCGACCTCGTCTCGCCGGCGTTGCGGGCCTGGAGCTACCTGACGGCGGCCGCCCTGATCGTGGCGCCGATGCTCAGCTTCGTGTCGCCGGAGCGCCTCGGCGACATTGCGGATCTCCTGAGCGCGGGCATTGCCGGCATCCTCGTGCCGGTGTGGGCGATCTGGGTGGGGCGTTCGATCGACCGCTCAGGCGTGACGATGACCGCCACCGCCTGATCTCGAGGGGTCAGTCGAACGACCGGCCCTCGTAGGCGGCCATGGCGGCGCGCCATTGGTCGGGAACCGGGATGGGGCACTCGGCGGTGTAGTCGTACGAGACCAGCGTCGAGTCGGCAGTGGAGATGAGGCGCGCCGGTCCATAGCGGCTCGCCGGCGCTGTCACCCGGTGCACCATCGCGAAGCTCGTTCGCCCGATCCGCTCCACGCGCGTCTCGACCGTCAGCGTCTCGCCGTAGAACGCCGGGCTGCGATAGGTCATCCGGATCTCGGCGAGGATCATTCCCTCCTGGGCCCCGTGAGTCCCGATCGGCAGCGCATTCCCGGTGACCTGCTCGTAGTAGGCGACCCGGGCGATCTCCACGTACGTCAGGTAGTTGGCGTTGTTGACGTGACCCATCGCATCGGTGTCGGCGAGGCGCACCTCGACGAGATGGCGATGGGCGAAGTCGCCGGCGAGGTCGCGGGCGTCAGCCGGGACGTCGATGCGGGAGCGAGATTCGGGCATGGACGGAATCTAGGCCGTGCCGGGGGCGGGCTGGTAGCCCCGGAGCCGGAGGGCGTTCGAGACGACCGTCACGGAGCTCAGCGCCATTGCCGCGGCGGCCAGCACCGGATCCAGCAGGACCCCGGCCAGCGGGAACAGCGCGCCCATCGCCACCGGGATGAGGATCACGTTGTACGCGAAGGCCCAGAACAGGTTCTGGCGGATGTTGCGCATCGTCGCGCGGGACAGCCCGATCGCCGCGACGAGCCCGCGAAGGTCGCCGGACAGCAGGGTCACGCCCGCGGACTCGATGGCCGCGTCCGTACCGGTGCCCATGGCGATCCCGACGTCGGCCGCCGCGAGCGCCGGTGCGTCGTTGACGCCGTCTCCGACCATCGCCACGCCGCGACCGCCCGCCTGCAGGTCCCGGATCGCCGCGGCCTTGCCGTCCGGCCGGACGTCTGCCAGGACCCGCTCGATTCCCGCCTGCCGAGCGATCGCTTCCGCCGTGCGCTGGTCGTCACCGGTCAGCAGGACGACGTCACGGCCCCCTTGTCGGAGCGCGGCAACGGCCGTCCGCGCCCCCGGCTTGAGCGCGTCCGCGATCGCGACCATCGCCACTCGGCGGCGGTCGATCCCGAGGAACACCACCGACTTGCCGTCGGCCGCGAGGGTGGCTGCTTCGAGACCGAAGTCGGCCGCCTCGGCCGGTCCTTCGCCGGGGTCCGAGCGCGCGCCAGCGTTCGAGCCCGCGCCAGCGTTCGAGCCCGCGCCATGGCCAGGGCCCGCGGCTTCGACGAACTCCGCCCGGCCGACCCTGACCTCGCGGCCCTCGACGATCGCCCGGACACCCTGCCCTGGCACCGCGTCGAACGCGGTCGATGCCGGAATCGAGAGGCCCCGAGCACGGGCCTCCGCGATGATCGCCGCTCCGAGCGGATGCTCAGAGCCACGCTCGACGGCCGCCGCGAGCGCCAGCACCCGTGCCTCGACCGGAGCCCCGTCAGCCAGCACGACATCGGTCACCCGGGGGCGCCCCTCGGTCAACGTGCCCGTCTTGTCGAGCACGATCGTCCGCACGCCTCCGAGGCGCTCGAGGGCCTCGGCGTCGCGGAAGAGCAGGCCGGCCCCGGCGCCCTTGCCCGCGGCGACCATGATCGACGTCGGCGTGGCGAGGCCGAGGGCGCAGGGGCAGGCGATGATCAGCACGGCCACGGTGTTCAAGAGCGCCAGATTGAACGACGGCGCGGGCCCGAGGAGCAGCCAGGCCACGAACGTCACGGCAGCGAGCAGCAGCACGGCCGGCACGAACCAGCCGGTGACCCGATCCGCAAGACGCTGGATCGGGGCGCGGGAGCCCTGGGCCTCCGCGACCGACCGCACGATCCGCGCCAGCACGGTCTCCGCACCAACACGGGTGGCCCGGAACGTGAAGCTGCCGGCACCGTTCAGCGTGCCGCCGATCACGAGATCGTCGACGCCCTTGCGCACCGGCATGCTCTCGCCCGTCAGCATGCTCTCGTCGACCGCCGACCCTCCCTCGACCACGACGCCATCGACGGCGACGGTCTCGCCGGGCCGGACGCGGACGATGTCCCCGGGCTGCACGCTGGTTGCCGGCACGTCGACGTCGAGGCCGTCGCGCAGCACGCGCGCCGTCGGTGGCGCCAGCGAGAGCAGCTCGCGAATGGCGTCCGAGGTGTGGCCGCGCGCGCGGGCCTCCAGGAACCGCCCGAGCAGGATCAGGGTCACGATCACGGCCGCGGTGTCGAAGTAGAGCGGCAGCGAGCCATCGGCCGCTGCGAGGCCGGCGCTCCGGAAGAACCCGGGCGCCACGATCGTCGCGAGGGAGTAGCCGTACGCCGCCGTGGTCCCGACTGCGATCAGCGTGTCCATGTCCGCGGACCGATGCCGGAGGGCGTTCCATGCGCCCGCATAGAAGCGGGAACCTGCCCAGAGCTGCACCGGCGTCGCAAGGGCGAGCTGGAACATCGGGTCCGAGAGGAACGACGGCAGCCAGGGCGCGAACGTCATCCGCGCTAGGCCGAGGAGGAGCGGCACGGTGAGCGCGGCGGCGACGGTGAGCCGGAGGCGGAGGTCGGCCAGATGCCGCGCTGCTGCCTCGTCCCGCTCGCCGCGTGCTTCCGCGGCCGTGGCCACATCAGCTGGCCGTTCGGCCCCGATCGATCGATCGAGGAGGGCCACGTAGCCCGCCGCGTCGACGGCCGCCCCGAGATCTCCCACGCTGACCCGGCGGGGGTCGTAGCGGACGGTGGCGGACTCGGTGGCGAGATTCACATTGGCCCCGTCGACGCCTTCGACCTTCTCGAGAAACCGCGTGATCCGGTTGACGCAGGAGGCGCACGTCATCCCCTCGACCGGGAATGACACGATCTCGATCGGCTCGGTCTCGATCGACTGGACGGGTGGGCTGGCGGTGGTCATGCAAATACTCCCGGGGAGTATGTTCGCATCGATCGGGTGAACGCGCAACGGCCCCATGGCATGCTGCCGGCATGCCGAACGGACGCGTCATCGCCACCGCCGTGGTCCCGGCGCCCTGGGGCCCCCTGCGCGTCGCCGCGAGTCGCCGCGGCCTCGTCGCCATGGAGCACCTGGTCAGCGATGGCGAGTTCGAGGCGAGCCTGGCACGGCGCTTCGGAGGTCCGCCCGACCTTGCCGAGCCAGACGGCGCGGCGCGCGCCATGCTCGAGCGGGCGATCAGCGCGGCGACGGCGTTCGTCGATGGTGACCTCGACGCCTTCGCCGGCCTCCCGGTGGACCTCTCGGACCGGTCGGCCTGGGATCGCCGGGTCCTCGACGCGGTGCGGCAGGTCCCGCCCGGCAGCACCGTGAGCTATGGCGACGTGGCGCGGATGATCGGCGCGCCAGGAGCAGCTCGCGCGGTCGGCGGGGCGATCGGGCGATGCCCGATCGGGCTGGCGATCCCCTGCCACCGGGTGATCGCGGGCGACGGCAGCGTCGGTGGCTACGGTGGCGGCTCGTGGGGTGGCCGGGCCGCCGGAATCGCCCTCAAGGAGGAGCTGCTCGCGCGCGAGGGCATCCATCTGCCTCGCCGGCGCGGCGCCGGCTGATCCGGGGCTTTCGCGGCCGGTAGACTCGCCCGCAATGTTCGCGATCTTCCGCAAGCGCGACTTCAGCCTGATGTGGCTGGCCCAGCTCGTCTCGACGATCGGCTCGTCCCTCACCGACCTCGCGGCCGCCATCCTCGTCTTCGAGCTCACGGGCTCGGCGCTGAACGTTGGCCTGGTGCTGATGGTCACGGCGATCCCGACGCTGTTCGTGGGCCTGTTCGCGGGCGTCTTCGTCGACCGCTTCGATCGAAAGAGGATCCTGCTGGCGTCCGACCTCGTCCGCGGGATCATCGTCCTGCTGATCCCGATCGCGTTCGACCAGCTCGGCAAGGACAACGGCATGATCGCGATGTACGTCCTGCTGTTCCTCGGCGCGACGGTCCGCACGTTCTTCGATCCCGCCTGGGAAAGCGTCCTGCCCGAGATCGCCTCGGACGAGGAGCTGACCGCGGCCAACTCGTTCCTGTCGATCTCGTCCTTCGGCTCGACGGCCGTCGGCTTCGCGCTCGCCGGCCTGCTGGCCGGGATCAACATCCATTTTCCGTTCTACATCGACTCGATGACGTTCGTCGTGTCCTTCGTCCTGGTGTTCTTCGTGCGGATCCCGAAACAGGCGCAGCCCGAGGAATCGACGACCGTGGGCGTCGTGATCGAGAACCTCACCAGCGGCGGCAAGTACCTCTGGCGCACGCCGCTCCTGCGCTCGCTGTTCCTCATCAACCTGCCAATCATGCTGTCCTTCGGCCTCTGGAACGTGCTCCTCCTGCCGATGGCGATCCGCGAGCTGCACGCCACGGAGTTCGAGTACGGCCTCCAGGAGGGCGTGACCTCGGTCGGGTTCGTGATTGGCAGCCTCCTGATGGCGCGCTACGGCGACCGCCTTGCCGAGGGCACGTGGATGGTCGCCGGCATCTTCCTGATGGGCGTCTTCGGTGTCCTCTACGGCCTCTCACCGAACATCGAGGTGGCGATCTTCCTCGTCGCGGTCACGGGGCTGCTGAACTCGCCGATGGGCCTCGGCCGCCGCCTGCTGATGCAGAAGACGATCCCCCGCGAGATGCGGGGCCGCGTGTTCTCCGCGTTCGCGGTCGCGCGCGACGTCGTGACCCTGGTCGGCATGGCCGGCGCGGCCCTCGCCGATCTCTACCCGGTTCGAAACCTGATCATCGCCGCGTCGCTGATGCTCGTGGGCGCGGGCATCCTCGGCCAGCTCCTGCCCGGCATCGGCCGCCGAGGTGCGGAGTGGCGTCGCACGCTCCAGCTCCTCCGCTCGGCGCCCCAGGCCAACCGGGTGGGCGCCGGGCGACCGGC
>JAICVI010000012.1 GCA_025935415.1 Chloroflexota bacterium
CGGGTGACGCCGCTCAGCGCCCGCAGGGAGATGCAGCGCCGGGCGGCCGTGGCGATCCTGGCCCTGATCGTCGTCGCCGCCGGCCTCGGTACGGCGTATGCCGTCCTTGGGGACAAGCAGGCGCCCGGGCAGGCGATCGCGAGCCTTGACACGGCGCAGGGCGCGCTCGCCAAGGCGCGAGCGAATCTCGACCGCGTATTCGGCCCGGGCAAGGACCTCGTCACGACGGACCGCCGGTTGGCCGAGCAGCTGCTCTCCGAGGCCTACACCGCGCTGCAGAGCGCCAGCCGCTCCATTCCGGCGGCGACGATCGATCCGCTGCGGAAGCAGGTCGTCGAGGGCCTCGACCGGCTCTATTCGATGGCCGACGCCACCGACTCGACCCTCTTCGAGTTCCCCGACGATCCCGCCGTCGACCTCAAGGCGATCGTCAAGGGACCAGACGGCGCGCCCTTCGTCCTCGATGCCGCGACGAAGACGGTCTACCGGATCGATCTCAAGAACGGCAAGGCGAGCACGATCTTCCGGGAGGGCAACAGCGCGGCGGGGCGCAAGGAGGCGGCACCGAAGCTCCTGGCGGTGGGCGGCCGCGACCTCCTGATCCTCGACCAGAAGAACGTCGTCTGGCGCTGGCGACCCGCCAACACGACCGGCAAGGGAACGCTGAACCGCTTCCCGAGCGGCGTGAACGGATCGAGCGAATGGGGCAACGACGTCATCGCGATCGGGACTTTCATCCGCGACAGCGAGGCGAACCTCTACAACTTCTACGTGGTCGACGTGTCGGCCCAGGACATCCTCCGATACTCACCTGCCGCCGATGGCGGCGGCTTCCCGGCCGCTCCGACGAAATGGCTGTCCGCCCCGCGCAGCGTCAGCGGCATCACC
The DNA here is from genome assembly GCA_025935415.1 of Chloroflexota bacterium. Classification (GTDB taxonomy): domain Bacteria; phylum Chloroflexota; class Limnocylindria; order Limnocylindrales; family CSP1-4; genus UBA5189. Next base: position 889 of record JAICVI010000012.1, read on the forward strand.
TCCATGTACATCGACGGCGACATCTGGCTCGCGGACGGCGGCCGGCTGCTCCGCGTCGTCAACGGCAACGCTGCGGGCTGGGACGCGGCAGCTCCCGGTGACCAGGTGCTCCGGCCCGCGCCGGCCTACAGCGTCATCAGCTCCGGCGCGGACCGGCGCGTCGGCACGATCTACGGCTTCGATGGCGCAAACGACCGCATCATCGCGCTCTCCAAGGTCAACGGATCGTTCCTCGGCCAGTACCGGCTCGTGACCGATGGCACCGATGGCTGGACCGATTTCCGGGGCTTCTATGTCCAGCAGGGCAACGGTGACCAACCGGATTCGATCGTCTGGATCACCAGGGCCGGGCTGCACCGCGCCGTCCTCCAGCCGGCGACCGGCCCGGGCGCTTCGCCAGGGCCCAGCGAGGGTGCCTCGCCGGCGGCGCCGTGATCCCGCTCCGGGACCGCAATCCAACCCGTCGCACACCCGTCGTCACCTACGGCCTGATCGGCGCGTGCATCGCCGCCTTCGCGATCGAGCTGTCGATCACGGCGAGCGGCGGCGACGCGGCGCTGGAGACGTTCTTCGAGCGCTGGGCGGCGGTGCCCGCGGACATCACCGCGGCGCTGGGACGCGGCGACTACGCGAGCCAGGCCGTCGCCGGGATGCTGACCAGCATGTTCCTGCACGCGGGCTGGCTGCATCTCCTCGGCAACATGCTGTTCCTCTGGATCTTCGGCAACAACGTCGAGGATCGGCTGGGCGCGATCCCCTTCGCGATCTTCTACGTCGGGGGCGGCATCGTGGCGGCGTTCGGCCAGGTCGTCATCGATCCACAGTCCGAGACGCCCCTCGTGGGCGCCTCCGGCGCGATCGCCGCCGCCCTCGGGGCGTACATCGTGCTGTTTCCGGGCGCGCGCATCCTGTCGCTCGTGTTCCTCGGGTTCTTCTACCAGCTCCTCGAGGTGCCGGCGATCATCGTGCTCGGGTTCTGGTTCGCGCTCCAATTGCTCAACGGCGTGGCGGCGCTCGGGGCCGAGACGGCGCAGGGCGGCGTGGCCTTCTTCGCCCACATCGGGGGGTTCGCGTTCGGGCTCGTCGTCGGCTTCCTGGTCCGGATGCTCGGCGCCCGAGCGCGATGGCGGGGCCAGTCCGCGGGCTCGATGGGATAATTCGGCCGATGGCGGCACTGGTGGAGATGCAGATCGAGAGCGTCCGCGTCCACATGCTCTCGAACCGCCACGTCGTGATCCTCAAGGACCCCGCCGGCGATCGCTACCTCCCGATCTGGATCGGCGCCTGGGAGGCGAGCGCGATCGCGATGCGCCTCCAGGGGCTCCAGGCCGAGCGGCCGCTCACCCACGACCTCTTCGCCGCCGCGCTCGAGCGGCTCGGCGTCCACGTCGAGCGCGTCGTGATCTCCGAGCTCGCGGACGAGACGTATCACGCCCGCATCCACCTCGAGCGCGATGGCGTCCAGGTGGAGGTCGACGCCCGTCCGTCGGACGCCCTGGCGCTGGCGGTCCGAGCCGAGGTCCAGATCTTTGCCGCGGAAGAGGTGCTCGCGCAGGCCGCGCTGAATGCCGACCCGGACGAGGACGCCGGCAGCGAGGACGACCCGGACGAGGACCCGGAGGCGGCCGAGCGCCGCCAGCGTCGTGCGCGCCCGATCGAGAACGTCGGCGTGGAGGGCCCCGCCGATCCGCGCCTCGACATGTTCCGCGACTTCATCAACTCGCTGGAGGTGGACCCCAACGCGGGCGGTGAATCCGGCGGTCGCCGGTCGTCCTAGCGCGAGCCCAGGATCGGGGTGCCGCGGGCGAGGGCCTTGCGGGGCGTGGCCCAGAGACGCAGTCGCAGCAGCCAGAAGTCCTTGACGGCGCGGAACACGACGGCCGGCTTCGCACCCGTCGGCGAGCCCGCCGTCCGTGGGTAGTGCGGCACCCCGACCTCGGCCACCCGGCGCCCGCGCGCGCTGAGCTTGATCAGCAGCTCGGCCGAGAAGAACGCGCCGCCCGACTCGACGTTGACGCCCTCGAGCGAGGCCCGGCCGAAGAGCTTGCAGGCGCAGTCCACGTCTCGAATCCCGAGACCGAAGAAGATCCGATTGGCCAGGCGGTAGGCCTTCGCGTACAGGGTCCGGACGAGCGGGTCGGCGCGCCTGATCCGGTAGCCGACCACGGCGTCGACGTCGCCGCGAGCGAAGCGATCGAGCAGGCGTTCGAGGTCGGCGACCTTGAACTGGCGGTCGCCATCGGTGAAGGCGAGGGCTTCGTAGCGGGCCGCCGCAAAGCCCGATCGAAGCGCCGCGCCGTAGCCGAGGTTCGTCGGGTGGTGGATGGCCCGGACCTCCGCGTGCGCCCCGGCGAGCTCGTCCGCGATCGCCGGCGTCTCGTCGCGGGAGCCATCGTCCACGATCAGGATCTCGAACCGGTCGGCCAGCGCCGGCAACGTCTCGAGCGCCTCTGCAACCAGGCCGCGAAGGTTCGCGGCCTCGTTGTGGGCCGGGAAGAAGTACGAGAGCTCCGGCAGCCGCGCGCCGGATCGGTCGCCGGACGCGGGTTCGATGCTGGCCGCGGCGGCCGTCGCCGTCACTGGAGCGTCACGCCTTCGCCGTTGACCTTCCAGACGCCGGTGCTCCCACCGCTGGCGACGAGCGACATGTCGAACTGGGCCTTGAGCTCATCGAGGTCGCGTCCCTCGAGGCGGATGGCGTAGACGGGCCGGCCCTCGGCGATGAAGCGACGGATCACGTCCGGAGCGCGTCCGAGGTCCAGGTCGAGCATCGTCCGATCGTCCACGATGAACACGTCCGGTCGCAGGCCCTCGACCTTCTGCGCGTACCACAGCGGCGTCGAGGTGCTCCACCACGACACGATGACGGCGTTTTGCGCCAACGCCGGCAGGGCCTCCGAGAGCCACGTCGCCGCGCCGGTGTCGCGGCTGCGATCGGCAGCCGCGCGGCGCGAGGCGAGGTCGGGGAGCGATGGCACGAGCAGCACGATCGCGACGATAGCCGCTGCGGCGGCCTCGATGCTTCGGCTCGGCCGTCCCGACCGCAGCCGCCCGAGCACGGCGCCGGCGGCGAACGCCCCGGCTTTCGCGACCTCCGCGGCGAAGATCGCCAGCCACGTCCAGGCCCACAGGACCGGGGCGAGGTAGTAGCGGTCGATGTCGGCGTTCGAGTAGGAAAGGTTGAAGAGCACCGTGATGACCATCGCCGCTCCGGTCAGGAGCGCGTAGCGCGGCGCCCGCCAGGCGGTGGCGAGGAAGGCCACGGGCACGGCCACCTTCAGCACTCCGAACCAGAGGTCGGCACTGGCCAGCAGGTCCTCGAGCTTCGTCGGCAGGTTCGCGAAGACATCGCCGAGAGAGCCCCGGAACTGCTCCGCGAGCGCGATGTACCAGAAGCCGTCCCAGGTCGCTGGCTGGCCATAGATCAGCGACGCCGGCAGGAGTCCGCCCCGGATCGGGAGCTCGAGGAAGACCGCGACGATCGTGATGGCGGCCGCTCCGATGCAGGCAGCGATGAACCGGGGGCGCCGCAGGATCCCTGGCTCCACGGCAAGCACGTACAGCACGATCGGCGGCGCCAGGAGCAGCGTGAGCGAGTGGTTGCCCGCGGCCAGCCCGAAGACGACGGCCGCGAGGGTGAGCCGCCGGTCGACCGCCCGGCGCTCCAGGCGATCCGTCCTCGCATCGGCCCAGCGAACCAGCGCGAGCATCAGGAGGGCCACGAAGGCCAGGTGGATCGGGTGGGGATCGGCCCGCGTGGCGTTCAGCCAGACGAGCCGCGTCGTCGCGAGGCCGATGCCGGTGGCGACGCCGATGACCATGGAGCCGGTGAGTCGCCGAGCCAGCGCGACGGTCGCCGCCGCGGCCACGGCGACCGCGACGAGCGACAGGGCGGTGACGCGGTAGGCGGGCTCGCCGATGGGGGTGAGCAGGATGTTCGCGAGCCAGCCGAGGAGCACGTAGGTCGGGTAGCCGGTCGGGTGCGCCGTGCCCATGATCGGGAGCACCGCCTGGAACTCGCCGGTGTCCCAGAACCCGACGCCGGGCATCAGGCCCGACCAGGCGTTCGCGATCACGCCGAGCGCCACGAGCGCCGGAATGGCGACCGCAATGAGACGCTGCGCATCAAGGCGGGCAGCAGCTGCCCGAGGATGCGGGCCGGCTGCCTCCTCGGAGGCGGTGCGGGGCGCCTTGAGCAACGCCCCTGGCTCGACGTCCGCCGCCACATCGGTCGAGGCGCTCACCATCCGAGGATGTTGCCCCAGATGACGCCCCACAAATTGATCGCCACGGACAGCGCGATCAGCCCGGCGCCCAGCCAGCCGACGCGGCCGCGCCGGGCCATCCCGATCGCGATCAGCGGCAGCGCGAACACGACGAAGTCGTTGCTGAACCGGTAGCCGAAGTTCACCCAGCCCTGGCTGAAGTGCAGCAGGTTCACGAAGGCGATCGCCGCGACCGCGAGGATCGAGCCCGCGACGAGGCGTGAGCGGCGACGGAGCAGCGAGAGCAGCGCCGGCAGGGCGAGCAGGTAGGCCGGGCTCGTCAGGAGGATGCTCATCCCGATCGCCTTCGGCACCGCGATCGGGCAGCTGTCGTCGAAGAGCCCCCGCGCGGCGCCGGGCTGCGTGCAGAGGGCGTCGCCGTCGCCCCCGAAGGCATCGGGCATGTTCGCGGGCAGGATCGCCGGCGTCGCGCCGAGGAAGATCCCGAGGTTCTGCGGGAGGTAGCGGATGTCCTCGATCGACCAGTCGGGGTTGTAGCCGAGGGCCTGGTAGCCGGCGGCTTCCTTCTGGTACTGCCACTCGTAGCCGGGGTGGAAGACGTGGCCGGTGGTGGCGAGGTTGTATCCCAGCAGCAGGGCCACGGGGATCGCGGCGCCCAGGCCCGCCGAGAACGAGCGACGGAGCCAGGAGCCGCCGCCTCCGACGAACAGGAAGAACGGCGCGCCGAACACGACGGTCAGGCGGGCCGTGCAGGCGATTCCGAAGAGCAGGCCGGCGGCGAACTGGCGCCATTCGATCGGGCCGCGCTGCGCATCGAGCCTGACCCCGGGGTCCGCGACCCGCTCGGTGCCCGCGTAAGCTGGATCGGCAGCCGGGTCGGCACGCAGCGCGACCCCGAGGGACAGCAGCAGGAACGCCACGGCGCAGACGTGGGCGAAGAACCACGTGGTGCCGAGCTGCGCGGCGTACCAGAAGACCGTCCCGAAGGCGAAGAAGATCGTCGTCGCCAGGCGCACGGCTCGCGAGACCCGGAGCCCGCCGAGCGTCCACCATGCGAGGCCCACCGAGACCGCACCGAGGCCCACGGAGACGGCCCGGATGTCGGTTGCGAGACCCCACAGCGCCACGAACGGCAGGAGCACGATCACCGGAAGCGGCGGGAACGGCAGCAGCGCGCCCGTCGTCGAGCCGTTGAGCTCGCTGAGGGGGTAGACGTCCTGCATCCAGTCGTTGCCGGTCCACCACGGATCGCCGCTGACCGGCCAGTCGATCACCGCGGTGCCGTGCAGGAACGCCAGCGCCTGCCAGACGAAATGGTTGTAGTAGCGCTCGCTGCCCGGGAGCCAGTACGCGGCGAGCGCGACGGCGAGGAGGACCGCGCCGATGAGCATCGCGGGCAGCCGATCGAACCAGCGAACGAGGACGTCGAGGGGCCCGGAGCCCGAGGCGCCCTCTGCTACGCTCCCAAGCACCTCATCGCTCGCTGGAGACAGACCTCGACTTGACTGGTCCCGCAATCGGTGCGCCCGACCCGGGACGGGCGGGCCCGCCGCGGACCGGCTTGCTCGATGCCGTGACCGGCATCACCGGGCTCCTCGTGCTGGGGCTCGCACTCCGGCTCATCATCGCATACCTCATTCCCGGCTCAGGCTTCGGCGTGGACCTGTCGTCCTTCCAGGCCTGGGCGAGCAACCTCGCCAGCGAGGGCCTGAGCGGCTTCTACGATCGGCCGTTCTTCCACGACTACACGCCCGGCTACCTCTACGTCCTGTGGCTCGTCGGGGGGGTCGCCAACCTCTTCGGTGGCGGGGTCGGAGACCTGATCAAGCTGCCGCCGATCGCCGCGGACCTGGCCCTCGGCTACCTCGCCTGGTCGATGGTCAGGGAGCTCGGCGGGAGCGAGCGCTCGGCCCGCATCGGCGCGGCCCTCGTGCTGTTCAACCCGGTCACGTGGTTCGACAGCGTCGTCTGGGGCCAGGTCGACTCCTTCGGCGTGGTCTTCCTGCTGCTCGCGTTGCGGGAGCTCTGGCGCGACAGACCCGAGCGAGCGGCGATTCTCGCCACCGTGGCCGCGCTGATCAAACCCCAGCTCGGCATCCTCATCCCGATCGTGGCGATCGTCGTGATCCGCCGGGCCCTCTGGCCGAAGGGCGGGTTCGGCGGCGAGGAACCGCCGGAGCGACGCTCGACGACGACGCCCTGGGAGCAGCGCATCCACGGCCCGATCCGCATCGTCACGTCAGGCGTCGCGGCGATGCTCACGGCGTTCGTCGCCTGCCTGCCCTTCGGGCTGAGCTTCCCCTACGGGCTGATCTCGCAGATCTTCAAGACCGCCGGCGGCTATCCGTACCTGTCCGTCAATGCCTTCAACCCGTGGGCGGTGCTGGTCCACCGCAGCGCCGACGGGATCGACCAGAGCATCGCCCTGACGCGGACCTGGATCTGCGACGCGGCGATCCCGGCCGGCGCGGACGGCCAGCCCAGCATCTGCCCGGACGGCGTGATGATCGGGCCGCTGCCGGCGCTGGTCGTCGGGGCCGGCCTCTTCCTGATCGTGGCAGCGATCGCCTGCTGGATCCTGGCCCGCAGGCCGGATCGGATCACGATGACGATCGCCCTCGCCGTCCTGGCGCTGGCCTTCTTCGTCCTGCCCACCCGCGTCCACGAGCGCTACCTGTTCCCGTTCGCCGCGATCGCCGCCGTGCTCGCCGCCGCGTCCCTCCGCTGGCGGATCGCCTACGTGCTGGCAGCGCTGGCCGCGTTCGCGAACATGTACGTGGTCCTCACGACGTACTACCCGGGCTGCCTGACCCCGGGCGCGGATCCCAACGGCTGCAACCCCCAGATCGCCGACTGGCTCGGCTTCGGGGGAGCCATGGCCTCGCCCTGGGGTGTGGCGATCGCGGCGACCACCGTGGCGGTCGTGCTCGTCTGGGCCTGCTTCCAGCTCCGCGCGCGAGCCGTCGAGGGGCTGGCGGCGGACCTCGCCACCTCGGGGCACGGGCAGGGCGTGCTCGAGGATGCGCTCCAGGACCTCGACGACGGCGACGACCGCGATGGCCGTGACCGGGCCGGGGACGCGGAACCCGGAGCGCAGCGCTCCCCCCATTCGCCCGGATGGGTGGCTGCCGGACCCGCGACACCGAGCGTCGTCGCCCGACCGATGGCCGCGGCTGGGGCCGCCGCGGAGGGGACGATCGTCCTGCCCGCCTGGTCCACCGGCCTGGACACGGCCCCGATGGGCCCGATCGCGTGGCTGCGTGCGCGCCTGGCCGACACGCCCGTGCGCGCCGACCGCAGCCGCGAGCTGGACACCGAGCGCGGCGGCCGCTTCGATCGCCTTGACCTGTGGGTCCTGACGCTCCTCGTGATCAGCATGCTGGTTGTCCGGACGTGGCGGCTCGACGCGCCGTACCAGATGCACTTCGACGAGGTCTACCACCCGCGAACCGCAACGGAGTTCCTGCAGGACTGGCGCTACGGCCTCTCGCACTACATCTACGAGTGGACCCATCCCCACCTCGCGAAATACGCGATGGCCCTGGGGATCGTGGCGTTCGGCGAGGACAAGGTCGAGGCCACGAGCCAGCTCGGCATCGCCGTGACCGCCGCAGAGATCGAACGGCGGCGCGACGACGGCCTCGACGAGACCCGCATCGAAGGCGACCGCCTGTGGGTCGCAACCGGCAGCGAGGTCCGTGCGTACGACCTCGACAGCCGCCAGCTGGCAGCGACCCTCGAGCTTCCCGGCGCCGTGGCTCTCGCCTACGACGAGCAGAGCCATCTGCTGTACGTCGGCACGCGCGCCGGCGAGATTCGCATCGTCGACACGGAGGACCTCGACGCGACCCGGCGGGGCCCGCCGGTCGAGGTCCAGTCGCGCGCCTTCCTGACGGTCGACGGCGCGCTCGACCGGCTCTTCCTGACGCGGGACGACCAGCGCCTGCTGGCGATCATGCAGCCCGGCACGGGCACCGAGGATCCAGGCGCCACACCGGTCGTCATCTTCGACGCGGGTGAGGCCACGCAGCTGAACCGGGTCGAGCTCCCCGACGTGGCCCAGGTCACGGACAGCCTCGACAACCGCATCTTCGTGGCCACCACAGATGGCGTTTCGGTCATCGACCCCGCGACGGGCGATGTCACCCAGACGCTCGACGTCGGCGGTCCGGCGCACGGAATCGTGGGCATCTCGGACATCGAGGACGACCCGATCTTCGTCTCGGTCGAGACCTCCGAGGGCCCCCGGGTCAAGACGATCATCTCGAAGGCGGGCGACGACGTCACCCTCCGGGACACGTTCACGCTGCCGGGGTCGACCGCGGGCCGGGCGTACTTCGACCAGACGACCCGGACCGTCCACATCGAGGGCACGACCCAGGCGCCCGTGGGCCTCTCCAGCGGGCCGGCCGGCGACCCGACGATGTACGTGATCGAGCCGCACGCGAACTCGGTCTACGCCGATGCGCGCCTGCCCTATCTCCCGGCCGCCGTCGTCATGGACGAGAACCAGGACTATCCCTCGACCGACCGTGAGCAGCTGCTCGCGCTCGACGCCGGCGGCCAGGTCGCCTCGGTCCCGATCGGCCGCCACCCGTTCGCGTGGCGGCTCCCCGGCGTGCTCGCCGGCGTCCTCATGGCGATCTTCCTGTACGTGCTCGCGCGGCTGTTGTTCCGCCGGCGCGCCGTCGCGGTGCTGCTCGGCGTGATCGTGCTCGTCGACGGGATGCTGTTCGTGCAGAGCCGCATCGGGATGAACGATTCGTACGTCGGTCTCGGGGTCGTCGGCGCCTACACGATCTTTGCCGCGCTGTGGCTTCGGCCCGGCGAGTCACGCCGTCACTGGATCGCGTTCGCGATCGGGATCCCCATCGTCGGCATCTTCCTCGGGCTGGCCCTCGCCTCCAAGTGGGTCGCCGCGTTCGCGATCGGCGGGATCGGCCTGCTGGTCCTGGCGCGGAGCGCCCTCGGCCGGGCGATCCTGATCGGCGGGCTGGTCCTGCTGACCACCGTGCTCGGGTACGTGGCCATCTCGGTCCCGGCGGGCGGGACCCCGAACTACATCTTCTTCGCGATCATGATGGGGCTGCTGCTCGTCGCCGTGGTCGCCCACATCGTCCATCCCATCGGCTGGACCGCGGATGAGGCGCGATTCGCGGTCGGCGCGCCCGCAGGGCTCGGCATCCTCGCGATCCTGTACGGCCTCTACCGCGGAGATGCCGCCCGGGCCATCGGGATCGGGCCGTTCGCCATGACACCGATCCAGCTCGGCATGCTCGGCCTGGCGCTCGCGGCCCTCGTCTGGGTCCTGTTCATGCTCGCGGGCCGGGCAGGCTTCGGCCCCCTCGCCGCGCCGCCCGAGCCCGACGATCCGGCGGCGATCCTCGAACCACCCGGCGACGCCCCGAAGGGCTGGCTGCGGCTCGGCGCCGGCTTCGGCCTGCCTGCGATCTGGCTGGCGCTGAGCCTCCTGGTCCTGCCGATCGCCGTGTACGTCGTGTCGTATATCCCGTGGGCAAACGTCGAGGACCACCAGATCGTCCAGGGCTGGCCCCCGGGCCACACGGGCCAGACGCTCGTGGAGCTGACCCAGGCGATGTACAACTACCACAACGACCTGCCGAACCCGCATCCGGCCTCGTCACCGTGGTGGGCCTGGACGCTCGATCTCAAGCCGGTCTGGTTCTACGAGCAGGGCTTTGCCGGCGCGACGTCCGCCTCGATCTACGACGCCGGCAACCTCGTGGCCTGGTGGCTGGCGATTCCGGCGATGGGATTCGTGGCCTGGCAGGCCTTTCGGAGGCGCAGTCCCGCGCTCGCGCTGGTGGCGATGGCGTTCGCGGCGCAGTGGCTCCAGTGGGCCCGCATCGACCGCGCCGCGTTCCAGTACCACTACTACACGGCGCTGCCGTTCCTGTTCCTCGCGCTGGCGTATTTCCTGGCGGAGCTGTGGCACGGGGCATCGCGCCGGACGTGGCTGCTCGCGCGGGTCAGCGCGGGCGTCGCGGTGCTCGGGCCGTTCATCATCTGGCTCCTCCACCGACCGCTCTGCGGCATCGTCCGCGTGCTCGACGTGAACAAGGAGAGCGGTGGCTCCGTCTGCCCGACGACCATTCCCGACGTCACCGTGACGCCGCAGGCGGTGGCCCTCGCCATCGTCATGGGCATCGGCGTGCTGTTGCTGCTGCGCGAGCTCCTTGCCGTGACCGACGAGGACGACCCCGGCCGGCTCGAGGATGCTCGCGATGCCGGCGGCTGGCGCGGGGCGCTGGCACGACTGGGACTCGGTGGACGCTGGGCGGTCTCGGCCGCGATCGCCGTCGGAACGGCACTCGCGCTCGTCGCCGTGAACGCCGTCCTCCGGGACGTCCCGGGCTTCGACATCGATGGGATCCCGGTCGAGCCGATCGCGCTGGTCGTGCTGCTCGCCCTGTCGCCCGTCGCGGCCTACGTGGCGACGGCGCGCGACGCCCGCCGATTCGTCGCGGGAGCGATCGCGGCGATGGCGTTCTGGTTCGTCCTCTGGTATCCGAACATCGCGGCGCTGCCGCTCCCCGCGGACCTCCACAACGCCTACCAGGGCTTCCTGCCGACCTACCTCTATCCGTTCCAGTTCGCCGTGAGCAACGCCGGTGCCAGCGCGCCGTCGCTCTTCGACATCGGGCCTGCGGTCATGCTGCTCTCGCTCGTGATCATGGTCGTGGTGGTGGCCTACAGCACGTGGTCGTGGCGGGTCGCGCTCGCCGAGCGGCGTCGGGACCTGCTCGCGGCAGAGGCGTCGACTCCCGGCGCCGGTGCCGCTGCACCGCGCGATCCGGAACCGAGGGGCAGCTAGGCGACGGTCTCGACCAGCTCCTGGTGCGCCGCCCGGGGCGACGGCGGGATGTCCGCATGGAAGCCCGACGGCAGGCGCCCCTGGGCAGCGAGCCGTCGGATCACGAAGCCGTAGTACGCCTCGACCTTCGCGGTCACGCGCTCCCAGCTGTACTCATCGGCGCGCTCGAGGCCGGAGCGGCCCATCGACTCGCGCAGCTCGTCGTTCGAGAGCAGGGTCGCGAGCGCGCCGGCAAGCTCCTTGGGCTTGCCCGGTGGCACGAGCAGGCCCTCGCGACCGCGCCGGACGACGCCCTTGTAGCCATGGATGTCGCTGGCGACGATCGCCGTGCCCGCGGCCATGGCCTCGAGCAGCACGATCCCGAACGATTCGCGCCCCGTGGCCGGCGAGCAGTACACGTCCGCGGTCTTGAACAGCGCATCGCGCTCGTCGTCGCTGACGCGGCCGAGGAACTCGACGCCCCCAAGCTTGCGTGTCGCGAGGTAGCGGCGGGCCTCCTTGGCCTGGGGCCCGCCCCCGACGACAAGGAGCCGGCAGTTGCAGCCCGTCTTGCGCAGGATCCGGTAGGCCTTCAGGAGATCGAGCAGGCCCTTGCGGGGCTCGAAGCGACCGACGAACAGGATGTTCTTGGTCCCGTCCTGCCACTTCGCGATCGGGACCGCGCGCTCGAACCGTCCGACGTCGACACCGTTCGGGATGACCTTGTAGTCGCCCGGGAAATAGCGGTCGATGAAGTGGCGGGCCACGGCCGAGACCGCGATCCGGCCGTGGATCCGCCCGATCGACGGGCGCATCAGGCGCGACCCGAGCTGGTACGCGGGCGAGAAGCCGCCGAAGGCGTGGAAGGTCGCCACGTTGACGCTGTTGCTGAGGCCGAGCACGACGAGCGACAGGAACGGCACGAAGGGCTCGTGAAAATGGAGGACGTCGAACTGCTCCCGCTCGAGCACGTCGCGGACCTGTGAGAGGAAGCGCGGCGAGACCGTGATCGTCCCGACCGAGCCATTCGCCGGCATGGAGAATCCCCGCCCGATCCGGATCACGTCGCCCTCCGAGGCGCGCTGCAGGCCGTGGCTGCTGCTGATGATCCGGACGTCGTGGCCGCGCAGGCGGAGGTTCTCGTAGAGGTAGCGGACGTGCTGGTTCACGCCGCCCGGGAGCGGGTAGATGTACGGCGTGACGAGCCCGATCTTCATCGCTCGCCTGTCCCCGCGCCGTACTCGGCCGGGTATCCGAGGTCGCGCTTCGTGCCGTCGCGGCGGATCCGCCCGCCGAGGCCGGCTCGCGCGTCGCGGCCGTACTTCCGAAGCTGCTTTCCGAACGTCCCGACCTGGGCGCCGGTCGGGTGGAAGGTTCCGTGGTGCTGCGTCGTTCCGGCTTCGATCGCCGCCCGCAGCGCCGCGCCATCGTGGCCGGCGAACGTCGTGTAGCCGATCCCGATCGAGTCGAGGTCGTGGGCGTCGGAGTTGCCCACGCGGGCAAGACCGTGCTCGTCGGCGAAGCGGACCACGCGGCCGTGCCAGGGCCTTCCGAGGGTCGTCGGGTTGAAGGCCTCGATGGCATCCGGCCGGGAGCGCGGATCGCCGGCCAGCAGGCGCCGGAGCACGAAGCCCTGGGCGCACAGCGGATAGGGCACCAGGGGATGGGCCGGGATGGCGATGCCGCCCTGCTCGTGGACCGCGGCGATCGTGGCGCCGAGCGTCCTGAAGGGCTTGATCGGCCGCTCGAGCCAGAGCGCGAGGAGGTGCCCGCCGAGGGTCGTGACCTCCTCACCGACGACGACCTCGAAGCGCAGCCCACGGTCGCGGGCGATCGCCCGACCTGCGAGGGCGGCGTCGATGCGCTCGTGATCGGTGATCGCGATGACGTCGAGCTCCGTGTTGCGCTCGACGTGGTCGAGGATGTCGACGAGGCTCGCCGTGCCGTCCGACGCCAGCGTGTGGATGTGCAGGTCGGCCCGCCCGCGGCGATCGCTCACAGCGCCGGCTCCGGCTTCGACTGGGGTTCCGCATCGCGCGCCGCGGCGATGCCGGCTGCGTGTCCCACGGGGCCCTCCGGCGTGCGCCTCGGCGGTCGCGCAGGTCGCGCGGGCCGCGCGGGCTCGCCCTCGAGGTCAGGCCAGACCGGGTGGAAGACGGCGAGCCACTGCTCCGGCGCCGCGGCGATGTGGCGCTCGAAGGCCCGGGCCGCGTCCTCCAGCCAGGCCGTCACGCGTTCCCGGCGCGAGCCCTCGGCACGGAACGGGACTGCCTCGGCGCGAGCGTGGTAGACGCCGTTCGACTCGCGCCAGACGCCGAAGACCTGCGGCGTCACGCCCGTCTCGAGGGCCAGGAGCGCCGGTCCTGCGGCGAGCGGCGCCGGCGCACCGAAGAGCTCGGTCTCGATGCCGCCGCCGGTGATGTCGCGATCGCCGAGCAGCCCGACCGTCTCGCCGCGCTGGAGGGCCTCGCGCAGCTGCCGCTTGGCGCCGCCCAGCTCGATGAGCTCCAGCCCGAGCTTCTGGCGCGTCCGGACCATGTAGGCCTGGAGGTCAGGGTCGGCGAGCGTCTCCGACGGCACGACCGCGGGACGGCCGGAGCGGTAGGCCGCGATCAGGGCCGGCAGCTCGAACCACCCGAGATGCATCCCGACGAACAGCTTGCCGCCCGGCGCGGCGAGGATCGCGTCGACCTCCGCGGCGTTGTCGATGACGAGCCAGCGGTCGAGGTAGGCGCGATCGACGATCGGCGCCCGCGCGAGCTGGACGTAGTAGCGGGCCTGATTGCGGAACGCCGCGCGGACCAGCTCGCTGAGGGCCCTGGGATCCGCGGCGGCGGCGCGTGCCGCGGCCGGCCCTGTCTCGTGCGCGGCCAGCCAGCGTGCGATTCTGAGGAGGTTGCGGCGGGCCCGGCGGCGGCGCGCTGGGGCGAGACGATAGAACAGGGCGCCCGCGAAGTCCGCGGCGGCGAGGAGCGGGCGCTCCGGCAGCCGGCAGGCGAGCCACGAGGCCGCGACGAGGGCCCGGGCGCGGAGCCGCCGCGATCCGCCCATCAGCCGGCCGGCGCGAGCGCGCCGGAACCCTCCGTGGTGCCGAGCGGCGTGTCCGAGCCGGCCCGTGCCGCGAGCGCCGCCCGCTCCGCCTCGGTGGACGGCCAGAGCGGCTTGAAGCTGTACCACTGCTCGGGCGCGGCGGCGATCGTCGCGGCCAGCGCATCGGCGACGTCCTGGGTCGCGCGGCGGAGCTCGGCGTCGTCGGTCGAGGCGACCCAGATCGGGTCGCTGTAGGTCACGAGGAAGCGCCTGCCGTCCTCGGATCGACGCACCGCCACCTGGACGATCGGGGCGCCCGTCTTCGCGGCCAGCATCGCAGGCCCGGCGGGAAGGGTCGTCCACGCACCGAAGAGCCGGACCGGCACGCCGTCCGGCCGGTAGCCCCAGTCGATGATCAGCGCGAGGATCTCATTGCGTTTCAGCACGCCGAAGAGCTCGCGCAGGTTCCGCCACGGGATGAGGTCGACGCCCCAGGCCTTGCGCTGCTTCCGAAGCAGGTCGAAGAGCTCTGGAAAGCTGGTGTCGTCGGCAATGGCCGCGATCGGCCAGCCATGTCGCGCGATGCCGCGGGCGACCGCCTCGAGGTTCCCGATGTGCGCCGAGGTCAGGATCATGCCCTTGCCGGTGGACTTCCAGAAGGCTTCGAGCGGGAGCAGTGTGGAGGTGTCCACCAGGGCCATGGCCTGGTCGTTGGAGAGGCGGGGCAGGCGCATGAGCTCGACGACGTACCGCGCATAGGAGCGGTACGCCGCGTAGGCCTTGCGCTTGACCTCGAGGCTGGACGCGGGCCGCCCGAGGACGTGGGCGAAGTTGTCGTTCACGTAGCCGCGCTTCCGCGGCACCAGGAAGAACGACGCCTGGAGCAGGAAGCTGACGATCGAGCGCGCGACCGCGACGGGCAGGCGGCTCATGAGCCCCATGCCCGCGCGGTACGCGACGATCGCGGCCTTCTCGAGCGGCCGCGGCCCGCGGCCCCGCTCGCGCCGCTTGTGCGGCGCGTCGAGGCGCTTGGGCTGGTCGGGGCTCACGCCCCGGCCGCCGCCTTGCCGGGAGAGACCTTCGCCGCGACCTCGGCCGCGCTGGCGGAGCGGCTCGCGAGCTTGCGGAGCTGGCGCTTCTGGGGCGCCTCGGTCCCGACGAGCGTCTCGTCGTCCTCGCCGCGGATGAACGCCTCGACGCGGTTGAACGCGATGTCGTCGTGGATCTGCTGTGGCGGGCTCTTCATGAAGTAGCTGGACGGCGCCACGAGGGTGCCCTTCAGGCCACGATCCAGGCCGAGCTTGAGGCAGCGGATGGCATCGGTGATGACACCGGCCGAGTTCGGGGAATCCCAGACCTCGAGCTTGAGCTCCGCGTTGAGCGGGACGTCGCCGTAGGTCGTGCCCTCCATCCGGATGTAGCACCACTTCCGGTCGAGCAGCCAGGGCACGTGGTCCGAGGGACCGACGTGGACGTTGCCCTCGTCGAGCTCGTAGTCGAGCATCGAGGTGACGGCGTTCGTCTTGCTGATCTTCTTGGACTCGAGCCGCTCGCGCTCGAGCATGTTCAGGAAGTCGGTGTTGCCACCGAAGTTCAGCTGGTAGGTCCGATCGAGGCGGACGCCGCGATCCATGAACAGGCGGGTCATCACGCGATGCGCGATGGTTGCGCCGACCTGGCTCTTGATGTCGTCGCCGATGACCGGGAGCCCCGCGTCCGCGAACCGGCGCTGCCAGTACGGCTCACGCCCGATGAACACCGGGATGGCGTTGACGAACGCGACGCCCGCCTGGAGCGCCTGCTCGACATACCACTTCGTGGCCTGCTCGGACCCGACCGGCAGGTACGAGACCATCACGTCGACCTCGCGCTCCTTGAGGATGGAGACGATGTCGGCCGTCGGGCCGGGGGCCTTCTCGATGACCTGGCTGAGGTACTTGCCGAGGCCGTCGTGGGTCATCCCGCGCTCGACCTTGACGCCGAGGTTGGGGACCTGCTGGAAGACGTAGGTGTTGTTCGGCTTGGTGTAGATCGCCTCGGACAGGTCCTTGCCGACCTTGTTCTTGTCGATGTCGAACGCGGCGACGAAGTCGATGTCCTTGACGTGGTAGCCGCCGAGGTTGACGTGCATCAGCCCGGGGACGAAGTCCGCCTCCTTGGCGTTCTCGTAGTAGTAGCGGCCCTGCACGAGGCTGCTCGCGCAGTTGCCGACGCCCACGATCGCGACACGGACTTTGCCGTCGCCGCGACGCCCGGCGCCTGCCCAGGTGTTCCCGGGATGGCTGCCGTTCTTGCTGCTGCCGTTCTTGCCGTTGGTCGATGCCATGTGCTGCTGCTCCTGTTGCTGGCGCCGGTGCGCTGGATGGGGGATGGATGTGGCTTCGTGATGCCAGCGGGCGCATCAGGGCGCCCGCGGCTCGTTGGTGGTGCCCTCCGGCGAGGGCTGGCGCGCCCGGTCAGGCCTCCTTCGCCTGCGCGCGGACGTGGGCGATGCGCTGGATGGTGGTGACCGTCGCGAGGACGGCGATGAGGACGAGGGCCCCGATGAGGATCTGCAGGTTGGTGCCGAGCGGTTGCTGGCACGGCGCCGACACGCAGACGATCGGGTGCACGGGGATGATGCCGGCGGCGAGGAGGCCCGCGGTCAGGATGACGATGCGGACCTCGCGCGGTGCCAGGCCGACGGCGGCGAGGCCGCTGCCGCTCGCGAAGCCGAGGCTCTCCGCTTTGGCGCGCGCGTAGCTCACCATGAACGCGGCCGCCATCGCCGCTCCCGCGATGACCGCGCCGGAGCCGAACCCGAAGGCCAGCAGGCCCGCCGCGATTCCGAGGTACGTGATGGCCTCGCCGGCACGGTCGAACGTCGAGTCGAGGAAGGCGCCGAGCTTCGTGGCCTGGCCGGTGGCCCGCGCCAGGGTCCCGTCGAAGAGGTCGAAGATGCCGAATGCGAGCACGAGGACACCCGCGAGGAGCCACCACTGAAGGGCCGCCGCCACGGCGGCGAGGCACGTGCCGACGAATCCGATGAGGGTCAGGGCATTCGGCGTGAGCCCGAGGCGACCGAGCGCGGTGGCCACAGGCGTCGCGAGGTCGCGGACGCGGCGACGGGTCGCCGAGGAGACAAGGGAGCCGCTCACGACGCCGTCTGCTCGCGATGCTCGAGCCCGAGGACCCGGCGCTCGTACTCGGCGAAGTCCTTGAACGCCTCCGGGACGAGCCTCGACACGGTTTCCCGGCCGACCCGACGCGTCGTGATGAGGCCCGCAGCGCGGAGCCGGACGATGTGCCAGGAAACCAGGGGTTGGCTGAGGCCGACGCGCTGGATGAGCTCGGAAACCGTCGCTTCCCCCTGTGCGAGCCGCTGCAGGATCCGGAGCCGGTTCACGTCCGCGAGGGTCTTGTGCATCAGCCGCAGCGCGCGCAGGTCGTCGGGCTGGTCGACGACGGACGCGATGGTCGAGCGGATGTGCGCGGGGGATGGGGCCAAAGTCGCTCCGATGCCTGGGGTTTCGGGGTGCATCGCCATCGGCCGCGGCCGAAGGATCAACGCTGATTTATATCAATATGCGTTGATCCACCGGGTCTGTCAACTCCCAGGCATCTACTGCCCCGTCAACTCCCAGGCGGCCACCCCGATGGCGTGCCTCCGTACGGGAACCTGCTATCGTGAGCGAGTTCTCTCCATTCGCATAGATTTGAGTAGATTTTGGCAACTCGCTCGTCCTCTCGTGACCCGGACTGGGTGGGCCTCTCGGAGGCCAGCCGGGTGCTCGGCGTCTCGACGGCCACGATTCGTCGATGGAGTGATGCCGGGCGCCTTCGCGTGTTCACGACCCCCGGTGGTCACCGGCGCTTCTCGCGGTCG
Organism: Chloroflexota bacterium; assembly: GCA_025935415.1. Classification (GTDB taxonomy): domain Bacteria; phylum Chloroflexota; class Limnocylindria; order Limnocylindrales; family CSP1-4; genus UBA5189. The sequence goes on from JAICVI010000012.1 coordinate 18,824, forward strand.
GCCCTCCAGCACCTCCTCCCGGCGGATCGGGCGCGCCGCCCCTCGATCGGCGGCGCCGCCCTCTCACCGAGCCGGATAGCACGCTCCTATCGGCGATCGAGCCGCGAGGTCACGGCGGAGCTCCCATGGGTGCTGACGCTCACCGACGAGCAGCGCATCCTCTTTCGGGAGCGGGGGCATGTGCTCGCAGCGAGCCTCCTCCAATACCTCGATGCCACCCAGCCGGACACGGCGGCCCATCATCTGAACGAGGCCTCGAGCTCGGCGAGCGAATACGGTCGCGTCGCGGCACGACTCGGGCTATCGCTCAGCCAGACCGTCGAAGGGTTCCTGCGATTCCGGGCGCCCTTCCACCACGAGCTTGCCGTCGCGGCGCGGCGCCAGGGATTTGACGCCGCCGAAACCACGGACCTTCTCCAGGCTGCCGAACGTGCGATGGATCGCCTCCTCGTGGCGACGATGACGGGACATGGCGCGGCAGAAGGCACGCGCGGCCGAGCCCTCCAAGGGGCGCCTTCCTCCGACCCGCTCGACGCCCGAGACCGATGAGCGGCGGCTCGCCAGGATCCATCGTCGCGCTCCTGGTCCATGCCCGCCAGGTTCCGGCCGTCGAACGCGAGCGATTCGCAGCAGTCCTCGAGCGGGGGCTGCCCGGGAAGGCCCTGACGCTGAAGACCTGCCACCGAGTGGAGGGTTACTTCACCAGCCCGAGCGACGCTGAAGGTCTCGCGAAGGCGATGCCTGCCGGCGGCCAGGTGCTGACAGGTGAGAAGGCAGTTGGTCACGCGATGGACGTCGCCGTGGGTCGCGACTCCGTGGTCGTCGGCGAAGATCAGATCCTCCACCAGATGCGGAGCTCGGTGGACGCGGCCCGACGCACGGACTCGCTGGATCCCACCCTGGAGCGGCTCTTCGCAGTGGCGCTGCATGCCGGGCGTCGCGCACGGTCCTGGCGCCGCGGGCCAGCCCGCTCCCTCGCAGATGTCGCCCTCGCCTCGATCGAAGAACAGGCTGGGCCAATCCGGGGTCGTGATGTCCTCATCGTCGGCGCCGGTCGAATGGGACGCCTCGCGGCAAGGGCTGCAGTCTCTGCGGGGGCAGCGGTTGCCGTGGCGAACCGCTCCGCCGAGGGCGCCGAGGCGCTTGCCGCCTCCTCGGGTGCCCGAGTGGAGGCGCTCGATCCCGACGTGCGCATCGGCGGCTTCGCCGGCGTCGTCGTCGCGCTCGGGGGTCCATGGTCGATTGGAGCCGCCACGATCGACGCACTGGCAGCGAGCACGGCGGTCATCGTCGACCTTTCGGTTCCCGCGGCCGTGCCTTCGAGGCTCGCAGATGTCCTCGGCAGGCGACTCATCACGGTCGACGCCCTCGCGCTCCTCGATGTCAGCCCTGCGCTCGAGAACGGCGCATCGGCGCGCCTCGACGCGCTCGTGAAGCGCTCGACGACGGAGTTTCTCGCCTGGCTGGAGCGGCACCAGACGCGGGCCACAGCCGAAGCGCTCTTCGAGCACGCCGAGCGCGAACGCGAGGTGGAGCTGGCGACGCTCTGGAGGCGCCTCCCGACGTTGGAACCCGAGGCACGAGACGTGATTGAAGAGATGACCCGGCATCTCACGGCACGTCTCCTGCGAGAGCCACTCGAGCGTCTCGGTCGAGACTCCGACGGTCGTGCCGAGCACGCCGTCCGGGACATCTTCGCCCTGTGAGCCTCTCGGAGATCGCCATCGGTTCGCGGGGCAGCGCGTTGGCGCTGGCACAGGCGAAGCTCGTCCTCGAGGCGTTGCGGAGGGCGGGTCACAAGGGCCGCGTCGTGATCATCGAGACCGAGGGCGACCGCCGCAGCCCTGACACGGCGTGGGGCGAGGGAGCGTTCGTCGCGGCGATCGAGACGGCGCTCCTCGCTGGCGAGGTCGACATCGCCGTCCACAGCGCCAAAGACATCCCGACCGAAGAGGATCGGCGCCTGCGCATCGCTGCCTATCTGCCGCGTGCCGATCCTCGGGATGCCCTCGTGGTCCGGCGTGAGATCCATGCGGGATCCCTGGCCGACCTCCCGCCGGGTTCTCGAGTCGGGACCGACAGTCCCCGACGGACGCGTTTCGTGCTTGCGCGGCGCCCCGATCTCAACGTTCATCCGCTCCACGGCAACGTCGACACGCGGCTTCGCCGGCTCGACGCCAGCGAGACGGATGCCCTCGTCCTGGCGTGCGCCGGACTCGACCGGCTCGGTCTGGGTGGGCGGATCGCCGAGCGCCTGGACCCGGAAACGGTTCCGCCCGCGCCCGGCCAGGGCGCGATCGCGGTCCAGGTTCGGGCCGACGACCTGAGATTGCTCGCGGTCACCAGCACGATCGATGAGCCGGGTGCGCGCAGCAGCGTCGAGGCCGAGCGCGCCTTCCTCACGGCATCCGGGGGTGGCTGCCGAGCGCCGATTGGCGCCCTGGCCACGATCGTCGATGGCGAGCTCGACCTGCTCGGGGCGTACGCGAGCCCGGACGGCGCACGGGCCGCATTCGGGCATCGTCGCGGTCCCGTTGGATCGGGCGAGGACATCGGCCGTGAGCTCGCGGCCGAGCTCGACACGCGGGCCGGCATCCAGTGACCGAGAACCCCACCGACCGGAACGCCAGGCCGCCTACCCTCCCTCCGCGTGTCCTCGCCACGCGAGCGGACAAGCAGGCAGGCGAGCTCGTATCGGAGCTGCTGGGCGCTGGCCTCGACGCGATCGCCGTGCCAACGATCGCGGTCGAGCTCGAACCGGGAGGCGGCGCCCTCGACGCGGGTGCCCGGGCCCTCGGCTCCTACGCGTGGGTCGTGATCACCAGCGCGAACGGGGCGCGCGCGCTCCTCGCAGCCGCGGAGCGCGTCCTCAGGCCGTTCGAGGGCAGCCGCTTCGCGGCGATCGCGTCGGCGACCCGCTTCGCGGCGATCGGGTCGGCCACCCGGCGTGCCCTCGAGGTCGGGGGGCTGGAGGTCGACTTTCAACCCAGCCAGAGCAACGCGGATGCGCTCGCGGCTGAGCTGGACGTGAGTCCCGCTGACCGCGTTCTGATCGTCCGCGGGGATCTTGCCGATCAGGGGCTGGCCGCCCGCCTTCGGGCACGCGGGGCCGAGGTCGACGATGTGATCGGGTACCGGACGAGAGAGGCGCCACAAGCCTCGCGTGGGCTGCTCCGCCAGGCCATGTCGGACGGCCCGATCGCCGCCGTGGTGTTCACCAGTGGCTCGACTGTCCGGGGCCTTGTGGCGCTCGGCCGGGACGAGTCGATCGATGTCCTTTCCCTGCCGTGCGTGTGCATCGGTCCGGAGACCGCCAACGAGGCAGGCCGCGCGGGGTTCCGGGTCATGGCCATCTCCCCGGCGCCGGACTCCGCCGCCCTCGCCGCGGCCACCGCAAAGGCCTTGGCCCCCGTGCCACGGGAGATCTCATGACGCTCGATATCGAAGCACGGCCCTCCTCCCTTCCGAGCGCTGCCTCTGCCTCGCTGCCCGTCCGACTCCGACGGCTGCGCCGCACTCCCGCATTGCGGGCGCTCGTGCGGGAGACCCGAATCCAACCATCCATGCTCGTCGCGCCACTGTTCGTGCAGCCGGGCGTACAGCAACGCGACCCGATCGGATCGATGCCCGGCCAGGCCCGGCTTTCGCCGGATCTCGCTGCCGATGAAGCCGCGCGCCTCGCCGGGCTCGGCGTCGGCGGGGTCATCCTGTTCGGCCTCCCCGAATCAAAGGACCCGCTGGGTTCCGAGGCATCCGCCGACGACGGGATCGTCCAGGACGCCTTCCGGCGGATCCGGGCGTTGGAGTTGCCGCTCGTCACGATCGCCGACACGTGCCTGTGCGAGTACACCGACCATGGCCACTGCGGACCACTCGCTCCTGACGGCTCGGTCGACAACGACGCGGCGCTCGTCCGCCTTGCCGAAACGGCGGTCACCCAGGCGCGCGCCGGCGCCGACATCGTCGCGCCGAGCGCGATGATCGACGGCCAGGTTGGCGCCATCCGGGCCGCGCTGGACCGGGCGGGCTTCGGGCAGACGCCGATCATGGCCTACGCCTCGAAGCACGCCTCGGCGTTTTACGGCCCGTTCCGCGAAGCCGCCGACAGCGCGCCCGCCTTCGGCGACCGGCGGGGATACCAGATGGACCCCGCCAACGGGCGCGAGGCCCTGCGGGAGATGGAGCTGGACGTCGCAGAGGGCGCTGACGTCCTGCTCGTCAAGCCGGCGCTCCCGGGTCTCGACCTCATCGCCGCCGCTCGCCAGCGTTTCGACCTGCCGATCGCGGCATACCAGGTCTCCGGCGAGTTCGCGATGATCGCCGCGGCGTCGGAGCGCGGCTGGCTCGACGGCCGGCGCGCGATGACCGAGGCTGTCACGGCGATGGTCCGGGCGGGCGCCGGGATCGTCATCACGTACGCAGCGGCGGACCTCGCCGCCTGGCTGCGGGAGGAGCGGTGAGCGCCGACGACCAGGTCTATGTCCAAGCGCTCGCCCTGGGTCTCGACCCGGCCTGGCGCCGCCGGACGGACGAGGAGCGCCACGACGACGGATCACACTTCGGCGAAGCGGTCGCCATTGCCGAACCCGAAGGGGTCCGCAGCGTCACCTACTCCTCGATCGGCCTCGAGCCCGGCGTCGATCTGCTCTTCTGGCGGATGGCGCCATCGGTCGATGCCCTCGAGATGGCGGCCGCCGCGCTGCTGCGAACCGGGCTCGGACGCTGGCTGACAGTCCGCCACTCGCTCATCGGCCGGATCGGTCCGTCGCAGTACGTCCGCAAGCCCACTGATCAGGAGCAGGCACCGTTCACGGGCGAGCGCTCGCGCTACCTCGTCGTCTACCCCTTCACGAAGAGCACCGAGTGGTACCTCCTCTCGAAGGAGGCACGCCAGGGGGTGATGAACGAGCACATGCGGGTAGGGCACGAGTATCCGATGGTCCGTCAGGCGTTGGCGTACTCCTTCGGCCTCGACTCGCAGGAGTTCGTCGTCGCCTACGAGACTGACGACCTCGTCGCCTTCGGTGACCTCGTGCGCGCGCTGCGATCGACCGAGAGTCGGCGCTCGACCGTCAGGGACAGCCCGATCCTGCTCGGCATTCAGCGACCGATGACCGAGATCCTCCGGCTTCTGGGAGCGGCGTGATGGCGCCAACCGAGCTTCGCCCGGCGAGCAGCGCGCTCATCGAGCGCGCGGAGGGACTGTTTCCCGGCGGCGTCAACAGCCCCGTCAGAGCCTTCCGGGCTGTCGGACGACCGCCGCTCGTCCTCGAACGCGGCGAGGGGCCGCACGTCTGGGACGTCGATGGTCGGCGCCATATCGACTACATCGGTGCCTGGGGCCCGGCGATCCTCGGGCATGCGCATCCCGCGGTCGTCGAGGCGGTCACGCGCGCCTCGCGGAATGGCTTCGCACTTGGTGCGACCAATTCGCTCGAGATCGAGCTCGGCGAGGCGATCCGGCGAGCCATGCCGTCGGTGGAGCGGCTGCGCTTCACGTCATCCGGGACCGAGGCGGTGATGAGCGCCATCCGCGTGGCGCGGGCGGCGACTGGCCGGGACCTCATCGTGAAGTTCGCCGGCGCCTACCACGGCCACTCCGACGGGCTGCTGGTCGAGGCCGGGTCGGGCATCGCCACGCAGGCGATCGCGGGTAGCGCAGGCGTCCCTCATGCCGTGGCGGCGACGTCGATCGTGCTCCCGTTCAATGATGTCGACGCGGTCTCGGCGGCCTTCGCTGCGCACCCGGCCGAGATTGCGGCCGTCATCGTCGAACCGGTCATCGCGAACGCCGGGGTCGTCCCGCCGGTCCCCGATTACCTGCAAAGCCTCAGGGCTCTCACGCGCGCCAATGGCGCCCTTCTCCTCTTCGACGAGGTCATCACCGGGTTCCGCCTGGCATTGGGCGGGGCACAGGAACGGTTCGGCGTCACACCGGACCTCACGACCCTCGGCAAGATCATCGGCGGGGGCATGCCGATTGGTGCCTACGGTGGCCGAGCCGACCTCATGAACCTCGTCGCGCCGGCTGACCCGGTCTACCAGGCGGGCACCCTGTCGGGCCATCCGCTGTCAATGGCGGCCGGGATCGCGACCCTCGAGGAGCTCGAGGCCGGACGGTACGCCGCCCTGGAGGCCACGGCTGCAGCGTTCGAGGCTGGACTGGCCGATGCGGCGACCAGCGCCGGTCGCGACGTGGCGATCGCGCGGGTCGGTTCGTTGCTGACGGTGTTCTTCCGGCCGACACGCCCGATCGACGCCACCGAGGCGCTGGCCTCCGATCGCGAGGCGTATGCGCGCTACTTCGGCTCGATGCTCGATCAGGGCATCCTCTTGCCGCCCTCGCAGTTCGAGGCATGGTTCGTGTCGATGGCCCATGGGCCGGCCGAGATCGCGGCAACGCTCGAGGCCGCGCGGACCGCGTTCGCCGCATGAACGATCGATTCCTGCGCGCGTGCCGCCACGAGCCCACAGACGCGACGCCCGTCTGGTTCATGCGACAGGCGGGCCGCTCATTCGCCGCGTATCGAAAGCTGCGCGAGCACTACGGGATCCTCGAGCTCGCAAAGACGCCGGAGCTCTGCGCCGAGGTCACCCTCATGCCCGTCCGTGAGCTCGGCGTCGACGCAGCCGTGATGTTCGCCGACATCATGCTGCCGCTCGAGCCCATGGGCGTCGACCTCCGGATCGAGCCCGAGATCGGTCCGATCATCGAGCGGCCGATCCGGTCACGCGCCGACGTCGAGGCCCTGCGTCCCTTCGATCCAGCCGCTGTCTCGTTCACGCTCGACGCGATCCGACTCGTCAGGCGAGAGCTCGACGGCTCGGCTGGCGTCATCGGCTTTTCGGGCGCGCCGTTCACGCTGGCCTGCTACCTGATCGAGGGCCGCCCTTCGCGCGACTTCGCCACGGCGAAAGCGTTCATGTATCGCGAGCCGGCCGCCTGGCATGAGCTCATGGAGCGTCTGTCGGCGATGGTCGCGTCATACCTGCGGGCACAGCTCGAGGCGGGCGCCGAGGTTGTCCAGGTCTTCGACAGTTGGGTCGGCGGGCTCGGCCCGAGCGATTACGCCACGTTCGCGCAGCCTCACGTGGAGCGTATCTTCTCGACCCTCCAGGACGTTCCGACGATCCATTTCGGGACAGGCACGACAGCGCTGCTCGAGCTGATGGCCGAGGCAGGCGGCGACGTGATCGGCATCGATCATCGAGTCTCGCTCGCGGACGCCTGGCGACGGGTGGGATACGACCGCGGCATCCAGGGCAACCTGGACGCGACGCGCATCGTGGCAGGGTGGGAACCAACGGAAGCCGGCGCCAGGGCGGTTCTCGCGGACGCTGACGGAAGGGTGGGGCACGTCTTCAACCTCGGCCATGGCGTGTCGCCCCAGACCGACACCGGGGTCCTGAAGCGTCTCGTCGACTTCGTCCACGAGGAGACCGCTCGCACGCTCGTCCCCGCGGCCGTGGCATGAGTTCCGTCGAGAAGCCGGGCGTGCTGCTGATGACGTACGGCTCGCCCGAGTCCCTGGAGCGCGACGATATCGGCGCCTACCTCGCGCGCGTCCGCGGTGGGCGCGAGCCAGAGCCGGAGCTCATCGACGAGTTCACCCGGCGCTACCGCGTCATCGGCGGCTCGCCGCTGATCGACATCACCCGGGCGCAAGCGGCAGCGCTGTCAGGCGCAGTCGGTTGGCCCGTCGCGATCGGCATGCGGTTCTCGGAGCCATCGATCGGCCGCGGGCTGCGCGACCTGGCCGAGCTGGGCGTGTCTCGCGTCGCGGCCATCGTGCTTTCGCCGCAGTTTTCGCCGCTGCTGATGGGCGGTTACGCCCGGTCGATCGAGGACGCGCTTCCTGAGCTCGGCCGCCGCGCGCCCCATGTCGATGTCGCTGGCGCATGGCACCTCGAGCCGCGGTTTGTCTCGGCCCTGGCGACGCGAATCCGAGACGCCCTCGAGAGGATGCCGGCGGACCGGCGGAACGACGTGGCGGTATTGATGACCGCTCACAGCCTCCCGAAACGGGTTGCCGACGACGAGCCCGCCTACCTGGCGCAGCTCCGGGACACGGCCGAAGCCGTGGCCACGGAAGCTGGGATACCGACGGACAGATGGCAATTCTGCTGGCAAAGCGCGGGGCACGAGCCAGGCGAGTGGATGACGCCGGACCTTGCCGATGTCGTGCCGCAGCTGGCAACGGCGGGCCGCCGATCGGTGCTCGTCGTTCCGGTCCAGTTCCTCGCCGACCACCTCGAGCTCCTCTATGACGTCGACATCGGTGCCCGAGAGCAGGCAGAGCTCCATGGGCTCGAGTTCGGACGGATCCGCGCCCTCAACACCGACTCCGGGCTGATCGCCGCCCTCACCAGTGTCGCGCGCACAACGCTGGGTCAGGCCCCGTCCTCACC
>JAICVI010000221.1 GCA_025935415.1 Chloroflexota bacterium
GATCGACCTGACCGGCCCGCACACCCAGCCGATCCACGACCTCGCCGCGACGCTCGTGCACAGCGCGCGCTCCTCGGACGTCCGCACGACGATCGTCAACGGCCTTCCTCATGCGCGACCGCGAGCTCCTGACGATTGATGTCGACGCTGTCGTCCGCGAGATTAGTGAGCGGATGCCCGCGCTCCTCGACCGCAGCCACGGCAAGCGGATCCAGGACTACAACACGTAGGACGAAGGCCCGCGGGTGGCGCCGCACGAACCGAACCCAAGGTCAGGCGCGCAACCTGCGGAGGTAGGGGAGGGCGGCGCCCGGCGCCACGGCCGTTGCGGCGAGCATGCCCCCGGTCATCGCGCCGATGACGCCGACGGATCCCACCTCGCCGCCCGCGAAGAAGAGGCTCGGAATCGCGCTTCGAGGTCGCAGCCACCGGGTTCGGAAGCGCGCGGGCGTCGGCTCCAGGCCGTAGACGGACCCGTCGACGGCGCGGGTGAAGAAGTCGGTCGAGAGCGGCGTCGACAGCTCCACGTGATCGACGAGCGGCCGCAGTCCGGGCATGTGCTCGAGGAACTGGGCGAGCAGCTGCTCGGTGAGCCTCGCCTTGAGCGCTTCGTACTCGTCGCCACGGCGGAGCCAGCGGCTGGTGCGCCAGCGCTCGAACGCCTTCCACGGCACGAACGTCACCACCTCCCCGGTATGGCGTTGCTCGGGGCCGGGTTCATGACTCGGGTCCTTGAGTGACGGAAAGCTCGCGTAGAGGACCGGCGATCGGCCGACCGGGCCCCGCTCGTCCACGTCCCAGGCCGCCCGTTCCATGTCCCACGTCTCATAGAGCCACTGGTTCGCGGCGCTTGCGCCGGCGGCACGGATGTCGCCGCGAAAGCCGAGATACAGGCAGACGTGCGCCGGGCCGGGTGGGAGCGCGACGACGGACTGCGCCCAAGCGGAGGAGCGATGCGGCTCCGGCAGGAGCCGCCTGACGGTCGCCCCGACACCTACCGCGCTCACGATCGCCGTCGCGCGGATCTCCTCGCCGGAGTCGAGGCGCACGCCGACGGCCCGACCCCGTTCGACAACGATTTCCTTGACCGGCGAAGAGATCCTCGTCCAGCCACCCGCGTCGGCGACCGTCGACAGCAGCGCCGCACCGATCGAGCCGGCCCCACCGACCGGGTACCACGCGCCCTCCAGGAAGTGTCGGGCGACGAGCGCGTGCATCGCCCAAGAGGCCCGACTCGGCGTCGCCCCGTGGTAGCCCCATTGCGCGCTGAGGACGCTGCGGAGACGCTCCGATTGCGTGGTCTCCTCCAGGACGGATTGCAGGGTCGTGTCGATCGCCGCGAGCGCCCGCTTGGCCACGAGCCGCTCGACAAGCCCGCCGATGGCCGCCGGCGCCGTTCTCGCCTGGTAGAACCGCCGCATCGCTTGCGCGTCTTGCCGGACGCGTTCGAGGTACCGGTCGATGCCGGCACGCTCGGTCGGCTCGAGCTCCAGCAGGCGCTCGCGGAGCTCCCGCTCCGAGTCGGGGAAGTCCATCGCGACGCCGCCCGGGAAACGGAACGTGTCGTAGACCGAACCCAGCGGCGCCCACTCGAGGCGGCCGCGGGCGAGATCGTCGAGCAGCCGACCACTTGGGTCCGCAGGCGTGACCTCGCCGATGGCGTGGACGCCGACGTCCCAGCTGTAGCCGTTCCGATGGAACGTGTGCGTGAACCCACCCGGGACGAAGTGCTGTTCGACGACGAGAACGCGGCGACCGACGCGGCTTAGCATCGCTGCTGCGCTCATGCCACCCATCCCGGAACCGATCACGATCACGTCCCACGGGCCTTCGGGCCCCGTTTTCGCCCACGGCTTCATCGGCCGGGGCAACGGCGACGGGGCACCCGGCGTCGCAGGCGTCGACTGCGGCGCCGAGCCCGGATCCAACTCGATGTCGGCCACTCCGGCGAGCGATCAGAACCGGAGCGAGGACCCGCCGAGGCCCGGACCAACCTCCGAAGGGAGCCGCGCGACGAGCGCGTCGTGATCGAGCCCTAACGCATCATGCGAGTCCGCACCTGGGACCTCGAGCAGCCGTTCTCGGAGATCGATGGGCACGCCCGGGATTATGCGCCGGAGGAACGTGCCTGCAGGCGGCGACTCCGTGCATCCGGCCTACCTCGACATCATCTCGAGGCCCGCCTTCGGCGGCGCCGTGTTCTCGAAGCCGCCGACCCAACGCGCAAGCCGATACGCCGAAAAGTGATGTGCCGGAAACGCATACTCAGCACCGCCGGGGATCGAGTGAGCAACGCGGAGCGTGATCGTCGTGAGCGCTGAGCCGATCGTCTTCTGGGGGCCGGGGTCGGAGTGGTTCTGGATCATGGCCCAGTTCGTGGTCGTCGCCGCGACCTTGATCGGCATCTACTACCAGTTCCGGCTCCAGCGCGCGGCGAACGCGTTCGAGCAGCTGAACCGGATGTCGGCCGAGTGGGACGCCGAGCCGATGCTCCGAGCTCGGCTCACCATCGCTCGCGCCGTCGTCGCCGAGGAGGTGGCGCCCGAGGGAGCGCTGAGCCTCGTCGGGAACTACTGGGAGACGGTTTCGAGCCTCGTCCGCGGGGGCCACATCAACCAGCGAGTCTTCGACGAGACCTTCGGTGGGACGGCTGCGATGTGGTGGACGGCTGTGCGTGGGTCGGTTCGCAGCCTTCGGGAGGATCGTCTGGATCCGACGATCTTCGTGAACTTCGAGTGGCTCGCCACGAAGAGCAGCGCATTCGGAGCAAAGGCGGGCGCGGCGCGCCAGTATGCGCCGGCAGAGCTGACGCGGATCTACGAGACGGCAATTCCGGGCATCCTCGAGCGCATCAAGATGGCCGAGGAATCCCGCATGCTGCCGGAGCGCGCCGGTCCGCCCACCGACGCTTCTACTCGCTCGCGGTCCAGGCGGATCCGCGAACGGGCCTGATCGTCTGACGGATCGGGACGGCGGTTGCCACCGGGCACGGCCTCGCCTCGACCTTCCAGCATGCATCGCCGGGCGGGAGCGCATCGTCGTCTCCGCCGACCCTCGACCTGTGATCGCGGATGGTCCACACGTCCGTCTCACGAGGCGACAACATCATAGTGCGTATGACGCATTGTGGTATCCTCCCTGAGTGCCGACCTACGGCGCTACTCCCGATGACCTCGAGGACCATCAGGCGCGCGCCGGCAGGGCGATCGTCACCGCTGGCGAGGCACAGGAGGTCTGGGACAACGGGTTCATGGCCCGCCGCA
>JAICVI010000118.1 GCA_025935415.1 Chloroflexota bacterium
CGCGGCGATCGGCTCGAGGCGCCGTTCGTGGGGCGCGACGCGGAGCTGCGGCTCCTCAAGGACCTCTCGCATACGACCGCGCGCGAGAAGCGCATCCGCCTCGTCTCCATCACCGGCCAGGGCGGGATCGGCAAGAGCCGCCTCGCGTGGGAGCTGAAGAAGTACCTCGACGGCGTCGCGGAGACGGTCTTCTGGCACGAGGGTCGCTCACCGGCCTACGGCGAGGGCATCACCTTCTGGGCGCTCGGCGAGATGATTCGCGCTCGCGCCGAGATCTCCGAGCTCGACGATCCAGCCGCCACCCGCGCCAAGCTCGGCACGGTCGTTGCGCGCTACATCACCGATCCCGGCGATCGCGACCGCGTGGAGCGGGCGCTCGGTGCGCTGCTGGGTGTCGCCGAAGCGCCCGGCGGCGGCGGCGGCGAACTCTTCGGCGCGTGGCGCCTGTTCTTCGAGCGGATGGCGGAGCAACAGCTCGTGATCCTCCTCTTCGAAGACCTGCACTGGGCCGACCCCGGCCTGCTGGACTTCATCGATCACCTCCTCGAGTGGAGCCGCGGGCTGCCGATCCTCATCGTCACGCTGGCACGGCCGGAGCTCCTGGAGCGCCGGCCCGACTGGGGCGCCGGCCGGCGGAACTTCCTCGCGCTCGACCTCGAGCCGCTCGACGATGACGCCATGCGGCAGCTGCTTGCCGGCTTCGTGCCGGGCCTGCCGGAGGCCGCCGTCCGCTCCATCGTGGCGCGTGCCGAGGGCATCCCGCTCTACGCCGTGGAGACGATCCGGATGCTCGTGGCCGACGGCCGCCTCGAGCCGCGCGAGGACGGCGGCTATGCCCCTGTCGGCGAGCTCGGTGAGCTGGCCGTGCCGGACACCCTCCACGCCCTGATCGCGGCGCGCCTCGACGGCCTGGATCCGGCGGAGCGGTCGCTCATCCAGGACGCCGCCGTCCTCGGCCAGAGCTTCACGCCCGCAGGGCTCGGCGCGGTCTCGGGGCTCGAGGCGGCGGTGCTGACGGCTCGATTGCGGGTCCTCGTCCGCTCCGACCTCCTCCTGGAGGAGATCGACCCGAGATCGCCGGAGCGCGGCCAGTACCACTTCGTCCAGGCGCTCATTCGGGAGGTCGCGTACTCGACGCTGTCGCTCCGCGATCGCCGCTCGCGGCACCTCGCCGCCGCGCGCTTCTTCGAGTCGATCGGCGACGACGAGCTGGCCGGCGCGCTCGCCGCCCACTACCTCGCCGCCTATCAGGCGACGCCCGCCGGCGACGAGGCCAAGGCGCTGGCGACCCAGGCGCGAATCGCGCTGAAGGCGGCGGCGGATCGGGCGCTCGCGCTGGGCAGCCCGCGCCAGGCGGTCACCTTCCTCGCCCAGGCCCTGGAGGTCGAAGCGGACGACGCCGACCGCGCCGCGATCCTCGAACGCACGATCCGGAGCGCGATCGACGCGGCGCTCTATGCGCCGGCACTCGACCTGGTGCCGGAGCTGCGCGAGATCCGCGAGCGCATGGGCGATCGGTCCGGCCTGGCGATGGCAATCCTGCTGCAGGGCGAGGCCCTCGACCAGTCCCGTGAGCGGGACAAGGCGGTCGCGCTCGGTCGCGAGCTGCTGCCGCAGTTCGACGACATGGAGACGGACCCCAACGTGCTCCGGCTCCGCGCCGGCTGGGCCGGCAGCCTGATGTTCACGCGCCACTACGAGGAGGCGCAGCAGCAGGCCGATCGGACCCTGGCCATCGCCGAGCGCCTGGGCTACGGCGACCTCGCCGTCCGGCTGCTTCGGATGAAGGGCATGATCGCCCAGTTCCAGGGCCGCCTCTGGGAGGCGATCGCGCTGCTCGAGGGCTCCCGGCGGCTCGCCGAACAGCTCGGGCTCCAGCCCGAGGTGGACCTCGCGGACTCCACGCTCTCCAACCTCCTCGCGCTCGACGATCCACGGGCGACCGTCGAGGTCGAGCGCCGGATCATCGAGCAGGCGCGGCGGACCGGGCATCGCGGCCGCGAGACGATCAACCTCGGCAACACGGCCGAGGACATTCGCCGGACCGGCGACTGGGACTGGGTCGTGGGCGAGCTCGACCGGGCGATTCGGGACGAGGACCGCAACGTCACGGACCTGTTCCTCGAGCATGTCCGCGCGATCTTCCAGACGCTCCGCGGCACGTTGACGCCAGAGGAGGTCGAATCGCTCAGGGTCCGGACGGAGGCACTTGGCGACGCGGACATGGACGCGGCGATCCACGACCTCCGGGGAATGATCGCGTTGACCGAGGGCCGGTTCGTCGACGCGGCGCGTGAGTTCGTGATCTTCGCGGACGGCAGCGACCTCAATGCGCCGTACGCGCTCCCGAGAGCGGGCGTGGCAGCCGTGCTGGGGCTGGACGCTGCGCTGGCGAAGGACGTCCTGGAGCGGCTCGGGGCCCTCGGAACGCGTGGCCGGGCAATCGAGACCGATCTCTCGGTCATTCGTGCCGGCGTCACCGCGATCGAGGGCGACAGGGACGCGGCGATGGCCGCGTATCGGGACGCCTGGGCGCGTTACGGCGATCTCGGCCTGGTCTACGACGAGGCCCTGCTCGCGCTCGTGGCCGCTGCCACGATCGGGTCCGACGATGCCGACGTCGCCGGCTGGCTGGGCGAGGCGCGCTCGATCTTCGAGCGACTTCGCGCGGCGCCGCTGCTCGCCATGGTCGACGACTACGCCGCCGGCGTCTGGTCGGGTCGATCGAGCCGGTCACCGGGAGCAGCCGCGGCGGAGTCCACGGAAGTCGCGAGCGCCGAGGCCGAACGCGCGACGTAGCTCGGGCGAGCGGGACTAGCGCTCGCCCGCGAGCTCGTTCAGGACCTGCGCCAGCTCGTTCGCGTCGCCGGCAACCTTCGTCGGCCGATCGGATGAGGGCAGCGCCTCCAGCGCGGCGCCGGTGGTCACGCCGGTGAGCATCAGGATCGACCGCGCGCCCACGGCGCGAGCGGCGGCGATGTCCGTCAGGATCCCGTCGCCGATGACGATGCCCTCCTTCGGGTCTCGACCCACGGCATGCGCCGCGGCTTCCATCAGCAGGGGCTCGGGCTTGCCGATGGTCGTCGGCGCCACGGAGGACGCGACCTCGATCGCCGCGACGATGCTGCCAGCTCCCGGCCGGAGCCGGCCGACCTCGACCGGGTAGACGGGATCCCGGTTGGTCGCGATGAACAGGGCGCCGGCCCGGACGCAGTCGGCGGCCGCCGCGATCCGCATGTAGGTCATCTGGGGATCGACGCCGGCGACGACCGCCTCGGCGCCGCCCGAGGCGGCGACGCCGTCGATGCCCTCCTTGGCCATCCGCTCGGCCGCGAAGCCCGAGTTGACGACCTCGAGCCCGACGTCGCGCAGCTCGCGATCGAGCCCGCCCGCACCGACCGCGAGCACGCGGCGAACCTCGGGGTGGTGCTCCCGGAGGTACAGCGCCGTCGCGCGGGGCGCGCTGACGATCCGATCGGACGCGACGGGCGCGCCGAGGTCGGTGAGCCGGCGCACGTAGTCGGCGCGGTAGTGCATCGAGTTGTTCGTGACGTAGACGACGTCGTCGCCGGCGTTCGCTCGCTGCATGAGCAGCTCGGCGACGCCTGGAACGGGATCGTCGCCGCGGTACACGACGCCATCGAGGTCGACCAGGAGGAGCAGGGACATCGCAGCGATGCTAGCGGCCAACGGCCTCGCGCTAGGATCGCCGGATGCCGACCGCCTTCGACTACGACTCCACGACCTCGCAGACCATCTGGATCGACGTCCCCGGGGGGCGCCTCGCCGCCCAGGACGAGGGCTCGGGGCCGCCGGTGCTGCTCGTCCATTCCGCCGTGGTAAATCGGCGCAGCTGGAACGGCGTCGTGCCCCGCCTCGTCGAAGCCGGATATCGCGCGATCCGCTACGACATGCGCGGGTTCGGCGAGTCCACGACGGACGAGGTCGAGTACGAGCCGCACGCCGACGTCGTCGCCGTGCTCGATCACTTCGGTGTCGGGCAGGCCGCCATCGCGGGCAACTCGATGGGCGCCGCGTTCTCGCTCGATGCCGTGCTCGAGTCTCCCGAGCGGTTCGTTGCCTATGCCTGGGTCGGCGGCGGGATCGGTGGCTACGACAAGGAGCCCACCGACGACGAGGACGCGCTCTTCACCGCGGAGGGCGAGGCCGAGGACGCGGGCGACTGGGACCTCGCTGCGGAGCTGGACACGCGCATCTGGATGGACGGCTGGCGGAACGGCACGGTCGAGCCGGTGACGCGGGTCGATCCGGTGGTCCGGGCGTCGATGAAGGCGATGGACCGCGAGCTCCTCGAGCCAGGGCGCGTGTATGGCTCGTTCAAGCGGCCCGACCCACCCGCCATCGAGCGGCTGGAGACCGTCGCGGTTCCGACGCTGGTCGTGATCGGCGGCCTCGACACCAGCGGCACGCGATCGTCAGCGGAAGTCCTGGCGGAGCGCGTGCCGGGGGCGCGGATCGAGCGGCTGCCCGAGGTCGCGCACATCATCGGGATGGAGGAGCCGGACCTGCTCGCGGACCTGCTCGTGGAGCACCTCGCACCGCTGCCACGCTGGTCCTGATGCCGCCGCGCAGGCGCTCGCGGCCCGGGGCGGCCCTCCGATCGATCGCGCCCGAATCTCGCGGGAGTGGCGGCACCTTCTCGGCCGCGCCCAAGGGACCTGCAGGCATCGCCCGGGGACCCGGGGGGATCGCCCGCGGGCCCGAGCCCGTGCGCGTCCTGGTCGACGGACGAAACGTCCAGCACGCGCTCGCTCGCGAGCTCGGGTCGTCACTGCCCACCGCCGCGCTCGTCGCCCAGCTGCGTGCCGCCTTCTCGCGCGCAACCCAGGTCGAGCTCATCCTCGACGGCCACCCGAGCCGCGGCCCCCAGGGTCGCGTCGCGCCAGGGCTCGCGGTCGTGTTCAGCAAGGGCATGACCGCGGACGACGTCATCGGGAATCGCGTCTCGGAGGCGTTCCGGGAGCTCGGTCCCGTGGACGCCTGGTCCCTCGTCGTGGTCACGGACGATCGCCAGGTCCGCGACCACGCCCGGCGCAACGGCATCCGGGTGGAGGGCACGGCATGGATCGCCGATCGCATCCGCGGGGCCATGGGCCGAGGCGGCGCCGGAACGGGCGTCGGGCAGGGGCGTCCTCCGCGCGTCCGACCGACCGCCTCCGGCGCGCGACCCGACGCGCGACCCGACGCGCCACGTGACTCGAAGGGCTAGGATTTCGGCGTGTTCGACGCGATCGGCCAGATCTTCCAGGGCCTCATCAACTTCCTGACGCCGATCATCCTTCCCGAGTGGAAGTCCCTCGTCGACCTCTTCCCGGTCTTCCTGCTCATCGGCGTTGCCGGTCCCCTGCTGTCGCTCCTGGCCCTCGGATGGTTTCTGTATTTCGCCGGCAAGCCCCGCTCGCGGATCCCGTACAGCGCGCCGGCCCCCCAACCCGCGCGCATCGTCGACGGCCGCCCGGTCTACCCGCTCGGGGAGCCGTACTGTCCGGTTCACGAGCTCATCTATCCGTCCGGTGAGACGCGCTGCGAGATCGACAAGCGCGACCTCGCCGTGATCTGCCCCAAGTGCGAGACCGGCCGCCCGGCCTACATCGACACCTGCGGCAACTGCGGCCTCGTCCTCAAGATCGATCACACCGTCCCTGCGCTCCGACCGGCCGGACCGCCGCCCGGTGGAGCCGCCGCAGCCTGACCACGGAGCCGACATGGACCTCGCATTCCTGACACAGGCACTCTTTGCGCTCGGCACGATCGTGCTCGTCTTCGCCTTCGCTGCGAGCGTCGGCCACGCCGTGCTCCTCGCCAACGGGCGCAGGGCGCTCGCGGCTGCGGCGGGCGCTGCGTCGGCGTTCGTCGCGGGCCCCGTGAAGCCGGCCTGGGCGGGCGTCGCGACCGGCTCATTCGTGCAGACTCGCGTCGCGACGGCGGCCGCGGGTCCGGCGGACTTCGCCGCGCCCTCGCCGCTCTCGAGGGCGGCCCGCTGGCTCACCGCGATCGCATTCGGGATCCTCGTCGGCTCGATGGTCGTCCGCGCCGTGATCGTCGGGCGCGGCCCGTGGGGCAACCTGTTCGAGTTCTCCGAGGCCTTCGCGACCTCGATCCTGTTCGGGTACCTGGTGCTGAGCCGCCGCTACCCGATCCAGTCGATCGCCTTCATCCCGGTCGGCGTGTCGCTCACGCTGGCCCTGTACGCGTCGTCGCTCCCCCACGACATCAACGCCCTCGTGCCCGCCCTCCAGAACCCGCCGCTGCTCACGATCCACGTCGGGCTGGCGATGCTCGCCTACGGGATCTTCGCGACCTCGTTCGCGGCAGGGGTCGCGTACCTGGTCCAGGGCCGGGAGGACCGGTTCGCGTGGCTGCCGTCGCACCGCGTGCTCGACCAGGTGGCGTATCGCGCGGTGATCATCGGGTTCCCGATCTTCGCGACGATGATCATCCTCGGGTCGTGGTGGGCCTCGATCGCCTGGTCGCGCTACTGGGGCTGGGACCCGAAGGAGACGGCGGCGCTCGTGACCTGGCTCGTCTACGCGATCTACCTCCACGCTCGCAACCAGCGCGCCTGGGCCGGCCGCCCGGCGGCGCTCCTGCTCGTGGTCGGGTTCGCGATGGTCCTCGTGACCTACTCCGGCTCGCTCTGGTTCACCGGGCTGCACGCCTACAGCGGGCTGTAACCCGCTCCTCGCGCGGGGGTTCCCGCCGTCAGCGCGCGCTCGCACGGGTCTCGCACGGGTCTCGCACCGACGTTTCGCACGGGCGGCTCGCACCGACGTTTCGCACGGGCGGCTCGCAGGCGTCTCGCACGGGCGGCTCGCAGGCGTCTCGCACGGGCGGCTCGCAGGGGTCTCGCACCGACGTTTCGCACGGGCGGCTCGCAGGCATCTCGCACGGGCGTTTCGCACGGGCGTCTCGCAGGCAGGTGCCCGCTCCGCGCCCCGGCCGGCGATCGCGGCCGCGCCCCGGCCCGGCGGACGCGCCCGAGCCGCGATGGCGTCCGGCCCGAGCCGGCGGTAGCGCCGGGGCCCGGGCCCGCGAACAACCCATATGCAACCAGCGCCGGGCCTGGGCGCGGCGGGAAGGCGGCAGAAATCCTCTAACTCTCACGGACGGACAGCTACCGACATACGCGGCCGATGCGCACCGCTTTCAGCGCCGATTGCGGGCGCTGCGCACCGCATCGAGCGCGCGTTCACGCGTGGATCGAACCGCGGCCGCGCCGCACCGCCGGTTTCGATCCCTTCCTGACGCGGCGGACCGCGGTGAGGCGGTCGTTAGCTGTCCGGGGATGACGGTTAGCGAAAAACATCAGGGCTCGGACCGTCCCGACGGGTGCGGCAAGCCACGCTCGCAGCCCGATGATCCGGTCCGGAAACGAGGCCTGGAACGTCGCCCGATGCTCCGCGACACGCCGACGATTCACGTCGCTTTCCGCGACGACGAGCAGCCCGGACACGGACATCGCTGACCACCCGAGGCCGATCGCGACCTCCATGCCGTTCCGAAGCTTCCGATCGAGCGTCCCGAGCAGCTCACCCACGTCCACGATCTCGGTCTTGAGCTCGATGACGAGGAGCGACCGCGTCGCAGCGTGCCATGCGAGGATGTCGATCACGCCGCGCTCGCCGAATCGCGAGAAGGAGACCTCGGGTCGCACGACCCAGCCGTCGACCGACGTGATCCAGGCGACGACGCGTTCGGCGAGCGCGGCATGCGCCTGGCTGGCGGCGCGCTCGAAGGCGGCTCCGCGGGATCTCGGGAGAAGCTCGACCATCACCTCGAGGGCTGC
>JAICVI010000131.1 GCA_025935415.1 Chloroflexota bacterium
CGGGCTGATGGGCATGAACGTCGTCGTTCCGCTGGACAAGGACGACCCGCTGAGCTTCTGGATGGTCGTCGGAGCGCTGGCGCTGCTGGCCGTGCTCATCGTCGTCGCGGCACGCCTGCGCCGCTGGATCTAGCGCGGGGGGCCGCTGCGAGCCCGATCGGGTCTTGCCGGCGCTCGGTCAGCGCTTGCCCCCGAAGATCGTCCCGAAGACCCCCCGCAGGATCGACTGCCCGACGCTCGACGTGGCGACCCGGCCCACGGTCCGGAGCCCGGTCTCGATCGTGCGCTGGCGCTGGCGCTCCGCAGCCTTGGCCTCACGCGCCTGGGCCTTGCGCTCGCGCTCCGCCTCACGGAGCTCGCGCTGGCGGTCCTTCTCGGCCTGCGTCGCCTGGCGGCGGATCTCGCGCTCGTACTGCGACTGGGTCATCCCGCCGGGGATCGCGGTGCCGGTCGCGCCGGGGGCGGCCGTCCCCGCGGCCCCGGCGGCGGCGAGGGCCGCGTCGTGCGCCGCGGCCAGCCGCGCGGTGATGATCTCGTGGGCGCTCTCGCGGTCGACCGTCGTCCCGTACTTCGCCTGGAGCGGTGAAGAGGCGACGACCTGGGCGAGCTCCTGCTCCGAGAGCGGGGCCATGCGCGAATCCGGCGGGATCAGCCGGGTCGCGGCGAGCGGCGTGGGAACGCCCTTGGGCGAGAGCACCGTCACGAGCGCCTCGCCGATGCCGAGCGAGGTGATCGTCCGCTCGACGTCATAGTGCTCCGTGACCGGGAAGGTCCGCGCGGTCTTCCGCAGCGCATCGGCGTCGTCCGGTGTGAACGCTCGGAGCGCGTGCTGGATCCGGTTGCCGAGCTGCGAGAGCACCGACGACGGGACGTCGGTCGGCGCCTGGGTGACGAAGTACACGCCGACACCCTTCGAGCGGATCAGCCGGGCCGTTCGCTCGATCTGCTCGAGCAGCGCCTCCGACGCGTCGTCGAAGAGCAGGTGGGCCTCGTCGAAGAAGAAGGCGAGCTTCGGCTTCGGGATGTCGCCGACCTCGGGCAGGCTCTCGTACAGCTGCGCGAGCATCCACAGGACGAAGGTCGAGAACAGGCGCGGCTTGTCCATGACGTCGGCGACCTCGAGGAGGGTCACCACGCCGCGGCCGTCGAGCGAGGTCCTAAGGAGCTCGTTCACGTCGAACTCGGGCTCGCCGAAGAAGATGTCCGCGCCCTCCTCCTCGATCGTCACGATCGCCCGGAGGATCACGCCGAGCGAAGCCGGGCTGATCCCGCCGAGGTCATCCAGGACCGCCTTGCCGTCGTCCGAGCCGAGGAACTTGAGGGTCGTGCGGAGATCAGCGAGGTCGAGCAGTGGCAGGTGCTGGTCGTCGCAGTAGCGGAAGACGAGCGAGAGGATCGAGGTCTGGGTCTCGTTGAGATCGAGGACCTTGCCGAGCAGCAGCGGACCGAAGCTCGAGACGCTGGCGCGGACGTGGGCCCCGGTCTTGCCGGAGAGGGACAGGACCTCCAGCGGGTGCCCGGCCGCCTGGAACGTCCATCCGAGCGATTCGCAGCGCTGGACCACCTTCGGGTCCGCGCCGTCGCCCGGCGCGCCGATCCCGGAGAGGTCGCCCTTCACGTCGACCGCGAAGACCGGGACGCCGAGGGCCGAGAGCTGGCCTGCGATCAGCTGGAGGGTCTTGGTCTTGCCGGTGCCCGTGGCGCCCGCGATCAGGCCGTGGCGGTTGATCCTCGACAGCGCGACCTGGACGCGGGCCTCCTTCAGGACCTCGTCGTCGAGCAGGGGCGCGCCGAGCGTGATCGACGGCTCGTCGAGCTTGTAGCCCTCGAGCATCTCGGCGCTGAAGGCCTTGTCCACGTGGTTGGCTCCGTCTGGAGAGGGGTTTCGGGGCTGGCGGGCGGCGAGCGTATCATCGCGCCTCGGCCCGCCGGGCCTGCGCTGCGAAGGTGCCGGCTCCCCTGCGGAAGCCGGGAGTCGGGAGGATCGGGATGCGCATCGAAGACGTCGAAGGCATCGGCCGGACGTTCGCAGAGAAGCTCGCCGAGGCGGGCGTGAAGTCGACCGACGACTTCCTCGACCAGGCTGGTTCCTCGAGCGGGCGGGATCGCCTCGCGGCGGCCACCGGGATCTCCGCGGCCCAGCTCCTCAAGTGGGCCAACCACGTCGACCTCATGCGGCTCGACGGGGTGGGGCCGGAATTCGCGGAGCTCCTCGAGGCGGCCGGGGTGGACTCACCGGCGGAGCTCGCACAGCGCAACGCCGCGAACCTCGCCCAGACGTTCCAGGAGCTCGACGCGGCCCGCCCGAACACGGTTCGGCGCGTGCCGTCCGAGGCGACGGTGGCCGGCTGGATCGCCGAGGCGAAGACGATGAAGAAGTCCGTCAGCCACTGACCCGACAGGGCGCGTCGGCCGCCGGCCGGGCGCGCCGCCGCTGCTGGCGGGTCGGCCGGGCGCCCGCTCAGCTCGCGATGCGCGGGTAGCTGCCGAAGGTCCTGACGAGGGTCGCGACGGCTCGAAGGTCGTCGAGCGCCGCGGTGCAGGCCGGGTCGTCCTGGTGGGCGTCGAGGTCGGTCCAGAAGACGTATTCCCAGGCCGCGGTTCGGCTCGGCCGGGATTCGAGCTTGGAGAGGTTGATCCTGCGCGCCGCGAACACCTCGAGGGCCGCGAGCAGTGTCCCCGGCTCGTTCCGGACGCCGAAGGCGAGCGTCGTGCCGTAGCGCTCGCCGGCCCTGGGCGTGGCGCGCGATCCGCCGCGGCGACGCACGACGACGAAGCGGGTGCGATTGTCGGCCACGTCCTGGATCGACGCGGCGAGCACCTCGAGGCCATAGCGCTGCGCCGCGCGCCGTGACAGCACCGCGGCAGCCCCATCCTCGCCGGTCTCCGCGATCAGCTTGCCGGCGCCGGCGGTGTTGTACGTCGTCAGGAGCGACCACGGGCGCGTTCGCAGGTAGCCCTCCGCCTGCCCGAGCGCCTGGATGTGGGAATAGACGCGCCCCACCCCCTCGATCGATCGACCCGGCAGCGCCGCCAGGCAGAGGTCGACCGGCACGACCACCTCGCCGCTGATCTCGTGATCGAACTCGAGGAGCAGGTCGTAGGTCTCCCGGATCGTGCCGTTGACGAGATTCTCGAGCGGGACGACGCCCGCCTCGACCGCGCTGCTCGCGACCGCCTCGAAGACCTCCCGGAACCCGGGCAGGGAGCGCCGCGCCACCGCTTCCCCGAATGCGGCAACGACGGCGTCCTCGGCGAAGGCGCCCGGCTCGCCGGCGTAGGCGATCGGTTGCGTCACGTTCGCTGCTCCCGCCGGGCGGCGGGCGGGCCCAGCGAGGCGCCGTGGCCCTCTTTCCCCTCGCCTACCAGCACCCGCGGCACAAGACGGGATGTCGGGCTTCTCGTGAACCACGGACGGCCGCCGTCGAACGTCGCGGCGCGCCGCTCGCGGCCCGAATCGCGCCAGAAGCGGCCGGAATCAGGCCAGAAGCGGATGGAATCCCGCCGTCGCGCGCCATCGGCTCGTCCAAGACCGCGGGCGCAGATATCTGGGGAAAACGTCGCCGGTATCGCGTCGCAATACCAGCGAGGGCGGTATCCGACGAACGCCAGGCCTCGCCCACGCGGGTCGGAAGCAGGCGCCGCGCTCAGCCCACCCACGGGAGCGAGTCGTCGGCGTCCTTGTCCAGCTCGGCACGGCGGCCGTGATGCTCGGCCGCGCGACCTCGGCCCTTGCCCGCCTCCTCGGCGGCGCCGGCCCAGTGGGCCTCCGCGAGCATGGCGTTCAGGGCCTCGACATACGCCTCGATCGACGCGGCGATGATGTTGGTCGATCGGGCGCGGCCGTTGTAGAGGCCCTGCGCCCGCTCGCCCTCGGCGCCCGCCGGCGGCTGGACCGCGACGATCACGAGGCCCTCCGCCTCGGAGTTCTCGCCGAGCGCGTGGACGTCGTAGCCGACCAGCCGGGGATGGCCGTCGAGCACGGCGGCCAGGGCGCCGTCGACCGCCTTGAACAGCGCGTCGACCGCGCCGTTGCCCTCCGCCGAGGCGCGCCAGTGATGGTCGCCCGCCTCGATCACCACCGCACCGCGGCTCTGCGCGTTCGAGCCGGAGGTCACGGTCCAGCGCGCCAGGTGGAGGGTCGGGCGGTCAACGGTCGTCGTCGATTCGGCGGGAGTCATCGGGGTCACCTCGGGGAGCTGATCGTCGTGAAGTGTCGTTCGTCACGACGCCGGAGCTCGGCGCCGCGCTTCCAGATCGCGTACTCGAGCGAATCGCCCAGGGCGGTCGCCGAGGCCGCGATGATGTTGGTGTCGGAGCCCATCGTCGACCATTCGCGCGAGCCGTCGGTCGATTCGATGGTCACCCGGGTACGCGCGCCCGTGGCCGCGCCCGAGTCGATGATGCGCACCTTGTAGTCGTAGAGGTGGACGTCGTCGAGCTCCGGGTAGAAGGCGCGGAGGGCCTTCCGGAGCGCGGCGTCGAGCGCGTTCACCGGCCCGTTGCCGTCCGCCGCGGTGTGCAGCGTCTCGCCGTCGACCTCGACCTTCACGGTCGCCTCGGCGCGAAGGGCCGCGTCCGCTCGCTGCTCCACGAGACAGGTGTAGTCGACGACGCGGAACGGCGCCCGGTAGTCGGCCTGGTGGCGCCGGATCAGCAGCTCGAACGACGCCTCGGCACCCTCGAAGGAAAGTCCTTCGTTCTCGAGGCGCTTGATCAGCGCTGAGAGGACGCCCGGCTCCACGACGCCGTCCAGCTGGTGCCCGAGCTGCTCGGCGCGAAGGCGGGTGTTCGCCCGGCCGCCGAGCTCCGAGACGACCAGGCGGCCCTCATTGCCCACCGCGCCGGGGTCGATGTGCTGGTAGCTCCGCTCGACCTTCGCCACGGCGGCACCGTGGACGCCGCCCTTGTGCGCGAACGCGGAGCGGCCGACGTACGGCTGCCAGTCGTTGGGGGCGATGTTCGCGATCTCGGCGATGGCGCGCGACAGCTCCGTCAGCGCGGCGAGGTCGCCGCCGCCGGCCGGCGCCAGCTCGAGGTCCGTCTTCAGCGCGAGCCCCGCCAGGACGCTGACCATGTTGGCGTTGCCGCAGCGCTCGCCGTAGCCGTTGATCGTCGCCTGGACATGGCGAACACCCGCCTGCACCGCGGCGAGGGAGTTCGCGACCGCCAGCTCCGCGTCGTTGTGGGTGTGGATCCCGAAGGTCGCGTCCGCGCCCCCGTCGAAGGTCGACACGACGCGGCGTGCCTCCTCCAGGATCTCCAGCAGCTGCGTGGTCAGCGTGCCGCCATTGGTGTCGCACAGGACGAGCGTCCGCGCGCCACCCTCGAGCGCGGCGCGGAGCGTCGCCAGCGCGTAGGCGGGATTCGCGCGGTAGCCGTCGAAGAAGTGCTCGGCGTCGTAGACCAGCTCGCGACCCTCACTCACGATCAGCCCGACGCTCTCGGCGATCATCTCGAGGTTCTCCTCGAGTCCGGCGCCGAGCACCTCGGTGACGTGGAGCTCCCAGCTCTTGCCGAAGATCGTCACGACGGGCGTCTCCGCGCGCAGGAGCTCGGTGAGATTCGGGTCCGTCTTCGCGGTATTGGACCGGTGGCGGGTCGAGCCGAAGGCCGCGAGCTTCGCGTGCTTCCACGTGACGTCCTTCGCCGCGCGGAAGAACTCGATGTCCTTGGGGTTGGAGCCGGGCCACCCGCCCTCGATGTAGGGCATCCCGTAGTCGTCCAGGAGGCGTGCCACCCGCAGCTTGTCGGCGAGGGACAGGGTGATGTTCTCGCCCTGGGTTCCGTCGCGGAGAGTCGTGTCGTAGAGGACGACCGGCAGGTGAGGCTCCGCGGGTGGCATCACGCGACCGCCGCCGAGGCGACGCGGGCCCCAAGCCGCTCGACGACCGCCGCAGCCATCTCCCGCGTTCCAACGACGCGCAGACCGGCTCGATCGCCGTCCGGCGGGAGCAGGTCGCCCGTCCGGTAGCCGGCGGCGAGGGCAGCGTCGACAGCCGCCTCGACGTCATCGGCGGCGCCATCCAGCCCGAGCGACCACCGCAGCAGCATCGCCGCCGAGAGGATCGTGCCGAGCGGGTTCGCCAGATCCTTCCCGGCGATGTCCGGGGCGGATCCATGGATCGGCTCGTACAGGCCGAACCGCCCATGCGCCGTCCGCCGATCGCCCACGGACGCCGACGGGAGCATCCCGAGCGAGCCCGCGAGGACGGCCGCCTCGTCCGAGAGGATGTCGCCGAAGAGGTTCTCGGTCACGAGGACGTCGAAGCCCGCAGGCCGGCGCACCAGGAGCATGGCGCACGAATCCACGAGCTGATGCGCGACCTCGACGTCCGGGAACTCGCCCTTCGTCTCCTCCACGACCTTCCGCCACAGCCGCGACGTGGCGAGGACGTTGGCCTTGTCGACAGAGGTGAGCCGGCCGCGCCGGCCTCCGGCCAGCTCGAACGCCAGGCGCACGACCCGCCGGATCTCGGCCTCCGTGTACCAGAGCGTGTCGATGCCGACGCGGCCCTGCGGGGTGTCCCGTTGCTCGGACGGCCGTCCGAAGTACAGCCCCGAGGTGAGCTCGCGCACGATCAGCAGGTCGACGCCATCGAGGAGCTCGGGACGCACCGGCGAGGACGGCACCAGCGCCGGGTTCACCTTGACGGGGCGCAGGTTCGCGAACAGCTCGAGGCCGCCACGGAGCGCGAA
>JAICVI010000071.1 GCA_025935415.1 Chloroflexota bacterium
CCGCCGCGCAGGGCGGATCCATCTCGGCCACGCGCCTGCAGTCGTCCTACAGCCGCATCCTGGCGCTCAAGATGACGCTCGCGTCAGCCACCGCGGACATCTCGCCGCCGACGGTGCATGCCCCCGTTTCAAAGCTCTTCGGCCTGGCCACCCTCGGGACGACGGCGGACTCGACGACCCCGGTCCGGACGACGTGGTCGGCCTCCGACGGCTGCGGGATCTCCAGGCAGACGCTGGAGCGACGCGTCGGCAGCGGCGCATGGACGGTCCAGTCGAGCGGTCTGGTCACGTCGGTCAGCCAGTCGCTGAAGCTCGGCACCACCTACCGGTACACGGCCAAGGCGACCGATGGCGCGGGCAACACCTCAAGCTTCGTCTACGGCGCCCCGTTCGAGCCGCTCCTCAGCGAACAGACCAGCCGCGCGATCACGTACCACGGCACCTGGACGCCGGTCGCGAACTCGTACGCCTCCGGGGGGACCCTGCGCTACTCCACGGCCGCCGGAGCAAGTGCGTCGTACACGTTCACCGGCACGAGCGTGAGCTGGGTCGCCTACCGCGGCGCGAACCGCGGCGAGGCCGCGGTCTACGTCGATGGCCTGTACCGGGCCACGGTGAACCTCCACTCGACCACCTACTGGGCCCGCCAGATCGTCTACGCGGTCTCCTGGCCGACGAGCGGCACGCACACGCTCAAGATCGTGAACCTCGGCACGTCGGGCCACTCCCGGATCGACGTCGACGCGTTCGTGCGGCTCATCGCACGCTGATCGCCGGCCACGCGCCGAGCGGCGGTGCGACATCCCCGTATCGCCGCGGTTCCCGGCGTTCGCATCGCCCGCACGCAGGATCGGCGAGCATGCACGCGTGAGCACGGACGACACGACGCTGCCGCGTCCCCCATCGCCCTCGGACATCGCCTGGACAGCGGCCATCACGACCGTCAAGGCGGCGGTCCTGGCCCTCGCCGTCGACGCCGCCGTCAACTCCGACAAGCCCCGATTCCAGGGCAAGGCCATGAAGGTCCGCGCGATCGGCTACGTCGGCGCGCTGCTGGTCGTACCCGTCGCCTGGCGGCTCCGGGGTCGCGACGATCCGTATCCGCGCGAGCTCGATCTTGCCGTCGCCCTCCCGATCCTCGTCGACGCGGGCGGGAATGCGGTCGGCATCTACCAGGGCGCGCACGTGGATGACGCGATCCATTTCGCCAACGGCGCGCTCCTCGCCGGCGTGGTCGGGGCGCTGGCATCACCCCGGGCGAAGACCGGCTGGGAGGCGGCTGGATTTGCGACCGCCATCGGGACCGCCGCGGCCGCCGTCTGGGAGATCTTCGAGTGGGTGGCCATGAAGCTCGGCGCGAAGGGCATGGACCTGACGTACGACGACACGATGGAGGACCTGATCGAGACGTCCGCCGGCGCGCTGCTCGGCGGGCTGGTGACGTTGCTCCGGCACCCCACGCGATTGCGTGAGTACCCGGGTCGCGGCCCCGATCAGATCGTCTCACGCCGGCGCTGACGTGGCGCCGGGCGGCGGCACCATCGAGGTGCGATTCGTCGGCCACGCGACGGCGCTCCTGGAGCTCGGCGGCGTCCGCGTCCTGACCGATCCGTTCCTTCGCTCCCGGCTCGGCCCGCTGGTGCGGCACGGGCCTGTCCCACTGCCGGCCGACCTCGGGGCCGACGTCGTCGTCATCTCGCATGGCCATCCAGACCATTTCGATCGCCGGTCGCTCGAGGCGCTGCCCGGCACGCCGGTCCTCGTCGCGCCCAGGGGGCTCGGCCTGCGCTGCCGGCGGGCCCGCCCGGACTCCGAGGTCATCGAGCTCGACGCGGGCGAGACGACCCGGGTCCACGGGCTGACGATCCAGGCCGTCCCGGCGCAGCACTGGATCTCGCCCGGCGCGCCGCGAGCGAAACCGCTGGGATTCGTGCTCGACGCCGGGCCACGGGTGTACTTCGCCGGCGACACGGGCCGGTTCGACGCGATGCCCGCTGCGGCAGGCCAGGTGGACCTCGCCCTGCTGCCGATCTGGACGTGGGGGCCGCATCTCGGCCCCGGCCACCTGGGGCCGCGGACGGCCGCCCTGGTGGCGGCGGACCTGGCACCAGCCGTCGTCGTGCCGATCCACTGGGGCACCCTCTACCCGCGCCACCTCCACCGGGTCTGGGAGCGTCCGCTGCGCGAGCCGGGCGATCGATTCGCCGCCTTCGCCCGCTCGCTCGCCCCCGACGTCGACGTTCGCGTGCTCCGTCCCGGCGAGGCCACGTCGATCGCGCTGCCGGGGCGGTCGAGGGGGCTTGACATGCAGGATTTACGCTCGGGAGATGGCAACGCAGGAAGGTCCCGGCCCGAACCCGGATGAGATCCGCAGCTGGATCACGACCACCTACCCGGACACCGTGGTGGCAGAGGCACTCGGCGCGACGTTCTTCTCGCTGGACGACCGCCACTGGCCCAACTTCGCGACGATCGTCACCACCGATGAGCACGACCTTGGCTCGCCCTCGAATCTCGCTCGCGAGGGCGTCTTCCGGCTCAACATCGGCGTGGCGAGAACGACGTTCGAACGGCTGGTCGGCGGCCTGGCCAAGCCGGACTTCGCGGCGCTGGATGCGGTCATCCCCCATCCGGTGTACGCGAAGCAGCGCTGGGTCGCGATCCTCAACCCGAGCCGCGAGACGTTCGACGACCTGGTGAAGCCGCTGCTCGCCGAGGCCCACGATCGGTTGGCCCGGCACCGCTGAGCGGCCGCCTCCCGTGGCGGCTGCCGCACGGCCTTCGATCCGAAGCGCCCTAGAATCCCGCCCGTGACGGACGTAACCGCGTCGCCGGCCGGCGGCAGGCTCATGCAGCTCCTCCGCAGCCGCGGCGGCACCGAGCCGGGCGCGCCGACGATGGTCCTCCAGCACCGCGAGGCGCTGGTCTACACCCTCGGGAAGGCTGCCCAGCTCGAGCAGCTGGTGATGTGCCAGTACCTCTACGCCGCCTTCGCGCTGAAGGACCGCGACGACGACGGGCTCACCCCGTCGCAGCTCGAGGCCACGCGGCGCTGGCGCCGCGAGCTGCTTCATATCGCCGAACAGGAGATGCTCCACCTGGCCCTCGTGCAGAACATCCTGACGGCGGTCGGCGCGGCCTCCTCCATGGGCCGCCCGAACTTCCCGCTCCCGCCGCACGCCTATCCCGCGGGCATCCGGATGGCCCTCCTGCCGTTCTCGGAGGAGTCGCTCCGACACTTCATCTACCTTGAGCGCCCAGAGGGCCTCGACATGGCCGACCAGGACGCCCTCGCGGCGGTCGAGAAGGCCGCCCGGCTCTCGCCGGCCGCAGAGGACGACATCTCACCGAGACTCCAGGACTTCGACACGATCAGCGAGCTCTACCGGTCCATCGAGGCCGGCCTCGAGCGGCTCACGGAGCGCCTCGGCGAGGCCCGGCTGTTCGTGGGGCCACCCGCCGCCCAGGCAACCCCGAAGCACTTCCGTTTCGCGGAGCTCCTGCCCGTCACCGACCTCGATTCCGCGCGGGCCGCGATCGAGGTGATCGTGGAGCAGGGCGAGGGCGCCCGCGGCGACTGGCGCGACGCGCACTTCGGGCGGCTCATCGCCGTGCTCGACGACTACCTCGACATGCGTGACGCGGACCCCGCCTTCGAGCCATCCAGGCCGGTGCTCGCGGCACTGGTTCGGGAGCGCGAGGACGGCCTCGAGATGCCGCTCATCGGCGACCCGTTCACGAGCCGAACCGTCGACCTGCTGAACGCGTCCTATGAGGTGATCCTCCAGGTGCTCGCGCGCTACTTCGCGCACACCGACGAGACCGACGACCAGCTCGACGTGCTGGCCCAGGTCGCCGTGGGCCTGATGCGCAACGTCATCAAGCCGCTCGGCGGGCTGGCGACGCGGCTGCCGGTCGGGTTCGAGCATCCCGGACGCACCGCCGGCCCGACGTTCGAGCTCTTCTACGGAGTGGACTACCTGCTCCCCCACCGGGATG
Source organism: Chloroflexota bacterium (assembly GCA_025935415.1). Classification (GTDB taxonomy): domain Bacteria; phylum Chloroflexota; class Limnocylindria; order Limnocylindrales; family CSP1-4; genus UBA5189. The sequence continues at coordinate 4,000 of JAICVI010000071.1, forward strand.
CCGCGTGGGCGGTCATGGAGGAGCGAATGCGCGTCCTCGCCGAGCTCGCGACGCGCTGTCGGGACGTCTGCGCGCCGCTGTACCTCCCGATCGTCGCGCGCGTGGCCGACGACCTCGTGCGCCTGGCCGACCAGCTCGCCGAGGGCCGCTAGCCCGGGGAGAGATCCGGAGGGTCGCGACGCCGCGACCTCGGTGCAGCCACCACTCCCGGGCCCCGTCGCCGGCGCTGCCACGGATTTGCAACGCCGGTTTGCCACTTTTCCCAATAGGTCCATGGCGAGCCGTCGAATGCCGCGCTCGCGACCACGGAGATTTGGGAGGTCAGGATGACCCGCGAACGCGGTCATGTTCGGCGAACGCGCCGGATGATCCAACGGCGAGCGTCGCTGGCGACGCTCGTGTCCATCGTCGGCCTTGCGCTCGGCGCGACGCCCGGCATCGCCGCGGACTCCGGCACGGTCGACGCCCAGGTGACGGTCTCGCAGGCTGCGGCCTGCATCGAGCTGTCATCGACAGCCGTTGCCTTCGGGACGCTCGCCCTCGGGGCCGAGAATGCGCCAGGCACGCCCGCCGTGACCGTCACCAACTGCGGCGATGCCGCGGCAACGATCCTCGCCAGCGGGACCAACGCCACCGGCACCGGTGCGACGTGGAATCTCGTCGACTCTTCCGCCACCTGCGCCGACACGCTCGGCACGGACAACTACCACCTCGGCCTTGCAACACCGCTCGGCGCGGCGATCGCGACCCTCTCGACGTCGAACAAGGAGCTCGGCTCGCTCGACGCGGCGGCAACCGTCGACCACGTCGCCCGGATCTCGACCGCCTGCCCGGGCAGCTCCGGCGCGGGCCAGACCATGAGCATGCAGATCAACTACCTGGCGACGACCGAGGTCACGCCTCCGATCGTCCTCGAGGAGCTCACGGCGGACCAGGCGACCGCGGATGCCGCGACGGCGTTCCTGCTGCCTGCCACGCGTGACTACGAGGTTCCGGCGAACTGCAGCGCGACCTCGGTGGCCTGCCCGGGCGGCGTCCCCAGCAATCCGCTGCCGCAGGTCCGGATCCAGGCCTCGAACGTCGTCTCCACGCCGGTCGGGCCCGGCCACTGGGCATCGTCCGCGAACCTCGCGGTCGCGACGCTCCAGAACATCCCGGTGACCATCTCCGGCGTGAGCTGCGACGTGAGCGTCAGCAGCGCCAACGGCGCCACTTCGACGTTCTCGGGCTCGGCCGACCTCACCTTCCAGAGCTACCCCACCAGCGGCGGGCCGACGAACTACATCGCGGTCAGCAATGCCAGCATCACCGGCGTGGAGACGGCCGACATCACCCTCACTGGCTCGTTCAGCTGCCAGCTCGCAGATGCCTTCAAGGGCGCCTTCATCCCGACGCTGACCGACCAGATCTCTGCCTACATCGAGGGCAACGTCTGTGGCACGCCCGATCCGGCCGTGTTCGTCGCGTGCCCCCCGCTGACATGAGCCGGCCCGCGGCTTGCTAAGGTCTCGCACCATGCGTGGCCGAGTCGGCATGACCGTCCTCGCGATCGGCGCCGCGCTCCTCGTGAGCGCGGCGCCGGCGCGCGCCGGGAAGGCCGTCTCGATCGACGTCGGGACCATCGCCGTCCGCGAGCAGCTGCTCCCGGGCGGCGTCTACCACCTGCCGACCTTCGGCGTCCGGAACCCGGGCACCGAGCCGACGTCCTACGAGATCAGCGTTTCGTACGTCGATGGCCAGGCGGGGCTCAGGCCACCTGACGCGTGGTTCACGTTCGAGCCGGCGTCGTTCGACCTCGCCGTCGGCGAGTCGCGGTCCGTCGCAACGATCCTCGAGATCCCGACCGATGCCGAGCCGGGCGACTACTCCGCCCTCATCGGGCCGCAGATCGTTGGCATTGGGACGGGCGCGCAGGTCGGCGCCGGAGCGGCGGCACGGTTGACGTTCACGGTGCAGCCCTCGAGCGCACTCGATGCCCTGTGGCGGCAGTTCCTCCGCTTCCTCGCCGAGAACCCGTGGGTCTGGGCCGTGGCGCTGGCGCTCGTTGCGCTCGCCGCCGTCTTCGTCCTGCGCCGGCGCTTCAGCTTCAGCGTGACCCGCCGGCCGTGAGGCGCAGGTCGGCAGTCGTCGGCTCGCGGCCTGACCGCGGCCTTCCCGGTGCCGCGCTCATCCTCGCCGCCGTGGTGTCGCTGACGACGGCCGGGTCGGTGAGCGCCGAATCGGCGGCCATCAACGCCAACGTCCAGGTGCAGGCGATCCAGGTGGACCTCGGCCTGTCCGCGTCCGAGGTCCAGGCGGGAGACAAGCTGCGAGCCCGGGCCACGGTCGCCAACGTCGGACCGGGCGCCGTGCGGGTCAGCGTCGAGCTGCGCTTCGATCAGCGCGGCGTGTCGCTCAAGGGACCGGCAACGGCGACGGTCCCGAAGCTGCAGCCAGGTCAGTCGGCGACGGTGACCTGGAACCTCTGCGCGCTCCGGCCCGGCCAGTACGTCCTGCTGGCCCGCGCCACGGCCGGCGGTGTCGCCACCGACAGCGCTGCGCGCGTCCTCACGATCGCCGGCCAGCGTCGCAAGGGCTGCACGTAGCCGACGCCGCTAGGTCGTTTCCTCGCCGGCTTCGTCTTTCGGCTCGGCGCCACCGGCAGGCGATTCGCGCTCCGTCCGGCTCAGGTGGCTGACCTCCACGATGCGGGGCTCGCCGTCGCGGTCCTTCCAGCGCAGCTGGAGCTCGTCGTCCGCGGTCTCGCCGGAAACGCGGAGGACGGTGACGATCGCCGGGCCGGGCCGTTCCACCGAGAGGATCTCGACGGCCGTCGCCGGCAACGGCAGCATCGCGACGATCTCGCCGGGATTGCGCTGGAGCTCGTCGCTCAGGAGCTCGATCACGGCGTCCACGTTGCCGGCGACAAGCGCGTCGCCGACGCGCTCGGCGGCCGATCGGACCATGTTCTCGTCCATCCGGGCAGGCTATCGAGCGCGCGAGGCAGCGGCGTCAGCGCCGCAACGTGGCGGGTATGCCAGCCGCGTCGCAGCGAGCGCACGCTCCGGCCGCCCCGATCGATACCCTGCCGGACATGACTCCGACCATCGACCTGCTCGAAACCCTGCGCTCCGGCCTCACCGTCGAAGGGCCCCGCCGGCACATCGTGATCATCGGCGCCGGGATCGCGGGCCTGACAGCCGGCATGCTCCTGAAGGAGGCGGGCCACACGGTCAGCATCCTGGAGGCGCGGAACCGGCTCGGCGGCCGCATCTATACGTATCGCGGCTTCGCCGGGAAGATGTACGGCGAGTTCGGCGCGATGCGTTTCCCACGCCAGCATCGTCTCGCCCAGCACCTGATCCACGACCGGTTCAAGCTCGCCACCGAGCCGTTCGGGATGGAGGACCAGGACACCTTCGTGTACCTGCAGGGCCGTGGCATGCGCCGCAGCGAGTTCACCGGCGCGGCGTTCGAGACCGGGCTCGGGCCGGACGAGCGCGCCAAGGAGCCGACGAAGCTCCTGCACGACGTCATGGCGCCATTGATCGAGCTTGCCGGCCAGCCAGGCGGCTGGGACAAGATCATCGCGCAGTTCGATCGCTATTCGCTGCTCGGCTACCTGCTGGAGCGCGGCGTCACCGAGCAGGCCCTGTGGCTCCTGGGGCCGCTCTTCAACATCGAGGGCCGCTTCCACTTCTCGCTCGTGGAGTGGTTCGCGCACTGGTACGACGACGTCTTCGGCGACCTCGAGTACATCGTCGATGGCGCGGACACGCTGCCGGGCGCCTTCGCGCCGATCCTCATGAACGACACTCGCCTCGGGGCGGAGGTGCAGTCGATCGACCAGCAGGCGGACGGCGTGAGCGTCCGCTTCCGCGATGCCACCGGCGGCCGGGGTGAGGTGCGGGGCGACGAGGTCATCGTCACCGTGCCGCTCGTCCTGCTGCGGCACATGGAGATCAGCGGGCTCGACGTCGACAAGTGGTTCACCATCCGGAACGTCTACTACGGCCGCGCCCACAAGATCTTCATGCAGTTCAGCCGGCGCTGGTGGGTCGAGGACTACGCGATCGACCATGGCGTCACGGTGACCGACCTCGCGATCCGGAACGTCGTCTACACGCCGGCGGGCCAGGATGCCTCGATGGAGAAGGGCGTCCTCATCGCGTCGTACGCCTGGGAGCAGGACTCGATGGCGTACTCGATGCTCGACGAGCAGCAGCGGGTCGCGCAGGCGCTCGAGGACCTGGCCAAGATCCACCCTGAGGCCGCGGAGACGTTCGAGTTCGGGGTGTCGTACGACTGGGCGCTCGATCGCCACGGTGGCGGCATCGGGCCGCTCTTCCGGCCGTACGAGATGACCGGCCGCTTCTTCGACGACATCCGGCGGCCGGTTGGCCGCGTCTGGTTCGCGGGCGATTCCTGCTCGCGTCTGGAGCGTCGCTGGATCGAGGGCGCGATCGGTTCGGCCGTGCAGACGGCATATGCGATCGACGCCGGGATGCGAAACGAGCTTCCGGATATCCAGCTGGTAGAGCAGCACCCGGCGCCGTCGTGACGCTCGCGGTCCGTCGTGCCACGATCGACGATGCCGCGGCGGTCGCGACGGTCTTCCTGGATTCGTTCCACGCGACCTACCGCTTCCCGCTCGCGCACTCCAACGACGAAGTCCGGTCGTGGATCCGTGAACGGCTGATCCCCTCCCACGAAGTCTGGGTCGCGGTCGAGGGCGATCGGCTCGTCGCGATGCTGGCGCTCGCACCGGGCTGGCTGGAGCAGCTGTACGTGGCACCGGACCGGCTCGGGGAGGGCATCGGCAGGCAGCTGATCGCGGTGGCGAAGGAACGACAGCCGGGCGGCCTGCAGCTCTGGACGTTCCAGGTCAATGCCAGGGCGCGGCGCTTCTACGAATCCCACGGGTTCGTCGCGGTCGAGGAGACCGACGACAACAACCAGGAGCGGCAGCCGGACGTCCGGTACGTGTGGACCGGGGCTTCGGCGGGGCCAGCCGACGGCTACCCTCCCGATCCATGACAGACCAGACGCCGCCCCCGCCCGCCCCGGCCCCCGAGGCGCCGCCGATCAGTCCGGCGCCGCCGATCAGTCCCGCGCCGCCGATCAGCCCCGCGCCGCCGCCGGCGCCGCCTGCGGGCGATTGGACCGCGGCGGGCACGACCGCCAAGCCGCCCTCGAAGGCCCGGCTGTACATCATCGGAGCCGTCGTCCTCGTGCTGGTGGTCGTCGGGGGCTACTTCATCAGCCAGAACCAGCGCGCGGACGACCTCGTGGTCGGGCAGTGCTTCGACGAGCCCGGCAAGAGCGTCGACATCACCACGGTCGTCAAGCACGCCTGCACCGAGGCGCACGATGCCGAGGTCTTCAGCGTCGTCGAGTACGACGAGGGCGACACCTACCCGATCTCGCTCTCGATCCAGCGGTTCATCGACGAGACCTGCGTCACGAGCTTCGCGACGTATGTCGGCGAGTCCTACGACGAGAGCACGGATTTCGATCTCGGGTACTTCTACCCCGACGAAACCGGCTGGCGCCAGGGCGACCGCACGTTCACCTGCTACATCACTCGCGCCGACGGCTCGAAGCTCACGCAGTCGGTGAAGGGCGCCGCGTCCTGACCGACGGCGCCGGCCTCGGCGTGACGAGCCCCGGCGCCACCCACCTGGCACGCACCGGCGCGTGCCAGCGCGGCGGTCCCAGCCCCGCCTGCGGCGTGCGGCCGGCGGTCACATCCAGCGATCGCCGGGGCTCTTGCGTTTCGTGAGGACCGCGAGCCGTCGCGCCTGCCTGCGCCGCCAGATCTGCCTCGCCGAACCGCGCGTATGGAACCCGTGATGAACTCGTCGGGCCGGTCGTGAGCGATTCGCCACGCTCCCCGGAGCGCGAGCCCCACCCGGGATCCTCGGCCCCGTTCCTCGGCAAGCCCGCGGACGACCGCCCAGGCCGGAGCTGTGCGCGTTGTGGCGCGGCCGTCGCCTGGACCGTCAAGGTCTACTGCCGCAACCACGAGTCGCGGTTCGGCGGGCGCGTTTACTGCGTCGCGTGTCAGCGAGCGTTCCCGGCCGCGTGAGCTGATCGCAGGGGGAGGCGGGGTCCTTGCCTCACGGCAGGCCCTGCCGGTTCGCAGCCGTCGGACAGGCTTTGCTTCCCGGGCGACCGGAAACACCGCCGACGGGCCCGAGACTGTCGAAATTTGCGCGTCTGGCGTGCAGCGGGCATGGGTGTTGGCGCTCCGCCGGCTCGAGGCTAGGCTTGTGGAGACAGGAGCTCCATCGACATGACCCTCGAACACGACCACGGCGCCCACACGGACGACCCCGGTGATCGGCAGGACAGCCATCACGAAGGCCACGACCACTCGGGCCACGACCACTCCGGCCACGATCACTCTGGCCACGATCACTCTGGCCATGAGCACGTCGACTACCCGACCGCGGTGGCGATGTTCCGCCTGGACAAGGACGACTACTTTCGCGAGGCCCACGACAGCCCTATTCCCCACGATCAGCGCGAGGGGTTCGATGGGCTCCCGTATTTCC
>JAICVI010000002.1 GCA_025935415.1 Chloroflexota bacterium
AGCCAGCCGTCGAGCGCGACGACACTCGGATCCGTGCGCAGGGCTGGTCCCAGCGACGCCGCCACGGCCACGGCCGGAAGCCACCAGTCGAGGGGGTCGGCGGGTCGCCGCCGTCCCAGCAGCGCCGCGAGCGCGAGCGTCGCCAGCGTGGCGATGGGCACGTTGATTCCGAGCGCGACGTTGTCGAAGAGCAGCTCGGCGACGATTCCGCCGGCGAGGGCGGCCATGACGGCGCGACGTGCGATGGATGCGTCCACGTAGGTCCTCCAGGTTGCGCGACCACTCTGGGGACGTGGTGCGTCGGGCAATGGGAGACTGGGGGACGCCTCGTCGCGGACCGGTGTGGCGCGAGCAGGAGGACTCGGGATGCACCTCGACATGGCGGAGGCGCTCCGCCGGGCGGCGGCCGCCGACCACGGCGTGCTGGCGACCCTCAATGCAGGTCGCGGCGCAGACCTCGTTCCGGCGTGCTTCGCGATCGACGATGCCTGGGCGGCGATCCCAATCGATTCCGTCAAGCCCAAGGGCTCCACGGCCCTCGGCAGGATCCGCAACCTCGAGCGCGACCCGCGGGCGACGCTGCTCCTCGAGCATTGGGATGCGGACGACTGGACGCGCCTGTGGTGGGTCAGGCTGTCCCTGGTCCGCGCCGAGGCGGCGCCGGAGGTCGTCGCGCGCCTGGAGGCGGGCCTTCGTCGCCGCTACCGGCAATACGCGAGCACCAGCTTTGTCGAGCTGCTCACGTTTCGCATCGAGGACGTCGCTGGATGGTCGGCGAGCTGAGCTTCTTCCAAGGCGGCGGCTAGGGGGCCGGCGACGTTCCGCGGGCCACGTGCACGGCGTGGTAGCAGAGCAGCGCGACGGCGCTGCGGTACGGTCGGAACACGTCTCCCGCCGCGAGGAGCGCCTTCGGCGCGAGCAGCTCGTCCTGCTCGTGGATCAATCGCCAGCCGTGGCGGACGCCGAGGTCGTCGACGGGCCACACATCCGGTCTCCGGAGCTCGAACAGGAGGAACATCTCCGCGGTCCACCGTCCGATCCCGCGGACCGTCGTCAGCCGTTCGACGATCTCGTCGTCCGAGAGCGGCTCGAGGTCGTCGAGCGGCACGCTGCCGTCACTGACCTTCTGGGCGAGATCGAGCAGCGACCGAGTCTTGGCGGTCGAAAGACCCGCGGCGCGCAGCACCTCCGGCGCGGTCGCGAGGATGGCGGCCGCCGTGACCTCGCCGCCGATGGCCGTCACGAACCGCGCATGGATCGCCGAGGCGGCACGGGTCGCGAGCTGCTGGAAGACGATCGCCCGGGCAAGCGACGCCAGGGGATCGCCCTGGCGGGGGCGCGGCTCGGGGGCGCCGGCGCGGTCGATGAATGCCCCGATCCGCGGGTCTGCCTTGGCGGCATGGGCAAGGGCGACATCGCCGGGATCGGCCACGACCGAAGGATCGCATGGCCGTCCGGATGCAGCGTGCGGCCTGGTGCGGCGGGCTAGCGGCCTTCGGATCGGCGCGGTGGCGGATGCGGATCCGGCTGTCCATGATCCCTCGGTCCGGCGTACCGTCACCCGTGCCATGGCCCAGCAGCCCATCGAGCTCATCCTGTTCCGGCAGCTCGCGACCCAGCTCGCCGTGCCGGTCTTCCTCGTGGACAGCCACGGCGACGTGATCTTCCTCAACGAGGCGGCAGAACAGCTGCTTGGCATCCGCTGGGACGACCTCGAGGAGCTCCCCTTCGAGCAGTGGACCACGCAGTTCCGGCCGCGCCATCCAAACGGCTCGGCGATGAAGGTCGAGGACATCCCCCTGGCCCACGCCGTGCTCCATCGGCGCCCCGCGCATGCCGCGCTTCGGGTCGTCGGCACCGATGGCGTCGACCACATCATCGAGGCGACCGCCTTCCCCCTCGAGGGCAGCCGCGGCCGGCTCCTCGGCGCCGTGGCGATGTTCTGGGAGCGCGACCACTGATGGACGTGACGTTCTGGGGAACGCGGGGATCCATCGCCAGCGCCGGCAAGGCGACGCAGCGCTACGGCGGGAACACGGCTGCCGTCCAGGTCACCGGGCGGGACGGCACGGTCCTGATCTTCGATGCGGGCACCGGCATCCGTGAGATCTCGGAATCGCTTCCTCCGACCCTCCGGCGCGTCGACATCTTCCTGAGCCATCTGCACATGGACCACATCCAGGGGCTCGGGTTCTTCGCGCCGATGTTCACGCAGAGCATGGACGTCCACCTCTGGGCCCGCCGTCGGCGACGCTCGACCTGCGGCGTCGCCTGACGCGCTACCTCTCGCCGCCGCTGTTTCCCATCCGGCTCCGGGACCTCTCGCGACATGTCGGTCTGCACAACACCCCCGAGCGCCCCGTGCTGATCGGCGGCCTGGAGGTCACCGCGGCGGAGGTGATCCACCCCGGCCCGACGGTCGGCTATCGGGTCCGCGAGAGCGGGGCGACGATGGCCTACATCCCGGACCACGAGCCGGCGCTGGGCAACCCGGCCTTTCCGGACGGCGGAGCCTGGACGTCCGGCCACGAGCTCGCGAGCGCCGTGGACCTCCTCGTCCACGACGTCCAGTACTTCCCCGAGGAGCGGGCCGCGCGCGTTGGCTGGGGCCACAGCTCGACGCTCGAGGCGGCGGCCCTGGCGGAGCAGGCGGGCGCCAGGCGCCTCTCGTGCTTCCACCACGATCCCGGCCACGACGACGCCACGATCGATCGCCTGGTCGGCGAGGTCGCCGCGGCGGCGCCGGGCGTGGAGGTCAGCGGCGCGAGCGAGGGCCAGACGATCTCGCTGTGAGCTCCAGCGGCCCGGCGGCCGGCGCCATCGACGCAGGGGCAGCCGGTCTGCCCGACCACCGCGGGGCGGGCCGTCGTTGCAGGCGCTCGAACGTCAGGACCGCCCCGGTGGCGTCTTCGAGGCGGAACCCGGGGTCAGCCCGGGTCAGCCCGGGTCAGCCCGGGCAGTGGCTCGACGCGAAGGCCGTGATCTGACCGTAGGCGGTGGCGACGTCGCTCGGTGGCGCCGGCACGGTGCTCATGATCGACATCGATGCCGTCCAGTCGGCGACGGCGAGGAGCGCCGGGGCGATGTCTTTGAACGCCGCGATGCTCGACCAGTTCCGGAGCAGCGGCGAGATCAACGTGGCGGCGGCGGCATCCTTCGGCGGCCAGTTGGTCGTGATGGTCTCGGTCATGAGCTGGCAGAAGCCGGCGACCGTGTTCGGATCGACGTCCGTGCCGCCGCCGCTGCCCGTGGTCGCTGCGGCCGTTGCCGCGGCCGTGGCCGGCGGGACCGTTGCCGGGTTCTGCGTGGCGGTCCCGCTGTTCGAGCAGGCGGCAAGGGCGCTCGAGGCGAGCAGCATGGCGACGAGGCGTCTGGTCATCGGGAAACGGTCTCCTTCGTGCAGGGCTGGGGCCCAGTGCCCAGGTCGCACGCTACCCAACCCATCGGCGGACAGCGTCAACGCGCCCGTGCGGCGGCTTGCGAATGGGTGAAGTGGTCGGGGCGGCGGGATTTGAACCCACGACTTCATCGTCCCGAACGATGCGCGCTACCAGGCTGCGCTACGCCCCGACCGGCCCGTTTCACAGGGCCCGCGGATGATACGGCAAGGGCCTCCCGGCCGCCACGCGGGCGGCCGCTGTCAGTCGTTCGAGAGCACCGGCCGAGCCTGCCTCGGTGGGTCGTGGACCGGCCACATCACCACCGCCGCGGCCAGGAAGGACGCCGCCATGAGGCCGAAGACGATCGGCAGTCCCGCGGTCTCGCCGAGGTTGTCGATGAGCGCCCCGTAGACGCCCGTCCAGAGCGAGCCGACGCCGAAAGCCAGGGTGAAGTAGAGGGCGAACGCGACGTCCCGGATCCCGGTCGGGACCGCGTCCGCGAGGAGCGCCTGCAGCTGCGGGCTCTCCGCGAACGAGAACAGGCCCATGATCGCGATACCGACCCAGAGGCCGAGGATGCTCGAGCCGGCCGCGATGAACGCGAGGAAGCCGACGGCGCCGCCGATGTAGGCACCCAGGATCGTGGGGCGGCGCCCGATCCGGTCGGACAGCCACCCGGCGACCAGGGGCATCGGCACGGACAGGACGATCAGCGCGCCGTACATCAGGTTCGAGGTGTCCTCGGGCAGGCGCAGGACGTGGGTCACGTAGAGCAGGGCGAAGAGGTTCGCGACACCGAGGCCCCGGCCGCCGCCGCCGAGCACCGAGGAGAGGTACGTCCGCCTGATCGTCGAATCGCGCCCGATCGCGCGCACGGCGTCCACCACCGAGCCCTGCCGGATGGCCGCGAGGCGGTCGGCACCTGTTTCGCGGACCCAGCGGAACATCGCCAGCCCGAGCAGGGCGGTCGGGATGCCGAAGAGCACCACGAGGCCTCGCCAGCCGCCCACGTACACGAGAAGCCACGGCCCGGCGATGGCGGCGATGACCGACCCGACGTTGCCGCCCGAGATGTGGGCGCTGATCGCGAATCCGCGACGCTCGGGCGGGAACTGCTCCGCGAGGAGGCCGTTCCCCACCGGGTGCTGCGGCGAGCCGCCGATCCGCGACACGATCGTCGTTGCCGCGAACGCCGCGAACGACGGCACCACCGAGAGCGCCGCGAAGCCGAGGCCGAAGACCAGCTGCCCGACGGTGAGGATCGGCCGGCGCGCGACCCTGCGCGTGACGAAGGCGTAGGTCGCCTGCACGAGCCCGGAGGCGACCGCCGACGCCGCAGCGACGAACGCGATCTCCCCGACGCCGACATGGAACTCGTCGATCACTCGCAGGTAGATCAGCGGCAGCAGGACCGCCTGGGCGTGGTTGAAGGCGTGGGCGATGGACAGCAGCCACAGCGTCCGCTGCGGGTGGATCGTGGCGGCCTCGGACGAAGTCGGCGAGTCGGTCACCCGGAGCAGGCCGTGGCGCGGTCGGTCAGGCGGGTTCGGGCACGGGCGCGCGGCGCCGCCACGTGCTCAGGTAGCCATCGCCGAGGCGGATCGCCCGCATGTCGTACATGCCACCGACCCAGGCCCCACCGATCACCGTGTCGTCGACCGGCGCGCTGTCGTGGTGGTACGGGCGGCCGGTTTCGACGACCTCGCGGAGCGTGTCGAAGTACCCGCTGGAGCGGAGCTCGGGAAGCAGCTCGCCCGTGATCAGGCCGACCATCGCCTGCCGCTCGACGCCGGCCCATGCGACGGCAGCCTGGTTCACGAACTCGAGCCGGAAGTCGAGGAGGCGGCCGTCTCGATCGCGCACCGCGGACGCGATCGACACCGGCTCCTCGATGCCGTCGAGCAGGTCGACGAGCCGACTGCCGAGAGATTCGTGTGGGCTGGGCACCTTGCTCGCCAGCATACGCGAGGCCGGTGTGGCGGGGCGCCGGGCAGCCCCACGAGAGGAAGCGACCATGGAGCTCCTGCGGCAATCGCTGGGTGGGCGCCGCGCCGGAAGCGAAGGGACCGGCGCGACGGTCGCGAAGGCTAGCAGTTGCTATACAAGTCGTCCAGTATCGTTACGGTGCTATGGTGCGTCCGTGAACATCGCCGTGCCGCCGATGACGAGATCTCGACCCGGGCGGCCCCGGAAGGCCGCCACCGACGCCGCGATCATCCGTGCCGCGGTCGAGCTGATGACGGCGCACGGGGTCCAGGGCACCACGCTGACCGCCGTCGCCGATCGTGCCGGTGTGGCCCGAGCGACCGTCTACCTGCGCTGGCCGACGAGGTCGGCCCTGATCGGCGCCGCGGCGCGGGCCGCCGTCGCGGGCAGGACGCTGCCGCTCTCGGGCAGCATCGAGGACGACATCCGCGTTGCCGCCACGTTCCTGCAGCAGGTCTTCGCGGCCCCAACGTTCCCGGCGATGCTTCCGGAGATCGTCCGGGGCGTGCTGGCGAACCCGCCGGAGGTCGTGTTCGACTCCGTGGCCCCCCGCCGTCGGGAGCTCGCCAGGATCTACCGCGAACGCGCCGCGGAGCAGGGCTTCGAGACCGAGGTCGACCCCAACCTGCCCTTCGACATGCTCCTGGGCACGGCCATCGCGCACCTCCTGGCGAACCGCAGGCCGATGTCCGAGGACGACGCCGCGGACCTCGCCGAGGTCGTGATCGAAGGGTTCCGGGGGACCGCAACGAGGGCCTGACCTGCGCGGGCTGGAGAAAGGCCCGCTCTTGCGAGCGGGCCTCCTTCCCCGGCGATCGAACGGGGCCGAAGCCCCGTGGCTAGAACTGCTCGAGGTAGCGATCGACCTCCCAGTCGGAGACCTGCGTCCGGTACTCGTCCCACTCGGCCCGCTTGGCGTCGACGAAGTGGCTGAAGACGTGGTCACCGAGCGCCTCGCGGATCACGTCGTCCTTCTCGAGCTCGTCGAGGGCCTCGCCGAGCGTGCCCGGCAGCTCCTTGATCGACTTGGCCGCGATGGTCGTCGCGTCCATCTCGAAGAGCGACTCTTCGACCGGCTCGCTGAGCTCGAGGCCTTTCTCGACCCCGTCGAGGCCGGCCGCGATCATCGCCGCGAAGGCCAGGTAGGTGTTCGATGACGGGTCCGGGCAGCGAACCTCGAGCCGCGTGCCCTCGATCGACTTGCCGGGCGAGACCATCGGCACCCGGATGAGCGCCGAGCGGTTCGTCCGGCCCCAGGTCAGGTACGTCGGGGCCTCGTAGCCCGGGACCAGCCGCTTGTAGCTGTTCACGAGCGGGGCGAGGACCGAGATCATGCCCCGGGCGTGGGCCAGGATCCCGGCCGCGTACGACTTCGCCAGCGGCGACAGGCCGTACGACGACTCGGCGTCCGCGAAGGAGTTCCGCGACTCGTCGATCGAGTAGAGGCTCTGGTGGGTATGCATGCCCGAGCCGTTGATCCCGTGGATCGGCTTCGGCATGAACGTCGCGTAGAGGCCGTGCTGCTGCGCGATCGCCTTCAGCGTGAACTTGAACGTGATCGCGTTGTCCGCGGTCTGGAGGGCGTCGGCGTACTCGAAGTCGATCTCGTGCTGGCCGGCCGCAACCTCGTGGTGCGCTGCCTCGACGCGGATGCCGAACGCCTCCAGCGCATCGACCATGTCGTGGCGGATGGACGTCCCGAGATCCGAGCTGAAGTCGAAGTAGCCGGCCTGGTCGTGCGGCAGCGGCTCGATCGTCCCGTCCTCGCCGCGGCGGAACAGGAAGAACTCGAGCTCCGGGCCCATGTTCACGATGTAGCCGAGCTTCTTGGCACGCTCGACCTGACGCCGCAGCACGTAGCGCGGGTCGCCGGCGAACGGCTCGCCGCGGGGCGTGAAGACGTCGCAGATCACGCGCGCCGCGGTGCCGTTGGACCACGGGATCTCCGAGAAGGTCCGCATGTCCGGCATCAGGTACTGGTCGCTCTCGGCGATCCGGGTGAAGCCCTCGACGGACGAGCCGTCGAACCATGTCCCGTGGCGGACCGAGCCCTCGAGCTGGTGGATCGGGATCGTCACCGCCTTGACGACGCCCATGATGTCGGTGAACTGGAGCTGGACGAAGCGGATCCCCTGCTGCTTCGCCGCCTCGATCTCCTCTGCGCTGGACACCGCTTCGTAGGGCGCTACCACCGACGCTGCCTCCTGGGTTCCAGCCGGGCCGGCTTGTGCACCGCGCACGAGCGGGGCTCGACTTGCTCTCTCGGGAGGCGATCGTAGCACCGGCCATCGCCCTGGCGACACGCGACCGAGCGCGATTCCCGCGTCAGACTTGGGCTTCTTGCACTAGTTCCACGGCAGTCGCGAGCGCGAGCCGAAGCTCCGGGTCCGCCAGGCGCCAGCCGGTTGCCGCCTCGATCGCGCGCACGCGGTAGGCCACCGTGTTGCGATGGACACCGAGCGCTGCCGCCGCCTCTCCCACCCCGCCGTAGGCCAGGAGCGCGCGCAGCGTCGCGAGCCGTTCCCGACGCACGTCCGGGCGGGCGTCGAGGATCGGCGCGAGCACGTTCCGGGCGAGAGCCGGTCCGTCCGGCAGCTTGTGCAGGGCGCCCAGCATCCGGTAGACGGCGAGACGGTCGGAATGAGCGAGCGCGGGTGGATCCGGGAGGGCGAGTGCCGCGTCCAGCGTGGCCCTCGCCTCGGCTTCCGCGGCCGGCCGGTCGGCGGGATGGTCGAACGGCCTGGAGATCCCGAGCGGCCGGCCGATCGCCTGTGCGATCGCACCGATCAGGCGATCCCGCTCCGCGCCGTGCGCCCTGTCCGCGGCGGCAACGATCCGCACCTCCAGGCTGTCGGCGTCCCCACGGAGGCTCAGACGCCGGGCCGGGGCCAGCAGCCGGAGCTGGCGACGCAGGGCCTCGCGACCCTCGCGGGCGGCCGGCGCATCGTCCTCTGGTCCGGGCTCGCGCTGGCGTGCCAGCACCACGATCCAGGGAGGCCCGGCCGAGGGCATCGGCTCGGCGCGGCGGGCCCGGTCCACGGCGCCGCGAACCGCCTCCTCGCGGGCGAGCTCCAGCGCCAGCAGGCCCGCGACACGAGGCAGCGCGGCGCGCCCCAGCTCGGACACCGGCTCGGTGCCCAGGACGAGCACCTCGCCACCGGCCGCGGACCTGCCCGGCAGCGGCACGCGCAGCGCGACCCCGGCTTCTCCGTCGGCCCGCCGGTGGGTCGCGCCCTGGTAGCGGCCGGCGGCCGTCGCGGCGGCCGGCACGTCGGGCGGGGCATGAACCACGATCGGCTCGCCGCGGCGCACCTCCAGCACGAGCGCCCGTCCGAGGAAGGCCGAGACCGCCGCGACCAGGCCGGCCACGCCGGCGCCATCGAGGGCGCGGCGCCGGAGCTCGCCCTCGAGCAGCGCGGCCTGTCGCTCCAGCTCGGCGCCGCGGGAGACGATGAACCCGACGACGCTCCGCTCCAGGGCCGCCGCGTCCATGCCCTCGACGAGGAGCCCAGCCAGCCCGGCGGCGCGGAGCGCGCCGGCGACATCGGCGGCTCGCCCGTCCCCGCCCTCGGCTGCAGGCACGAGCACGCCCGAGACGGGCACCGCGGCGAGGGCCGAGAGGAGCTCGCGCAGGTCGGGCGCGCCGGGCGCGACGACGGCCAGCGCCGAGGGAGGCGCGACCACGAGGTCTCCGGCGTCGAGGCCATCGAAGGCGGGGACGCGCGCCCGGAGGACCCGGACCCAGGCGATCTGGCGCGCTGTCGCGGCGGCGCGATCGCCGATCCAGGCCGCGTTGGGCAGCAGCTCCGTCGCGAGCGCGGCGAGGTCGGTCACGAGGTGGCGACCTCAGGCCGTCCCGGTCGCGCCGGCCGGGGGCGCGGTGCCGCGAGGCTCGCCGGGCCCCGTGGAACGAGCCGCTACGAGCACATCGACGAGGCCGCCGAACTCGCGATCGAAGTCGACCTGCCGATCGGCGCGGCCCACGAGGTCGAGTCGCCCATCCGGCCGAAGCCGTGCCCACACCCGCCGCCGGGGCAGGTAGAAGGTGATCGCGAGCCCGAGCAGCAGCGCGGCGAAGGCGAGCCAGACGATCGGCGCGCCCGGGTCGCGCTTGGCGATCAGCAGCGTGTAGTCGCTGAAGCCCTTGAGGGTGAGTGTCATGTCGAGGCCGCCCATGTCGACCTGCTCGCCCTTGATGGTCGCGACGGGCGTTCCGTACCGGACGTCGGCCGTGCCGTCGGCGTTCGTGCCATGGATGACGTAGGGCAGGGCGATCAGCGTGCCGACGCCGTCGGGCGTGCGATCGAGCAGCAGCTGCAGCCCGAACTCCCGGCCCGGAACGGGCAGTGCGCCGAGGGGAAGCCCGCCCGCCGTGTCCGTCATCGGCACCGGCCCGGTCCAGAGGATGGAGCCGTCCTTCGCGCGGAGCTCGATGTCCGGCGCCGGCCCGAAGCCGTTCTGGTGGAACGTGTAGCCGCCCGCCGTCAAGGGATCGTTGACCCGGATCACCTTGCGGGCCAGCAGCTTGCCATCCTGGTACACGGCCAGATCCGTGGTGAAGTCGCTGGCCTGCCCGGTCTCGAGGCCCGGCGCCTCGAAGTCGAGGTTCTGGACCAGCAGCAGGCCCGGCGTGCCGATCGGCTGGACCGTCAACGTGTCGCCTTCGGCGACGACGAGCCCCTGCTCGTCCCCGAATCGCGCCGTGACCAGGCCCGCCAGCAGGAACAGGATCAGGCCGAGGTGCGAGATCAGCGTCGCCATCTTGGTCCAGCGGTTGCGATCGCCATAGATGTACGTCGCGCCGTCGGCGCTCACCTCCTGGCGAACCGTGAACCTGCGGCGGCGAAGGGCGTCCGCCACCGTGGCCGGCGCCAGCCCGCCCGGGGCGATCGAGACGCGATCCGGAAGGCGCGGATCGAAGTACGAATCCGGCTGGATGACGCGGATGAAGGCCGACTGCTGCCACAGGCGCGGGGTGCGATCGAGGGTGCAGATGAGGATCGAGACCGCAAGGACGAAGAGGCCGAGGGAGAACGGCACCGACGTGAAGACGTGGAACAGCTGGAGCCGCTCCATGAGGTCGACGGCCGGGACGCCGAGCGCCGGCTCGTAGATCGAGCGGAGCTTGCCCATCTCGGTCGCGTAGTCGCCGGCCGACCGGAACGCGAACCCGGGCAGCTGCCGGATCGTCATCCCGAAGGTGGCCAGGATTGCCACGGCCACGATCTGCACGACCGCGAAGTTGACCGAGGTGAAGAGCCGCCACAGGCGCATGCCCGCGCGGGCGGCGAAGCTGGGGCCGGCCCGGCCCTCGTCTCGACCGGCGGCGCGATCGGCCGGCCGGCCCACGCTGACGCTGGTCACGTATCCGCCCGATCAGGCTCCGGCAAGCACGTCAGCATCGGCTCGCGCCGCGGCGAGCGCCTGCTCGAAGTCCTCCATCGCGGCCGATCCTACACCGGGCGGCAGGATCAGCCGGCGCGCTCGCTCCCGCGCTTGGTCGGGGCTTCGATCGGGGTGATGTTGATGGCCATCGGCTCGGCGGCCGCGCGCGCCACCCGGTTCTTGCCGCCGCGCTTGGAGGCGTACATCGCGCGGTCCGCGCTCACGAGGAGGGCATCCGCGGATCGCCCGTCGGCGGGGTAGGACACGACCCCCACGGAGACGGTCGGACCCGGATCGATCCCGGGCAGGCCCTGCTCGGCCACGACCTGCCGGATCTTCTCGGCGACGACCCAGCCGCCCGTCGGGTCGGTCTCGGGCAGCAGCGCGACGAACTCGTCACCGCCGTAGCGAGCGGCGGTGTCGATCTTGCGCACGCCGCCGCGGACGATGTCGGCCACGGCCCGGAGCACCTGGTCGCCGGCGATATGCCCGAAGCGATCGTTCACCGACTTCAGGTCGTCGAGGTCGAGCATGACCATGCAGAACGCGCGGCCCGAGCGGTCGCCGCGCGCGATCTCGCGCTCGAGGGCCGTGAAGAAGTAGGAGCGGTTGTAGAGCCCGGTCAGGGCGTCGACCGTGGACAGCCGGATGGCGGCGTCGCGGGCGCGCCGCTGCTCCCGCCCGACGGAAGCGCCGATGTAGGCGAGGAGGTACAGGCCGGTCAGGTTGACGGCCATCGTGACCAGCGGCCCGATCTCCGGCGTCGGATCGACGATCAGGCCCGCGGTGAGATAGGCCGCGGTGGCGAGCACCGCGAGCGCGAGCGCGACCCGCGGCGCCACCAGCAAGGCGCCCGCTCCCACGATCAGCGGGAAGGTGAACGTGAACGGGCTCTGGAGCCCGCCGGTGAGCGCGACGAGGCTGGAGGCGAAGACGAGCGCAAGGATGCCCTGGAGCGGTCCCTTGGCCTGCTTCAACGGCGTCCGTGGCAGGACGTCCTGCAGGATCAGCAGGGCCTCGCCCGTGACCGCCACGAGGATGACGATGGAGGCGAGGGCGCCCGGCCAGAGACCGCTCGCCGCGGCGAAGACCGCGACGGCCATGAGGAACGCCCAGCTGACCACGCGGACGACCCGATCCTCGAGGTTCGGGTCCGTCTTCACCTGCGGCGCATCGGCAGTCAGGGGCAGGTCGAAATCGTCATCGTCCGCGGTGACGACGAGCGCGCGCGAGGTCTCGCCGGGGTTGCCCTTCGGGTCCGCCATGGCCTCCGCCGTTGCCTCCTTGTCCTGCACGGTCCTGCTCGAGATCCGGCGCCTGAGCCACACGAACGACGGTGCCAGCAGGAGGGCGAAGGCGATGATCGAGAGGATCGCGATCGCCAGGACCACGAGCTCCGAGACCGGCATTCAGCGCGTTCCGAACTGGTACGTCTGCTTCACGAGGCGCAGGTACGAGAACGTCTCGGTGTCGCGCACGCCATCGATCCGCTGAAGGCGGTCCGCCAGGAAGTGCAGGAGCCCCTCGTTGTCCTCCGCGACGGTCTCGATCAGGACGTCGAAGCGACCGGCCGTCACGACGACGTAATCGACCTCGGGCATCTCCGCGAGAGCCTCCGCCACCTCGAGGAGCTTCCCCGGCTGGCAGCGGATCCCGATCAGGGCCTGCTGGAAGCCGAGCTTGTCCGGGTCGGCCACGCCGACGATCTGCAGGATGCCACGCTCCACCAGCCGGTTGGTGCGGGCGCGCACCGCTGCTTCGCTGACGCCCAGGGCCGTCGCGATCTGGGTGAACGGCCGGCGGCCATCCTCCTGGAGGTGCTCGATGATCCGCTTGTCGAGGGCCGAGAGCTCGTCGGGACGGCGATTCCGACGGACGACCGCGTCCGGATTCGAATCTCGCAAGGTCCCGGCCATGGCTGGCGAATCTAGCACCGGGCCCGTGGCGCGGCGGGCTGCCATCGGCCGTCCGCGTGACGGTTCCCGTACAGCTCCACTCAGCCCCGGTCGAGCTCGGCCAGCACGGGAGCGAGCGCCTCGATGGACTCGATCGTGATCGGATCGACGACGAGCTGGATCTCCGCGAGGCCCAGGGCCGCGTACTCCCGGAAGCGCGCCGCCAGATGGGCGGTCGAGCCCTCCAGCGGCGGGGTTGCGCCTTCGTCGTACTTCGTCACGCGCCCGCTGCCGCCGGACATGCCCACCAGCACGGCACTCGTCTTCTCGAGCGTCGCAGGGTCGCGACCAACGGCTCGGCACGCCGCCTCGACCTGGGCGAGGATGGGGCGGAGGCCCTCGATCGAGTTGTTGGACTGCCGATACCAGACGTTCCACTGCTCGACGTGGGGCAGGGTGATCTCCAGCATCCGCGGCCCGACGCTCCCGACCATCAGCGGCGGCCCGCCGGGCGCGTGGGGCCGCGGCAGGAGCTCGCAGTCGCGGGCCTGGAAGAACTTCCCGTCGAAGTCGATCCGGCCGTCGCGCAGGAGCGTCCGGATGATCGTGAACGCCTCTTCGAAGCGCGAGATGCGGTTGTCGAACGGAAAGCCGAAGGCCCGGAACTCGGTCTCGTTCCAGCCGGCGCCGAGGCCGACGATCAGCCTGCCGGCGCTCACCTCGTCGACCGTCGCCGCCATCTTGGCGAGCATCGCCGGCGCATGGAACGCGGTCGCGGCGACGAGCGGCCCGAGCTTGATCCGCGTCGTGCTGGCGGCGATGGCGGCAAGGAGGGTCCAGACCTCCCAGGGACCGCGCGTCGAGCCGTCCGCGTAGCGGTACAGCAGGTGATCGCCGAGCCAGATGGTGTCGAAGCCCGCGTCCTCGGCGGCGCGCGCCATCGCGACGTACTCGGGCCAGCGAACCTCGCGCTCGACCTCGGGGAGCTGGATACCGACACGGAGGGGGCGCGCACCTGCCATGTCGGGGAGGGTAGCCGGGGCCGGTCGCCCCGGCTGGCGCCGGACCGTGGGTCAGGCCGGAGCGTCGGGCGGGACCGGAGCGGTGATCTCGCGGTATTCCGCGCGCAGTCGCTCGACCGCGGCGCGTGCGTCGGCCTCCTCACGCGAACCCGAGGGAGCGTCGGCGAGCCGGCGCTCGGCGGCGCGCCATTCGGCGAGCACGCCGATGGCATCGCGCCTCGGCGGGGTCTCCCGGATCGGGATGTTGGCATCGGCATCGCCGGCCTTGACGTCGGCGTGGACCTGCTCGGCCAGCTCGACCTCCTCGCCGCTGGAGAAGAGCAGCGCCCGCGACAGGTCCTCGATCTCGCGGGCGAGCCGGATGAACTCGGGGCGCTCGGGCGGCAGCTCGCGTTTCCGGCTCTCGAGCTCGTACAGGCGGTCGAGTCGCTGCATCAGTGAATCCGACGCGGCGCGCAGGTTCGCTGCGCGCTCGACGTCGTGGAAATCCATGTCCTGGGTCATGTCGGGCAACCTCCCCGCCGTCCGGCGGTCGCACGCGGCTCTCACCGGTGCCTCAAGGGCACGATGGTCGACGTTCGGTGCTTTCGGCAAGTGCGCACGCGGTAGCGCCTGGGCCTCACAGCCGGCTTTCGTGTCGCCCCGTATCCACGGAGTGGCATGGGATCGAAACGCCCGCCAGTGGGATCGTGCGCTCGGGCCGCAATCACGCCTCGCCACCCTTGTCGGTGCAGGAGGTACGCGAGATGCGGACGGAGCAGAACCCGGGCGAACCGGAGCCGACGACCCCGACCGAGGACGAGCAGCGTTCGCCGTTCGATCGGCCGCCGTTCGACGAAGACCCCGAGGCGCAGCATGCGCCTGGCGAGAACGAGCAGGATCCCGGCTCACAGCAGACGCCGCCGCCGATGCAGGCCAATGAGCGAGCGGGCAACGACAACATTCGCGAGGGCCGCGTCGGTGGCGTCATGGGCGCGCCCGGAGCCACGGGCGGTCAGGGCTAGGTCGACGGATTCGGGCGTCGCGGGCGGTTGGCGCGCGGCGACCTCCAGCGCCGGGGACTGACCGGCCGGCGCTAGGATGGCGCCGATGACCACGATGGAGCAGCGCCCGGCCGCGGGCGCGCCTTCCGCAGCGGATCGCGCGGACCGGGTCGCCGAGTGGGCAGGTCCCTCGCGGACGCCCACCGACGGGCCGCTGACGTTCGAGGAGCTGCAGCTCGCGGGCCGGAACCGCGGCATGCCGCTGGAGGCGCTGCGCTACGACATCACCCCCACCGGCCTGCACTACCTGCTCGTCCATTTCGACATCCCGGCCGTGGATCCCGCGGCGTGGCGACTCTCGCTGGGTGGCCTCGTCGACCGCCCGCTCGAGCTCACTCTGGACGAGCTGCGAGAACGGCCGAGCCAGACCATCCCAGTCACCCTGGAATGCGCCGGCAACGGCCGGGCCCGTCTGACGCCGCGGCCGTTGAGCAACCCCTGGATGTTCGAGGCCATCGGGACCGCGGAGTGGACCGGCACGCCGCTCGGGCCGTTGCTCGATGCGGCCGGCGTTCGCGACGACGCCATCGAGCTGGTCTTCACCGGCGCGGATCGGGGCGTCCAGGGCGGTGTCGAGCACGACTTCCAGCGGAGCCTCTCGCTCGCCGAGGCACGTCGCCCGGAGGTGATGCTCGTCTACGCGATGAACGGGCTGCCGCTCCAGCCGCAGCACGGCTTCCCCGTCCGCCTGGTCGTGCCCGGCTGGTACGGCATGGCGAGCGTGAAGTGGCTGCGGTCGATCGAGGCCGTGGCAGAGCCGTTCGAGGGTTACCAGCAGGCGAGGACGTACCGCTACAAGACCGACGCCGACGATCCGGGCGACCCGGTGTCGCGGATCCGCGTCCGGTCGGTGATGGCGCCGCCGGGCATCCCGGACTACTTCTCGCGGCGCCGGCTCGTCGATGCAGGGCCGGTGACGCTCGGCGGGCGCACCTGGGGCGGGCGCGGGCCGATCCAGCGCGTCGAGGTTGCGGTCGACGGAACCTGGGCCGATGCGACCCTCGCTCCCGTGGCCGGCGATTTCGCCTGGCGCGCGTGGAGCTTCGAATGGGACGCCACACCCGGCCCGCACACGCTGGCCTGCCGCGCGACCGACGCCGCGGGCGAGACCCAGCCCGCGGCCGCTCCCTGGAACTACCAGGGCATGGGCAACAACGCGATCCAGTCGATCGAGGTCACCGTCCGACCGACCCCCTGAGCCCGGCCGCACGGCCAAGTGTCGTGAACGGAGCGATGCACGTCGTCGCTGTAGCATTGCGCCCGCATTACGCGACACACGGGAGGGCCGGGGCATGGTCGATGCCACTGCGGAGCTTCGGGCGACATCGGATCTGCTGCTCCTCGATCTCGAGGCGCTCGGGCAGCTGGAAGAGCAGAAGCGACTGACGCCGCATGGCGACGAGAAGCTCGTGGAGCTCGCCGCGCGCATCGAGGAGATCGCGCAGCGGGTGCTCCGTGGCAGCCGCCGCCAGCGCGAGCTGACCGAGGCCGTCACCGAGGCGGCGCAGGTCGGCGAAGGCAGCGAGAACGCGACGATCGATTCGATGCGCTCCGTGTCGGCGATCCTCGCCGACTGGCGGGAGGCCGAGCGGGTGGCCATGCAATTGGCGCCGGGATCCCCGGAACGGACGGAGGCGGAGTCCATGGCCGAGCGCTTCCGCGAGGAATACGGACGGGCCTTCGACGCCGCGCGCAGCGCGACGGAGTCGTAGCGCTCGCCTTGCGAAGCTCCCGATTCGACCGGGCGATCCCTGCCTAGAGGCCTTTGGGGGTGAGCCACCCCTTGTCGCGCGCGACCCGCGCCGCCTCGGCTCGATTCCTGGCCCCGAGCTTCTGGATCGCCGCGGACAGGTGGTTCCGAACGGTCCCCTCGCTGAGTGAGACGGCCTCAGCGATCTCGGCGACCGTCCCCCGCTCCGTCGCCGCGGACAGGATCTCGCGCTCGCGATCCGAGAGCGGGTTTTGCCCTTCCGCGAGGGCGTCGACCGCCAGTGCCGGGTCGACCACCCGGCGGTTGGCGGCGACCAGGCGGATGGCGTTCGCAAGGTCGCCGGCCGGGGCGTCCTTGAGAACGAAGCCCATCGCCCCGATGTCCATGGCCCGCCGCACGTAGCCCGACCTCCCGAACGTCGTCACGATCAAGACCCGACACGTTGGGACGGCGGTCCTGAGCGTGGCCGCAGCCGACAGGCCGTCGAGGCCGGGCATCTCGATGTCCATCACCGCCACATCCGGCGAGGTTCGCACCGCCTCCGCGACTGCTTGGTCGCCCGTCGCGGCCTGGGCCACGATCTCGAGGTCGGCCTCCATCGCCAGGAGCGCGGCCATGGCACCGCGGATCATCGTCTGGTCCTCCGCGAGCAGGACCCGGATCGGGCGCGTCATCCGGTCGATGTCCCGGCGGTCGAGACCGGGATGCTGGCGGCCAGGCGGTAGCCGCCCTCGCGCCTCGAGCCGGCCTCGAGCCGGCCGCCGACCTGTCCGAGGCGCTCGCGCAGGCCCTGAAGCCCGGAGCCGTCGCTCGAAGCCGTGGTCGACGCCGTGCCGTCATCGAGGACCTCGACCTCCGCCATCGCGCCCCGGCGGACAGTCCGGATCACGCCGTGGCGTGCGTCGCTGTGGCGAACCATATTGGTCACGCCCTCGCGGACCGCCCAGGCCAGGACCGCGTCTTCGGCCGCGGCGAGCGGGCCGACGCGGTTCTCGATCGTCGGCTCGATCCCGGCCGCGTCCAGGGCGGCGCGCGCCTCCGCGAGCTCGCGATCGAGGGACGGCTGCCGGTATCCGCCGACCGTCTCCCGGACCGCGCTCAGAGATTCGCGGGCAACCCGCTCGACGTCGCCGATCTCGGCACGCGCCCGGTCCGGATCCGTCCCCAGGAGGCGACCCGCCAGCTCGCTCTTGATCGCGATGAGCGAGAGGCTGTGGCCGAGCACATCGTGGAGATCACGGGCGATCCGATCGCGCTCTTCGGCAACCGCCAGCGACGACAGCTCCTCCTGAGCGGCCTGGAGCTTGACGTTCGTCCGCCGCAGTGCGGCCATCGCGTACACGGTGAGCCCGATGACCGAGACCGAGAGGCCCTGGATCACCGCGTTCTCGACGTCGCCGGTCCCGGCGACAAGCGCCGTACCGACCACGCCGGCGAGGACGATAAGACCGAGAGCCCGGCGTTCGGGCAGCAACATGCTCGCGGCCGTCGAGGCGAAATAGAGGAACAGAACCCAGCCCTGGTCCGGGGACAGGATGACGATGATCGACGCCATCGCCAGGATGCCTAGGTCGAGGCCGGCGAAGACGAGGCTGGCCCGCCGGGGATCGTCGGCGGGACGCCGCGCCAGTGACCCGACGACGAGCGCGAAGGCCGCGGTCGTGGCGAGGGCGAGCGCGGCGATCAGGAACTCCGGTGGGTCGCTCAGGACGCGAACGATCGGATAGGTGATGAACGCCAATCCAGCGAGGCGCCAGACCGGGACCCAACTCCGCAGCCGCGGCGAGCGCTCAACCATCGGAGCGTCGCTCTGCCGCCCGGTACCTCCACCCGACGAGGGCGCTGATCACCGCTGCGTACGCGGCCAGCGCAAGCACCACGGCCGGATCGACCGCCGCACCGCGGACTGCCTCCCGGCCCAACTCCGCTAGGTCGTACGAGGGCAGCACTCGGCCGATGGTAGCCACGGACTCCGGGAAGGAGGAGATGGGCGCCCACAGTCCACCGAGGACGCCGAGCGCGAGGAACGACAGGATCACGGCACCCTGCGCGCCGTCGGGTCCGAAGACGTACCCGATCAGGAGACCGAGGGCCGCGAACGGCAATGCGCCGAGCGCGAGGACGGTGAGCACCTCGAGCCAGGTTGCAGGCGGAAGGTCGACATGGTTGACAGCCAGCGCGACGAGCAGGACGCCGCCCACGGCCGGGACGGTGACGACGTACGAGACGATGAGCTTTCCGAGGACGTAGGCCACTGGTCGCATCGGGGTGACGTGGAGCTGCCGGGTCCAGCCAGAGGCGCGGTCCTGGGCGATGAGGTTGGCACCGCCGAGCGCCGCGACGATCGCCCCGTACGTCGCCATAGAGACCATGAAGTACGCGCCCCAGGTTGTCCCGTCGACGGGTGCGTCGCTCCTCGCGGCCGCGCCGGACAGCACGCCCGTGTAGAGGAGGTAGAACACCGTGGGGAAGGCTACGCCGAAGATGAGATAGCGGCGGTTCCGGACGACCCGGCGGAGCTCGAGCCGCACGAATGCCGCGACGGTCTGGAGGGCGATGGGGAGCGGCTGCCCGAGCCTGGTCATCGGTTCGTCTCCGTCTGGGATCGATCGGGGTCGGTGAGCGCCAGGAAGGCCTCCTCGAGCCCCGCGCCCGTGACCTCGATGTTGCGAACCGCCAGGCCCGCCGCGTAGATCGAATGAACCGTCTCGTCGGCGTCGTTGCTGGTGAGCTTCACCTGGTCCCCGTGGATGTCCATGGCGGTCACGCCGGCGACGCCTGCGAGCATCTCGGCATCGGCACCCGGAAGGTCGAAACGAATGGTCCGGGCGTGAACGCGACCACGGATGGCGCTCCCGGAACCGTCGGCGACGATGGTCCCGCGGTCCAGGACGAGCACCCGGTCGGCGACCTGGTCCGCCTCCTCGAGGTAGTGCGTCGCGAACAGGATCGTTCGGCCCTCGGAGGCGGACCGGCGCATGTCCGCCCAGAACGAGCGGCGCGTCTCGACGTCCATCGCCACGGTCGGCTCGTCGAGGATCACCAGGTCGGGATTGCCGGCGATCGCCATCGCGAAGCGAAGGCGTTGCGCCTCGCCGCCCGAGATCTGGTCAATCCGGCGATCGCGCAGCGGCGTGAGCCCGGCGCGCTCCAGGATGGCTGAAAGGGCCAGTGGTTCGGGGTACAGACGGCGTGTGAACTCCAGGAGCTCGGCGACACGCACGTAGGACGGCAGGCCCGAGGCCTGCAGCATCGCTCCGACGCGGCCGCTCGAAACGGCGCTCGATGGCGACTGGCCGAGGGTCTCGACGCTGCCCGCTGTTGGCGCTGTCAGGCCGAGGATCAGCCCGATGGCGGTCGTCTTGCCCGCCCCGTTCGGTCCAAGGACGGCGACCGTCTCGCCCGTCGAGATCGAGACGTCGACGGCGTCCAGGGCGCGGACGTCGCCGAATCGCCGGGTGACGCCTCGGAACCGAACCGCCTCCGGAGTGGTTGGTGAAGATTGCATGCCGTCAGGTTCCGACCGAAACTCGGCGGAGCCCAGTCACGGCCGTCGCGAATGAACCGTGACGGACGTCACGCCGGCACCGCCCGTCGATGCGCCGCCCGACCGGCGCCTGGAGTCGGAGGCGCGTGCCGCTCGTCGATTTGCGGCCTGCGTTGCCGCAGCTGGCGCATCGTCAGGACAGCCGCGGCCCCGGCCATCTCGTCAACGGACGAATCATCCGGCAGCGACGTCGCGGCGCCGAATGGCCTCGACACCGACCAGGGTGAGGAGCACGGCCGGGAGCGCGAGGCTGGCATACCGCCACGGCTCGGTCGGCATCTCGAGCGGATTGCCGCCGAAGGCCCAATCCCACGGCGAGAGATGCCGGAAGGGGTCCAGAACGTCGCTCAGTGGGAAGAGGGCGGCCACGATGTATCCCGCCAGGGCCAGCCCGAGCCCGAGGCCAAGCACGAGTGACGGCCGGGCGCGAAGGCCGGCAATCGCCACGGCCAGGCTCCCGTGGAGGGCTCCGAGAAGGGCGCACAGAAGGATCGTCGACAGCAGCCGTCCGGTATCGATCGCCAGGTCGGCCACGGCATCCATCACGATCTGGGTGAGCGCCGTCGCGATCGTGATCACGGCGAGCGCCAGAAGGACCGCGAATGCGCGTCCGAGGACCACCTCACGGCGATCGAGCGGCTGGGCGAACAGCAGCTCGAGGCGGCCGCCCGCTTCCTCCCCGGCCGTCTGTCCGTTCACCAAGGCAATCGCGGCGGCGGCGAAGAGGAGCGGCACGAAAAGCTCATAGAGGTTGCCGCGCAGGAACCCTGCCGGCGTCCCGAAGTTGGCAAGCCCGAAGGCCTGGATGACACCCGCGGGAAGCTGTTCGATCGCGTCGGTGATGCCAGACGAGCCGCGGAAGGCCGGCCAGAAGGCGACCGTGACGGCAACGAGGCCCGCGAGGCCAACGGACCACCAGAACACTCCTCGTCGCATGGCCCGCAGGGGACCGGCGACGAGCTCCAGCAGGCGGCTCATGCGGCACTTCCACCGTACAGATCGAGGAAGGCCTCCTCGAGATCGGGCTCTTCCACGAGCATCGACGTGACGCGATGGCGAGCGAGCACCTCGATCAACGGCTGGATCGATCCGGCGAGGCTGGCCGTGAAGCGCCGGTCTTCCACCCGCGGGTCGACGATCCCCGGCAGCACGGCGAGCTCGGCCTCGGGCGCCACACCGTCGAACACGATGTCGACACGAAGCCGGGTACGGCCACGAAGCTCCGGCACGGTCCCGAGGGCAACGATCCTGCCCGCCCGCAGGACGGCGACCCGATCCGCGGCGTGCTGGACCTCGGACATCACGTGCGACGAAAGGAAGATCGTCGAGCCCGCTGCCTGGGCTTCGCGGACGAGGCTGAGGAACTCGTGCTGCATGAGCGGATCGAGCCCGCTCGTGGGCTCGTCGAGGACGAGCAGGTCCGCGTCACTGAGGAACGCCAGGATCAAGGCAACCTTGCGCCGATTCCCGCTCGAGAGGTCGCGGAGCGGGCGCCGCAGGTCGAGCTGGAGTCGCTCGGCGAGACCGTCGCGCCGCGCAGCGTCGAAGCCGCCGCGCAAGCGTCCGATGCTGGCAATGAGGTCGAGGCCCGAGATCCGCTCCGGGAGCCGGAGCTCGCCCGGCACGTAGGCGAGCCGGCGACGAAGCGCGACGCCGTCGCGCGTTGCGTCCAGGCCGAAAGCCGTGATGCGCCCGGCCGTCGGCCGCAGAAGCCCCAGCAGGCAGCGGATGGTCGTGCTCTTGCCGGCTCCGTTCGGGCCAAGGAAGCCGAAGACCTCGCCCCGAAGCACGTGGAGGTCGATGCCGCGTACGGCCTCGACCTGGCCGTAGCGCTTGACGAGGGCCTCGATCTCGACGACCGCCTCCGTCCCGCTCATTCGACCTCCTCGTGCGGTGTCACTGCCGAATCGGCGTCGGCTTTGGGTGCGCCCCCCGGGCGTGCGTCAGCGTGGACCGTGGCCGCCTCATGAGAACGCCTCGAAGGCCCGTGCGATGGACCGCAGGTCTTCGGCATCCACCGCCCTCACCGGGCTCGATCCCGCCATGGACTCGAGGTCGCGCCGCCGATGGTCGAGGACCTTCCGCCGCAGCTCGCGTCCGCGTTCGCTCAGACGGATCCGGGCAATGCGATGGTCGACCGCGTCCCGCTCGCTGAGCACGACGCCGCGCTGCTTGAGCCGCGAGATCAGGCGACTGGCTGGGGACCCGCGAGCCCCGATTCGCGCCGCGACCTCACCCACGGTTGCCCCCTCCGAACGTTCTCCGACGATGAGCAGCACCCGCCATTGGACGAACGTGAGGTTGGTTCCGGCCGCCGCGATCGCGCGCTCGGTCATCGCAACCGAGCCGACGACGAGGCGCTCGAGCAGCTCGACCTTGTCGACCACCACATCGGCATCGTAGCGAAGATGTGTTCCATTCGGAAGCTATCTCGCCGGACACTCCAACGTTCGTGAGCGAGCGCCCGGAGCCGGCGACGCGGCGAACGGCCCACGTCGCCGACCGCCCGCGCTGCGAGGTGGGTCGGTCGCAAGGCGGAGCCGAGGACGCTCGCGAGCGCGCTCGAAGGTGCGTGAGCGAGCGCCCGGAGGCGACAACACCGCGAACGGCCCGCATCGCAACGCGGGCAGTGGTCGGGGCGGTCGGATTCGAACCGACGACCTCATGCTCCCAAAGCATGTGCGCTACCAGGCTGCGCTACGCCCCGCGGACCGGTGCCAATTCTAGGTCCATCGACCGAGGGCTCCGAACGACGATGGCACCGCCGGTCACACCCGGGCGGTGAGGAGGCTCGTACAGGCAGCCGAGATCGCCGGGAACCGCCCGTCGAGCACCGGCGTCTTTGGCCCGGCGCCGGGCGGGAGCTGGCAGGCTGATGGAACCGTCCGGCGTCGTTTCCCTTTCCTCGACAACCACCACGCGCCTTCGCCGCGCGCTCGTCGCGGCCTCGATCGCGCTTGTCGCGGCGTGCCAGGCACCCGCGGCGACCACGAACCCGGCATCCGCCGGACCCACCGCCGCACCGCCGTCGAGCCCGCCGGCATCGGTCGCACCGACGAGGAACGCCACCGGCCTCTTCCACATCGTGGGGACGGCGCCGGTGATCGCGCATGCGACATTCCCGGACCGCGGGGCGGTCCTGCCGGGCGCGGCCACCGTCGACTCGGACGGCAAGTACCACGCCTGGGTCGTCGCCTTCGCGGCGACGCCGGGCACGCAGGAGGTCCATTACCTGACCTCGGATGACGGTGTCGCCTGGACGGAGGTGACCGACGGCTCGCTCAAGGGGCTGTCCGACGGCTTCGGCAACCCCGGTGCGATCCCGACAAGCGTCTTCGAGGACCGCGACGGCTGGACGATGTACCTCACCGGGACCACGGACAACGTCGGCTGGGACATCTGGCGCGCGACGGCGTCAAAGGCCGCCGGCCCGTGGAAGCGCAGCGCCAAGCCCGTGCTGGCCCGCGGCGGAACGGGTGCGTGGGACGCGGGGACACTGGACTTCCCGTCGGTCTACCCGACGGCCGACGGCTACACGATGCTCTATTCCGGCCAGGCTGCGGGCGACCAGACGGGCGGATCCATCGGGCGCGCCACCTCCAGGGACGGCATCGCCTGGACGAAGGATCCCGAGCCCGTCGCCAAGCCCGGCCTCTGCGGCGGCTTCGACGATCGGGCGATCCATCAGCCGCGGGTGACCTCGACGGCAGACAACACCGTGCTGGTCTACGCAGGCTATGCAGGTGCGGCCGACTCCGCGGCGAGCGTCGGCTACGCGGACAGCCTGGACGACGGTGCGACCTGGGGCTGCGAGTGGAAGAACCCGGCCCTCGACACGAGCGGCCTGCCCGACGGCTTCATCCACACGCTGGCGTCGTTCCAGCGCGGCGATCGCCTGGCCCTGCTCGTCGAGTGGCTGTCCGGCGGCAGCTCCGACATCTACCTCGCCGACCTCGGGTTCGGCGCTCCGTGATCGGATCCACCGCGCCGTAGCCCGGCGCAACCCCATCGAGGGGCGTCAGCTCGCAGGCGGGCGCCCCTCGATCAACCCCTGGAGCACGGGCAGCATCCGCCGGACCGCGCGCCCGCGATGCGAGATGGCGTCCTTCTCCGCGGGCGCGTACTCGGCGAAGGTCCGGCCGCCGGCGCGCTCCCGCGCCGGCTCGAACAGCGGGTCGTAGCCGAACCCGCCATCTCCGCGAGGCTCGAAGCCGACGCGGCCGCGCGAGGTCCCGCGGCGCTCGATGATCCGCAGTCCGCCTGCGGCGGCCTCGTCCGGAAGCGCCAGCGCCAGCACGCAGACGTAGCGCGCGTCGCGCTTGCCTGCGGGCACGTCGGCGAGCTCCCGCAGGAGCTTGGCGTTGTTCTCCTCGTCGGTGGCGTCCGGGCCGGCGTAGCGCCGGGTCCAGACGCCCGGCGCGCCTGCGAGTGCCTCGACCTCGATGCCCGAGTCGTCGGCAAGGGCCGGCAGCCCCGTCGCGCGGGCCGCGAAGCGGGCCTTGATCCGGGCGTTCGTCTCGAAGGTCAGGCCGTCCTCGACCGGCTCGCCCGGGACGCCCAGGTCGTCGAGGGAGACGAGCTTGAGGCCGTCGAGGAGGAGCATGTGGCGCAGCTCGCGCAGCTTGTGCGCGGAGCGCGTCGCGACGACGACCGTGGGGTTCGCGCGGGCGGCCGCCGCGGGCTTCAGCGCCGGATTGAGGCGAGGGCCTGGCCCTGCGCCTCGAACAGACGCGCCAGTCCGCCGTCGGCGAGGTCCAGCAGCGTCGCGACCCTCGAGCGATCGAACGGGAGGCCCTCGGCCGTGCCCTGGAGCTCGATGTACGTCCCGGCGTCCGTGCCGACGACGTTCATGTCGACCTCGGCCGTGGAGTCCTCCGAGTAGTCGAGGTCGAGCATCGCGAGCCCGTGGATCACGCCGACCGACACGCCGGCGACCTTCCCGGTGAGGACGCGCTCGAGGCCGGCACCCATCAGCGCCGCGGCCAGGGCGACGTAGCCGCCCGTGATCGAGGCGCAGCGGGTGCCGCCGTCCGCCTGGAGCACGTCGCAGTCGATGGTGACCGTCTTCTCGCCGAGCTTGGTCATGTCGACGACACCACGAAGGGAGCGGCCGATCAGCCGCTGGATCTCGTGCGTCCGACCGCCGAGGCGGCCTTTCACGGCCTCCCGATCCGATCGCTCCGCGGTCGCTCGCGGGAGCATCGAGTACTCGGCGGTCACCCAGCCGCTGCCCTTGCCGCGGAGGTGCGGTGGGACGCGGTCGCCGATCGTGGCGGCGCAGAGCACCTCGGTGTCGCCCTGCCGGATCCGGCACGAGCCCTCGGCCCACTTCTGCACGCCCATCGTGATCGACACGGCACGCAGGTCGCCCGGCCGGCGACCGTCATTGCGGACCGACGGCGGCCGATTGCCCAGCGTCATCGCGCCACCTCTGCTCGCTCTTCCACCTTGGCAGCATCCCACAGATCGTCGAGGGCCTCGAAATCGAGGTCCCGGATGGCCAGCCCACGCTGGGCGACCATACGCTCCACGCGCCGGAAGCGGCCGCGGAACTTCTCGTTGGCGGCCCTGAGCGCACCCTCGGTCTCGATGCCCAGCTTGCGCCCGACGTTGACGACGACCAGCAGGAGGTCGCCGAACTCCTCCCGCCGCTCGGTGGCATCGCCCGCCCGGGCCAGCTCCTCCAGCTCCTCGGCAACCTTGTCGAGCACGCCGTCGACGTCCGGCCAGTCGTAGCCAAGGGCCGCCGCGCGCTCCTGCATCTCCTGGCTCGCCGCGAGCGCCGGCATGGAGCTGCTGATGCCGTCGAGCGCGCTGCGGGCGGGCGCCTCGGCCGTTGCCGCCTCGGCGCGCTCGTCGGCCTTGATCCGTTCCCACTGGCGATTGACGTCGGCGGCCGTCTTGGCGACGGCGTCCCCGAAGACGTGCGGGTGCCGCCGGACGATCTTCCGCGCGATCGAGGCCTGGACGTCCGCGAGGTCGAAGACGCCCTCCTCGGCGGCGAGCTGAGCGTGGAGGATGACCTGCAGGAGGAGGTCGCCGAGCTCCTCGGCGAGCGCCGGCGTCGCGCCATGCTGGAGCGCGTCGTAGACCTCGTAGGCCTCCTCGAGGAGGTGCTTGCGGAGCGACTCGTGCGTCTGCTCCCGGTCCCAGGGGCAGCCGTCGGGACGGCGGAGGCGGTCGCTGATGAACGGCATCGCCCACGGGCCGGCGGCGGCGAGCTCCGGCGCGAGCGGGGCGAGGTAGAGCGGCAGGGCGAGGTCCGCCGGGACGAGCGACCCGACGGTCGGCGCCCGCTCGTTGCCGCGTTCGGGGCTCGCCAGGAACGCGACGGGGGCTGCCGCCGGGTAGAGCCGCCGGAGGAGCGAGATCGGGTCATGCCCCGAAGGCCCGTGGCGTCCCGGCAGCGGTCGCGCGCCCTCCGACGCGTCCGTGGCCGCATCCCGGCTCGGGCCGGACGCGGGCGCGAGCATCGCCAGTGGGACGACGAGCAGCGGCCGTGAGGCCTCGATCGGGGTCGCCGTCAGCCGCTCGGCCGCGACGACCTGGATCCCCGCGGCGACGTCCAGGCCGTGCTCGCGGACCGCCTGCTCGACCAGGGCGTCGAGCATCGGCTAGCCGGTGGTGCTGGACGAGAGCGGCCGCTCGATCTTGGCCTTGTCCTTCTCCCGCGTGTACCAGTTGGTGAAGCCGCTGTCCTTCACGATCTGGATCTGCTCGTCGGTCAGCGGCTTCGTCTCCTCGGCCAGGATGCGGAACAGGTAGGCCCCGTCGCCGGAAACCGTCACGACGTCCGACATCGAGCCCACCGGCGTGTCGAAGACCGCGCTGTCGAGGTCGCTGGAGAGCTGGCCGCGGATGACCCAGCCGATGTCGCCGCCGTCCTTGGAGCCGTCACCCTCGCTGTTGTCTCGGGCGAGCTGGCGGAAGGTCGCCTCATCGGTGGCCTTGGCCTTGAGGCCCTCCAGGAAGGTGTCCTCGCCGTCGGTCGTGCGTCGCATGATCTGGATGAGGTACCAGCCGGCCGTGCCCTTGACGGGGTCGAGGATCGTGCCGTCCGGCTGGTTGTTGGCCACGATCGCGTTCTTGACGGACGCATCGATCGTCGCCGACGGATAGATCCAGACCTGCTTGCCGCCGTTGGTCTTGCCGGTCGACTCGTCCGAGCTGCTTCGCGCGAGCTCGTCGAACTTGTCGGGGTTCGCCTTCAGGATCGCGGCGAACTCGTCGGCATCGGCCTTGGCCTTGGTCCAGGCGGGATCGTCGGCGGGGACCGTGGGCGCGGCGGCCATGCTGTCCTTGGGCGCGAACACGATCCAGCGAACCTTGGTGCCCGTCTCTGTCTGGGCCTGCGAGGAGTCCGGCTCCGGGAGGCGGATCTGGAGGACGTGTCGCTGGGGGCCGGGCTGCTGCAGGTCGGCCGTGATCTTGTCCGAGAGCTTCTTGCGCAGCACGTCGCCGCGGACGGCGACCCGATAGTCCGCGAGGTTGATGTTGGCGGCGGCGATCGTGGCCTGGAAGTCCGGATCCACCGACTCGGGCTCGTCTTCGGTGTAGCGGCCGATGTAGTAGTTGCCGTCGGTGCCCTCGACGATGTCGGTCGGCTGGTTGATCTTCGCCGCGAAGACGGCCTCCATGAGCTTCTCGTCGTAGCCACTGTCCTTGGCGATGAAGCCGAGGTCGCCTGCCTGCGCGGCGAGGGCCGAGTCCGAGGCCGTCTTGGCCACGTCATCCCAGGCCTCGCCGCGGGTCAGCCGGCCGAGGGCCTTCTGGGCCCGTACCAGGGCGGCCTGCTTCTGCTCTGCCGTCGGCTTGCCGGTGTCGGGGTCCACCTCGGGATCGATCTCGATCATCCAGGTATGGCGCTGCTCCGCGGTCGTCGCCTCCTGGACGAGCTGCGCGTCGATGTCCGCGTCGGTGATGGTGATGCCGTTGTCCGCGCCGAGCTTCGTCATCAGCGAGACGTCGATCAGCCGCTCGAGGGTCAGGTCGGCCAGCTGCTGGCGGCGCTGGTCGATGAACGAGAGCTGCTGGGCGCCGTCCTCCGGGGTGATCTTGCGGCTCGCCATGAGCGTCTGGATCCGGCTGGCGACGTAGTCGAGCCGGAAGCTCTCGATCTTGAGGCGGGCGACCAGGTCGTCCTTCGTGATGACCTGGCCGTTGACCACGGCGGCCGCGCCGTAATGGCCGTCGTACCAGCTCCAGGCGGCATAGCCGACGAGGATCAGGACGGAGAAGCCGATGGCGAGGAAGAAGCCGAGGTTGATGAGGCTGTTCCGGCGGTCACCGGAATCCCAGCCGGCGCGGCTGCGACGCCGCGCTACGGGCCTGGCTCGGAGCGTCATGCGGTGCGTATTTCCTGGTGGGATGGGGCGCGCCGATCAGGCCTGGCGCAAGGGGCGGGGCCGAATGGTACCGCAAGGTCACTCGAGCGCCGGGAGGAGGACCTCGTCCACGAACCGCCGGCTCGACTGGCCGTCGGCGATCTCGAAGGCGTCGTCGCGGAACCGGGCGACGCGATCGAGGTCGAAGTCGGCGGCGCGGAGCCAGGCGGCGAGCTCCGCGGTCGTGTCGAAGACCGGACCGGGCACGCCCGATCGGTAGTCGAAGTAGAACCCGCGCTCGCCCTCGTAGTCGGCGAGGTCCGGGGCGAAGAACGCCATCGGACGGCCCAGGAGCGAGTACTCGTAGATCGCGCTGGAGTAGTCGGTCACGAGGACGTCGCTGACGAGCATCAGGTCGTGGATGTCCGGGTGGTCCGAGACATCGACCACGAAGCCCTCGAGGTCCGGTCCCAGGACGGTCGAGCGGCGGACGAAGGGATGCTGCCGAAGGAGCAGCACGTGGTCCTGGCCCAGGGCCGCGCGAAGCCCGTGGAGGTCCAGCTCGACCGGCTGCCGCGCCACCAGCGCGCTCTCGCCCCGGAACGTCGGCGCGTACAGGACCGTCCGCTTCCCGGCGATCGCGGGATAGGCGGCGCGGACCGCGGCTTCGGCGGTGTGGCGGCGCTCGCCGAAGAGCTGGTCGGTCCGGGGGACGCCGGTGGACGCGTGGAAGCGCTCCAGCGGCTGGTTGAACGCCTCGGCGTACGCCGGGGCGAAGCGCATCGAGGACACGAGGCAGTAGTCGTAGTTCGTGTGGATCGGGAGCTGCGCGACGTCCGCCTCGGTCTGGCCGAAGCCCTTGTCGAGGACGCTGTAGCCGAACTTCTTGAATGCGCCCGAGGCATGCCACACCTGGACGAAGGTCGTGCGACTGCGCGGCCGGACCGCATACATCGGCAGGAAGTAGTCGTCGACGACGAAGGCCCGCGCCCCCGCGAGGTGGTAGCCGGAGCGGATGGAGGCGAGGGCCGCGGTGACGAGGCCACGCAGCGAGGTGCTGGGCTCGAAGGCAATCGTTGCGACCGGGATGCGAGGCGACCGGCCGGCCAGCTCCGCGCGAACGGCCGCGAGATTGCCCCCGAGGCGCCGGGCGTGGCTGGTCGCGAGCACGACCCGGCGTCGCGGCGGGCCGGCGAGGCGCCCCACGAGGAACCCGAGACGAACCAGCGCAAGCCTGGCGGCGAGCCGTGGGGACATGACGCGACGGGATGATAGCGATCGACCTCGGGGCTTCCGGCGCGTCCTATGCTCTCCGGCGCATGCAGATTCACGCCCTCGTGCTGGCCGGCGGATCGGGCGACCGCTTCGCCGCGGAGATGCCCAAGCAGTTCGTCCGGCTCGCCGGCGAGCCGATCCTGCTCCGGAGCCTGCGAACCGTGGCCGGCGCCGGCATCGATCGGCTCGTCGTCGTCTCGCACCCGTCGTGGATCGCGGAGACACGCGAGATCGTGGAGGGAGCGGAGCTCGGGGTGCCGACGGTGGTCGTGGCGGGCGGCGTCACCCGCAACGAGAGCACGCTTCGTGGACTGGCGGCCCTGGAGGCGGACCCGGACGACATCGTGCTCGTGCACGACGCGGTGCGGCCCCTGGTCCCGACCGAGGTCATCCAGCGCTCCATCGAGCCGATCCTCTCGGGTCGCGCCGACGGGACGGACACCGTCATTCCCACGGCCGACACGCTGGTCGTGGTGGAGGGCGACCGGGTCGTGGAGATTCCGCAGCGAGCCCGCTACCGGCGTGGCCAGACGCCCCAGACGTTCCGGATGTGGGTTCTGAAGGAGGCCTACGAGAAGGCCGCGGCAGCCGGTGACCTCACCGCGACCGACGACTGCAGCCTGGTCCTCCGCCACGTGCCCAACGTCCGCCTCGTGGCGGTCGCCGGCGACGAGGTCAACCTCAAGATCACGACGCGCACGGACCTCGTGCTCGCCGACCGGATGATCCAGATGCGGACCCTCGAGACCGCGGATCCGGTGCCGACGCGCTCGCTCGAGGAAGCCCGCGTCTACGTCGTCGGAGGAACCGACGGGATCGGGCGGTCGATCGCGGACGCGGCGGGGGCCGCCGGGGCCCGGGTCGCCGTGGACGGCCGGCGATCCGGCCTCGACGTGCGCGATGCCGCGGGAATCGCGGCCCGCATGGACGCGGTCGCGGCGGCCTTCGGGGGGATCGATCACGTCATCTGCACGGCCGGGGTCATGCGGGTCGGGCCGTCCGCGGCGGCGAGCGCCGAGGAGCTGGCCGAGGTCATCGACGTCAACGTCACGGGAACGCTCTCGGTGGCGCGAGCCGCCTATCCCCATCTGCGGGCCTCGCAGGGGTCGTTCACCGTGTTCGCGTCGAGCTCGTTCAGCCGTGGGCGCGCGAACTACGTGGCCTACTCGGGCAGCAAGGCGGCAGTCGTCAACATCGCCCAGGGGCTCGCGGAGGAGTGGGCGCCCGATCGGATCCGGGTGAACGCCGTGAGCCCGGAGCGAACCGACACCCCGATGCGTCGCTCGGCCTTCCCCGAGGAGTCGCGCGCCGGGATGCTGCAACCGGGCGAGGTCGCCGAGGCAACGCTGCGGCTGATCCGATCCGACCTCACCGGCCAGGTGCTGGACGTGCGGCGCCATGACAGCGCGCCGGTGGATCCGGGCCGGCCGGAAGCGGGGCGCGCCGAGCCGGCCCCGGAACGGCGGTGACCCGGCTCGATTACCGGATCGCGTCGACGGTCCTGCGGCTGCTCGGCTGGCTGTTCGGGTTCCTCCCGGCGCGGCGGAACGTGGTGGTCCTGGCGTCGCCGAGGAAGCGGGCGCTCGACGGCAACCTCCTTGCCATACGCGACGAGATCCGGGCCCGCCGTCCCCGCGCCCGGATCGTGGAGCTGGCGGAGACCTACGGCTACGGCTTCCGCGGGAAGCTGCTCTACGCCCTCCGGATGGTCCGGGCGATGTACCACCTCCGGACGGCCGGGCTGGTCGTCCTCGACAATGCCTGGCTGCCGGTCCATGTGGCGCCCCACCCGGCTCGGACCACGGTCGTGCAGGTCTGGCACGCCGTCGGGGCGCTGAAGCGCTTCGGCGTGGACACGGTCCCGCCGCCCCGCGAGCCCGAGCGCTCCTTCCTGCATCGTCACTACGACTGGGTCGTCGCGAGCGGCGAGGCCTCTCGCGGTCCCTGGGCGCGGGCGCTGCGAACGAACCCGGACCACGTGCTCGCGCTGGGCTCGCCGCGTACGGACGCGCTCCTCGACCCGGCCGCCCTCGCGGCCGAACGCGCGCGCATCGTGGCGCGCTACCCCGGGCTCGTGGGCCGCCGCGTGATCACGTACGCGCCCACGTTCCGAGGCCGCGGACGCGGGAAGGAGCCGGCGCGTGGGCTCGATGCGCCGCGCCTGCGAGCCGCTCTCCCAGCAGGCGACGTGCTCGTGCTCAAGAGCCATCCGAACCTGGACTTCGACCTCGTGGAGACCTCCGGTTTCGACGTCGTGGTGGACCCAGCGGAGGACATGAACGCCGTGCTCGCAGCGACCGACATCCTCGTGACCGACTACTCGTCCTCGATCTTCGAGTACGCCCTGCTGCGCCGGCCGCTGGTGTTGCTGGTGCCCGACCTGGAGGCCTACGAGCGCGAGCCGGGGATGTACCTCGACTACCGCCGGGAGATGGTCGGCACGCAGGTGCGATCGACCGACGAGGTCGCCGCGGCGATCGCGGCGGACGCGTTCGACCTGTCGCCCTACGAGGCCTTCATCCGCCGCCACCTCGGCTCGCCGGACGGGCGCTCGAGCCGACGGTTCGTGGATCGATTTCTTCCCGGCTGATCGCCGCCATCACGGGCTCGGTGCCGTTCCCGGCATCGTGCTCGTCCGGCCCCGGCAGGCTGGCCAGCGTCTCGATCGTCGGCATCGAGCCGGCGAGGATGTCCGGCAAGAGCTCCGACCAGTTGTGCCCGCGGACACGGATCCGCACGCGGTTCGCGCGCTGGATCGCCTGCCGGAGCAACGCCCGCTCGCGTGTCAGCAGCTCGTGGTTCGAGAGGCCGCCGATGACCAGCAGCGGCGCGAACGTCGCAAATGGCGGGAAGGTGTACGCATCCTCGGTGTTCTGGAGGAGCTCGTCGAGGGTGTGCTCCGGCGTCGGCTGCTCGACCAGCGGCTCGCCCCGTTCCATGAGCACGACGGCCCGAACGCGCGATCGATCGACGACGTCGCAATCGACCAGTGACGTCACGTGGTACTTCGGCGGCGGGATGAACAGCTGGACCCAGGCGTTGAGGGTCACGATCGGGATCGGCAGGCGGCCGAGGGCATGCCCGACGGCGCGGCCCTCGCGGGAGTGCAGCTTCGAGCGCACCGCGAGCATCATCCGATCGGCCCAGGGGAGAGCCTTGTCGCTGACCGCGTTCATCGTGTGCGACGACAGGGTCATGGGCTTGGGGTAGCCGAGGATCTCGCCGCCGGCGCCGAGGATCGCCATGTCGTCCGACAGGAATCCATAGTCGTGGTTCACGAGCAGCCGGAGCACGGTGCTGGTCTTGCCCGTGTCCGTCTTCGCCGACATGACGAGGGCGCCGGCGTCGCCGTCGATGGCCGCGCAGTGGAGCAGCACGTAGCCACGAGCGACGAGCACGAACCGCAGCAGTGGCTCGACCATGTTCGTGTAGAGGACGTGGTGTGACCACAGCAGCAGCCAGTTGGCATCGAGCGTGATCGGCTCGCGGGACTCCGGCGGCTGCAGCCCGATGTCGAAGGCCGCGCTGAGCGCGCCCAGCTGCTCGCGGTACCGGATCGTCCGGCCGTCCCGCCACGTGGCGATCCGCAGCCTGGGCCAGCCCCCGAGCCAGCGCCGTCGGACGACGAGATCGGGCTCGTCCACCTCGCGGTCGACGTTGAATGCCGCGAGCTCCGGGAGGGCGACGGCCGAGCGGATCCGCAGCAGGCCGTGGATGTCGTACTGGAAGGCCCCGGCCACGGGCCGTTGCGCGCGCTGGTCACGTCCTGCCCAGATCCAGTTGTCGGCGATGAGGTAGCGGATGCCGAACGTCAGCCCGATCGCCACCAGGTTGGAGATCGTGTAGTGGAGCCCGGCGTGGTCGGTCAGGAAGTAGAGCACCGGGATGCGGATGAGCAGCGTCGCCATGTTGACGGCGTTGAAGATCAGGTAGCGGATGAGCACCTGGCCGCGGGCTTCCCGGGCTCGGAAGACCCAGAACTCGGTCAGCAGGAAGTTGCTGAGCGTGGAGACCTGCGAGGACAGGATCGAGGACACGATGTAGTAGACGCCGAGGACCTCGGTGAACAGGACCAGGGCGAGCTGGTTGACGACGATTCCGAGGATGCCGACGATCGCGAACTTCGAGGGCGACGCCAGGACCCGCAGGGCTCGCCGGGCGATCCCGTGGCGGTGGCGCGGCTCGGCAGGCTGGTTCGGCTCGGCAGGAAGCTGCCGTTCCTCGGTCATGGACGGGTGGATTGTAGGTACCTCGCGGATGGCTACGGAGCCGCGACCGACCGCAACCGTGCGAGGGCCGCGTCCGCGGCGTCGCCAGGGGGCACCACGATCAATCGGTCGAGGAATGCGGTTGCGGCATCCCGGGAGCCATCCTCCGCCAGCATCCGGGCGAGAACGTCGACCGCCTCCGGCTGGGCGTACGTGACGTCCGGCCTGAACTCGAGCCCGGCGAGATCGAGCCAGAACGCCGACACCACGAGCTCTCCTGCCTTGAGCGGATAGGACCAGCGCATCGCGAGCCGTGCCCCTGCGGCGTTCTTCAGGGCCTCGGTCAAGGGCGTGGACTCGACGTCCGGCGCCAGGTACCCGGCCTCGATCCAGAGGACCGCACCGGCAACCCTGAGCTGCTTCAGCAGATGCTCGCTCGAATAGGTGTCCAGGCTGTCGACCTTGCGCAGCGCGGTCTCGAGCGTGAGCGGCGCGACGCCCGCGCTCTTCGACAGCCGGAGGCCCGTCGGGGTCGAAGGGTCGGCGATGGCTCGTTCTGGCAGGGCCCGCACCACCCTGAGGCTGCCGTGGACCTCCAGCGCCAGCTCATAGGCGAGCGCCGGCCCGATCGACACCGTCTGGCCCGGCGGGACGGTCGCGCGAAGCCAGGCACCGATCTCCGCGAGCGCGCGGTTGCGGTTCGCAATGCTGGCCTCGCCAGCTGATCCCCTCGCCGCGGTCGCCGTTGCGATTGCCGCGGATGAAAGGAAGACCGCGGTCAGGACGAGCGTTCCCGCGAGACGTGGCCGGACGGCCGTGAGGCGGCGTTCGAAGCGCAGCCAGGTCCACCGCAGCAGGCCGAAGGCGATGAGCAGCGCGACGCCAGCGGCGAGCGCACGCGGCGCGTTCAGGGACACGTGCCTGGAGTGGAGCAGCTGTGCGCCGCCGGCGAGGACCACGATCCCGACGGCGCCCAGGAGGAGCCACCGGTCCGAGCCGGCGAACGCGCGTCTCGCCACTGCGACGAAGCCGACGCCACCCAGCGCGGCGCCGAGGCACAAGGTCGCCAGGTAGTGGCGGGGTGTCTCGCCGATGCCCAGCACGAGGACGATGAGGGCGACCTGCGCGACGCCGGCGAACAGGAGCTGCCAGACCGGCTGGGAGCGCGCCGCGCGAAGGGCCAGGAGCGCCCCGACCACGCCGATCGCCACGATCATGCCGATCTGCGGCAGATACCTGCTCACATCCGCGACCAGCTGCGAGAGGCGGACGATGGAGGCGCCGCTGAGCTTCGGGGCGACGGCGTAGATCGCCAGCTGCCCCAGGAGCCAGACGCCCAGGCCGCCCCACGCGACCACGGCGCGGAGGACCCGACTCCTGCGACCGCTGAGCCGGGCGTCGAGTGCCTGGCCGAGTGCGCTCCTGGAGAGTCGAGGCAGCGCAAGGCCGACGATGACCACGACGACGACGGCCAGGCCGATCGGGACCAGGAGCCACGCAGGCCCACCGACGCGGTAGACCTGGCCTGTGAGCTGCGCGTAGAGGACGAACCACCACGCGCTGGTCACCGCGGCCGCGAGGAGCGCGGCGGCGGAGACGCGTCCGATCGTCCGCGCCGGAACCATCCCGAGCAGCGCGGCGAGGAAGGGGACCGGGGCGAACGGGATGACGGTCTCCTTGATGAGGAAGCCCGCGCCGAAGAGCAGGCCCGCCAGGAGGCCGAGTCGAGCGGACCCCCGTTCGATCGCGACGACGGCGACCCACAGGTACGCGAGCACGAACGCCGTCGCCGGGAGATCGATCCCTGCACTCCGGGCCAGGTTCGCGAGGTACGGCGTCGCGAGAAGCGCGGCGGCCGTGACCCCGCCGGCGGCGGGACGGTACCGCCAGGCCAGCGCGGCCGCGAAGAGCATCGAGAGCGCGGCCGCGATCGCCTCGATCACGTGGCCCAGCGCGAACGGATCGAGCCCGAGCCAGGCTTTCGGGACGGCGAGCACCAGCGGCCAGACGGGCGCGTGATACAGGATCGGTGCGCCGAAGTCGGTGACGAGGCCCTTGCCGTCGAGGATGTTGAGCCCGAGGCCGACGTATTTGGCGTCATCCGGGGTCTGGAACGCCGGCCCCTGGATCGCGAAGAGGGCAAGGAACAGGGCCACGGAGGCACCGACGATGGCGAGGGCGATGCGCCGCTCGTCGAGGCGATCCGTCACGGTCGGCCATGTTAGGGGATGCTCGATATGCTCCGGTGCCTAACCGGCTCGCGGAACGAGGAGAAGGCATGACCCAGGATCGCCGGGTCGCGATCATCGGCCTCGGCTACGTCGGCCTGCCGCTCGCCGTGGCGTTCTCCGAGGCGGGTCTCGAGGTCCAGGGCCTTGACGCCGCCGAGCCCCGCGTGCGCGAGCTGAACGACGGCCATTCGCCGATCGAGGACATCTCCGACGAGCGGCTCCGCGCGGCCCTCGCGCAGGGGCTGCGGGTCGTGAGCCCGGACCACGCGAATCTGGCCGACGCGGACGCGGTCTTCGTCTGCGTCCCGACACCGATCACGGCAACGAAGGATCCGGACCTCGGGCCTGTCCTCACCGCCGGCGCGACCGTTCGGTCCGGCCTCCGCGCCGGCCAGCTCATCATCCTGCAGTCGACCACGTTCCCTGGAACCACGGCCGGGCCGTTCCGCGAGGTCCTCGAGCGCGGCGGTCTCCGCGCGGGCACGGACTTCGACCTCGCCTTCGCGCCGGAGCGGGTGAACCCGGGGGACCCCGCCAGCTCGAGCCGCTCCGTGCCTCGCCTCGTCGGCGGCACGACGCCGCAGGCGACGGCCCGGGCCGCCGCCCTGCTCCGCAACATCAACGAGAAGGTCGTCGAGGTCTCCTCGCCAGACGCCGCGGAGCTCGCGAAGCTCCTCGAGAACGTCTTCCGAAACGTCAACATCGCACTGGTCAACAACCTTGCCCTGCTGTGCGAGCGGATGGGCCTCGACGTCTGGGAGGTCATCGACGCCGCGGCCACGAAGCCCTTCGGGTTCATGCGCTTCACCCCCGGGCCCGGGGTCGGGGGGCACTGCATCCCGGTCGATCCGTATTACCTGTCATGGCGGGCGCGCGAGTTCGACTTCATCGACCGCTTCATCGAGCTCGCCGGCGACATCAACATCGGCATGCCTCGACACGTGGTGGAGCTCACGATCGAGGCCCTGAACGATCGGGGCAAGGCGCTCAAGGGCGCCCGCGTCGGCGTCCTCGGGGTGGCCTTCAAGCCGAACGTGTCGGATGCCCGCAACTCCCCTGCCGCCGACGTCATCGCGGACCTCGTCGGCCGCGGGGCGGCCGTCACGTTCCACGATCCCCACGTCGACACCTTCCGCGACGCCGCCGCCGCAACCCATCGCGGCCGCGAGCTCGACGCGGTCCTCGACGACTCTGACGTCGTCGTCATCCTCGTGCGCCATCAGGCGATCGACTGGGACCGCGTCTACGACCGGGCAAGGCTCATCGTCGACACCGTGAACAGCTCCGCCGGGCGCCAGACGCGGGGTCATCAGGTCCGGCGCCTCGGCGCGGGATGGTCGACGGAGGCCCCGGGCGTCGTCGCCAGCGGATCGGCGGAGATCCAGAAAACAAGCCCGTCCGAGGTGGCCGCGGTCGGCTCCGCCGAAGGCGCGCGGGCCTGATCGCCGGAGTCGCGCCGGCCTGATCCGGCGCACATCGTTCCAGCGTCAGCGGCGCCGCACGAGCCCGCCCTCAGTCACGGCGCGGCGCGATGCGGCGGAGGCCATGGCGGAGCACACGTCTCGCGGCGGGAACGAGGCCGCCGGTCCGGGGTGGCCGGCGCAGGTCGATGGTCGGACCGGCGCGCGCCTGGCGTCGCTCGGACGGCGCACCATCCCAGATCCGCCCGGAGAGCTCGCGGGCGATGTCGTGATAGACGCGGCGGCTGTAGTGGCGAATCGAGTTCGTGAAGTCATCGCGGCCGTGGAGCAGCGGATCGACCGCGATGACACGGGCGTTGGGGAACTCGGCGGCGACCCGCGTGATCAGCTCGTTGTGGTGGCGGTGGGTCGCCTCGCGTTCGGCGTCGAGGCCGAAGGCCTCGGTGGCCCCGAGCAGGATCGTCAGGGCGCTCCCCGGCGAGACCAGGGCGAACAGCCGGCGGAGCTGGTTCCGCCAGACCTCGTCCGGTTTCTCGACCGGGTGCCAGCGCTGGGCGAACGCCCGGAGCGCATGCGGGTCGAGGTCGTAGCGCGCTGCGAGGGCCGCGATCCGGGCGGCGTCGATCTCCGGCTGCTCCACGTCCCCGAACGACAGATAGACGCCGCGGTGATCGTCGCTGGCGTACTTCGCCTGGACATAGTCGATGAGCGGGCTGTAGACGACCTCGTCGTACGAGCTCCAGTCCGGCGGCCGGAGCGCGTCGGCATCGAGGAACGGGGCCTCGGCGAGCAGCGCCGTTCGGGTCGCTTCGGGCAGCCCAGCGGCGAGGAGGTAGTCGATGCTGTCGCGGTGGACGATGAGTCGCGGCCTGTCCGCAGGG
Source organism: Chloroflexota bacterium (assembly GCA_025935415.1). Lineage (GTDB taxonomy): Bacteria > Chloroflexota > Limnocylindria > Limnocylindrales > CSP1-4 > UBA5189. The sequence continues at coordinate 38,310 of JAICVI010000002.1, forward strand.
CTGTAGTTGAAATGCGTGACGACGGCCTCCGGCCGGTCGAGGAACGGCAACGCGGACTCGAGGTCGCAGCCCCCGACGAACAGGATCCGGCGCGCTTCGGATCCGGCGCGCTCACCGCTCGGCTGGGTGGCTGATGGCAGTCGGGGCGCGCCTTCGTCGGCCGGCGTCTCGATGAGCTGCAGCCAGTCGATCGGCTCGCCATCGAGCGGCGCGCTCACGGGCTCCGCAATGGAGATCGAGGGCCGGCCCAGCCAGTCGTAGACGGCGCGCTCGACGCCCATCCCCAGGATCCGGCAGGAGAACGCGAGCTGCTCGACCCGGCCGTCGGTGACGGCGGCGAACCCGACGAGGCCATGATCCCCAAAGCGGTCCCGGACCCGTACGGCGACCGCCCGGGTGTGGGGATCACGCAGGAGGCGGCCCACCCCGTCGCGGTCGAGGCGCTGCTTCGTGTAGTTGAGCTGGTTGGTTCGGGCGACGAGCTCGGCGAGGCGATCCTCGTCGGCGAGCGGCCGCGCCGTCAGCCGGACCTCGATGTTCGACGCGCGAAGGAACGCCCGGTTGTCCGAGAACGCCGCGGAGGCGGCGCTTCGCGCCTCGAGGAGCCGGTACTCGGCCAGGCGCCGGCGCGTGGGATCGGCCTTGCCGGAGGCCGCGATCGCCGCCATCCGCGCCTGGAACGCAGGGTCGGCCGGGTCCGCGAGCTGGAGCCCGGGAGCGAAGAAGGCCGCTTCCTCGCGGTTGAGGTGGTTGTCGTCGACGAAGAGCACGTTGGGCGGGCGGAGCTGCGCGGCCGCGATGAGGTCGCGGACCTGCGCGCCCTTGGCCTCCCAGTTGATGCGCGCGAAGACGACGAGCTCCCAGAGGCCCTGCCGCTCCAGCTCCGCACGTGCGCCCTCGTGATCGTTGCGCGAGCTCACCGAGTTCATGACGCCGTGATCGACGAGGTCGCGGAGCAGCGCTGCCCGACCCTCGATCATCCGGACGGGCCCCTCGGAGAGCACGCCCGACCAGAGCGTCTCGTCCAGGTCCCAGATCACGAGCTTCACCTGCTCCGTGGCGACGCCCTCCGCGGCGCCCTCAGCGGCGTCCTGCGCGATGTCCTCGCGGATGCTCGTCATCGGGCGCACCGTACCATTACCCCTCCCACGCTCGCCGGAGGTGCCGCCGATCGCCAGGACAGGTCCGAAGCCGCGGCTCCCCTGGAAGCGCAGGCGACCGGCGCGGCACTCGCGCAGGCCGACCGTCGCGTTCCTGTCGTATTCGACCGGGGAGTTCGACGCGCGGACGTTCCGGATGGCGGAGTCGGCGCTCGATGCCGGCTACCGCGTCCGCGTGTACAGCCGCTGGCACCCCGGCCAGCTGCCCCGCGAGGATCGTGGCGACTACGAGCTGATCCGCGTGCCCTTCGACTGGCAGCTCGCCGTCCCCTTCCTCCGGGACGGCGCCCGCAAGCGTGCGGCCGCGGCCATGGCGGCCGCGCCCACGGAGGCCGCGATTGCCGCGGCGGCCGCCGCCGAGGAAGCCGCCAGGGAAGCCGCTGCCGCGGAGGCCGAAGGCACCGCGGGTGCGATGTCCCCGGACGTGCCGGCGTTCTCGTCCTCCACGGACCTCGGCGTCTCGGAGGCGACTTATGCCGCCGCCATCGAGCGGGCGAGGGCCCGGTCCGCGCACGGCAGGAAGGGGAAGGGCCGCCGCGCTCGACTCCAGCGCCGCGTCCGACGGGTAGCCGGGGCCGGTTTGACCCTCGCGGGCAAGGTGGCCCGAACCCTGCGGCGGCCGCAGCGTATCCCGGGCCTCCTCGTGAGCCTCCCGCGCCGTGCCGTCGGGCGGGTCCGCCGGCGCGTGGGTCGCCTGTGGCGCCAGCTCGTGATGTTCCCCCTCGGCCCGCGCGCCTGGGCCGTGGCGCTGGAGTCGGTGGCGGAGCCGGCCGACATCTGGCACGGCATGTGGGCAGGCTCGCTCCCGGCGCTCGTCCGGCTCCGCCGTCTCCACGGCGGTCGCTCGATCTACGACAGTCGCGACATCTTCATGGAGTCCCGCGACTGGGCCCGCCTGCGTCGCCCGATCCGCTCCGTCCTCCAGCGGCTGGAGCGGCGCTGGGCCCAGCGCGTCGACCTGGTGCTGACCGTCAACGAGTCCTACGCCAGAATCCTCGAGCGCTTGCTGGAGGTGCCGCGACCGCCGGTCGTGATGAACTGCCAGCCCCGGTGGACGCCTCCGGATCCACCCCCGGATCTGATCCGCGAGGCCCTCGGCATTCCCCCCGAGGTCGCGATCGCCCTGTACCAGGGCCGGCTCCAGTCGGATCGCGGCATCGAGCAGTCGATGGAGGCCATCCTCGAGGTCCCCAACACGGTGCTGGTCCTGCTCGGCTTCGGCGGGTGGGAGAAGCGTCTTCGCGAGGAGATCGCAGCACCACCCTACGAAGGGCGCGTCTTCCTGCTCCCCGCGGTGCCGCCGGATCAGCTGGTCGCTTGGACCGCATCCGCGGACGTGTCGGTGATGGCGATCCAGCCGAGCAGCCTCAACCACCGCTGGACGACGCCGCAGAAGCTGTTCGAGAGCCTGGCCGCCGGCACCCCGGTGGTCGCCTCGGACCTGCCCGGCATGGCGGAGATCGTCCGGCCCGCGCGGGCAGGCTCGCTGGCCGATCCCACGGATCCTCACGACATCGCGCGCAAGATCCGGGACATCATCGAAGGCTCGCCAGAGGAACGGCGGGCCCTTCGAGCCCGCGTCACGGCAGCGGCGAGGGAGCGCTTCACGTGGGAGGCGCAGGCCGTGACGCTCCTGCAGCTGTACCGCGAGCTGCTCGGCGAGGATCGCGCTGCGCAGCTTCGACCGCGCCTCCGACAGGTGTCAGGCCCGACCCTGCACCTCGTCACGGTCGTGGGCGAGGCCCAGGCGGGCGACGTCCAGCTGGTCCTCGACCCCGGATGGGTGCCACCCGTCGGTGAGCCCGGCGTGCTCGCAGATCGCGGCCTCCTGAGCGCCCTGTCAATCGGCGAGGAGGTCCTCCGTACGCGCGACATCGCCCGGGAGGCGATGGACCTCCTCGACCAGTGGTCCGAGCGTGCCGACATCCCGGCTCGGACCACGCTCCACGGCACCTCCTTCTGGTACGGGCTGCGCCTGCAGTTCTGGGCCTGGGTGCTCCACACGAGCCTCTGGCTGGCGGTCCTCCGGCGCGTCCTCGACGAGCATCCCGAGATCGAGCGGTTGAGCTGCCCCGCGGATTCCGAGGAGCAGCTCATCCAGGCCTGCGAGCTCATTGCCGATGCCCGCGGGCTCGTCTTCGACCCGGGGCCCCCGGCAAGCCCGCGGAAGCCCGCAGCGGAGTCGAAGGCCCCGGCGGCCGACGCCTTCCAGGCGCCCACGGACATGCTCGGACGCCTCCGCTGGCGGCTCCGACCACCGGCCCTCGCCCGCAGGCAGCGAACGATGCTGGACCGGCTGCTCCATCTCGAGCGGGTCGGGCATCGGAGGCTCCTCGTGGTCGGCGCGCATGTTCCCCAGCTCATCAACGGCCCGGGCGGGCCGCGGCTGATGAACGCCTACCTCGGCCCGATCGTCGATCGACTCGCCGGGGGCCGGCTTGATCCGATCGAGCTCGACCTCCGGGCGGATCTCGCCAACGACGCCCACTGGCAGCGGCTCAACGGACCACGTGCCAGCCGCACCCTCTCGGGCTCCGTGCTGACGCTCGCCGAGATCGGCTACGCCGCGAGCTCCGCGCGGGCGCTGGCCAATCGCCTGGCCGCGGAGATCGCCGAAGACCGCACCGCGCTGCTCGTCGACGGCGTCGATCTCGGCCCATCGCTCCGACGCGTGGTCGCACAGCGCGTCGGGAGCGGCCTGCCGCGCCGGGTTCGCGACGTTGCTCAGATCCGCGCCCTCCTGCGCCGGCTCAAGCCCGCGGGCATCCTGCTCGCCGACGAGTACCACCGCCAGGATTGGCTGGCGGCGGCGGCGCTCGAGTCCGTGCCCGTGGCGGCGGTGCAGCACGGTGTCATTCACGAAACCCACGTCGGCTACATCCATCGAACCCGGACGCCCGAGCTGCGCCTTCCGGACCGGACGTACGTCTTCGGCGCGTGGGAGCGATCGCTGCTGCTCCGCCAGAGCGTGTACCGCGCCGACGAGGTCGTCGTCGGTGGCTCCCCCCGGCTCGACCTCGTGCATACCGGCGCCGGCGACCCAGCGGCGGTCCGTCGACGGCTCGGTCTCGACGAGGGCCGGCGCCTCGTGGTCCTGTCGGCATCCTGGGGCCCGCTCCAGCGTCGCTTCTACTACCCGATTGCCCTCCGAAGCCTCTTCGACCGCGAGATCGACGGCATCCACCTCGTCGTCAAGCTCCATCCGACCGAGACGGACGAGGGCCCGTACCGCAGCGTGATCGAGGCCGTCGCCGAGCGTGGTGGCTTCCGGGCGCCACCGATCACGGTCGTCCAGGACATCGACCTCTACGAGCTGCTCGAGGCGGCTGATGCCCACCTCGGCGTCCGGTCGACCGTTCTCACCGAGGCCGTGGTGGCAGGCACGCCCAACATCATCGCGGCGGGGCTCGCCGGCTACGACCAGCTCGACTACGTGAGCTCCGGCGTGGCGATCCCGGTCGAGAACGGGGCGGAGCTCCAGGCGGCGGTCGCTGCCGGCCCACCGCCCCTCCCGGAGGACGTGCGGGCGGCCTTCGTCGCGGCCCACTTCGATCCTGCCGGTGGCGCGCAGCGGATCGCGGATGACCTCGAGGCATGGCTCGCCGGGGCGGCGGCGGCGGTCGGCGTCGGGATGGACGCGGGTCCGCAAGCCTGACGGTCAGGCCGCTCCCGGGCCGACGAACCTCCGACGCGGTCGACGGCGGCGCCGCAGCAACGTCTGCGGGAACCGCAGCGTGAGCAGCAGCGAAGCGATGACCGTGGCCGGGACGCCGGCGACCCGCCCGCCGCCGGGCCGCGCGAGGATCGCGGTCGCGGCCCGCACCAGGCTCGGGGTTCGCAGCCACGCCGGGATCGAGGGATGCTCGCGGACAAGGCGCGCCAGGAAAGCCAGGTACGCCGAGCGGACGGATGCCGGCGCGCCGACCCAGTAGTCGAGCGGGTCCAGGACGAGCCCCTCGGTGACCGCCGGCGAGCGCTCGACCAGCCCTTCCGGCGCGGAGGCGATGAATGCCCCGACCGCATCGAACAGGTCCTCGGCCCCCTCGTCGGCGCGGGCCAGCGCCCGCGCCATCGGGCCCTCGAGGTCCGAGCGAACGAGCCGCTCGAAGTACGCCCCCACGACACGCTCGCGATCCCCGGGATCGGCGAGCTGCGCCTGCGCCTCGGCCGCCACGTCGGCGAGGGCGCCGATCGCGACACGCGCCGCTTCTGCGGCGACCCGTGCCGAGCCGCGCTTGGCCGCGGTGATCGTGCCGTCGCTCTCCACCATCGGACGGCGCCACTCGTAGACATCCTCGGCGATCACCTCGATGGCGTCGCCGGCTCGAAGGAGCGCACGGACCGTCCACGGTTGGTCGCCCAGCACACGGCCGCTGAAGCGCAGGCCCTGGAACGTCGACGCGTGAAAGAGCTTGCCGGTGGCCGATGCGTAGAAGAGCAGCCCGGGGCGGCCGGCGAGCGACGTTCGGCCAGGCCGGCGAATGTCGGGAATGTCGTAGGCCGGCGTCCGCCAGCGCCGCCGGCCGTCCGACCACACGCGTTGGCCGACGACCACCCGAACGTCGGGCTGCCTGCTCGCCTCGCTGAGGGCCCGGAGACCGCCCGGCAGCAGGACGTCGTCGGCGTCGAGGTAGGTCAGCCACTCGCCGCGGATCGCGTCGAGCCCCAGGTTGCGCGCGCTCGACACACCGGCGTTGGCCTCGGACCGCACGAGGACGATGCGCGGATCGCTCGCGGCCCGGGCCACGACCGTCGCCGCGGTGTCGTCGGTCGAGCCATCGTCGACCACGACGCACTCGACGTCCGCGACGCCCTCATCGAGGACGGAATCGAGCGCTCGCCCGATCGACCGACCCGCGTTCCATGCCGGAATCAGGACCGAGACGGCCGGCCGAGCGGAGGGGGTTGCGATGCTACCCTTCAGCGCGATGCTCCATTCTGAGGCTCAGGCGCCTCGGCGCGTCGTGCCCGCTGGGAGCAGCTCCCTCTCGCTCCTCCGACAGGCGATCACCGACGTGGTGTCGCGCCGCCGGCTGATCCGCTATCTCGTCCAGGCGGACATGAAGAAGCGTGGGTCCGATACGTTCCTCGGGAACCTCTGGTGGATCCTCGACCCGCTCCTCCAGATGCTGGTCTACGTGATCTTCATCTACGCCATCGGGCGCAAGACCAGCAACGATTACCCGCTCTTCATCTTCGCGGCGTTGCTGCCGTGGAAGTGGTTCATCGCCGCTATCAACGACGCGACCACCTCCGTGATCCGCCAGGGGAACCTCATCAAGGGCATCGCGTTCCCGAAGCTCGTCCTGCCAGTCGCCACCGCGACCGCGGGAACCGTTGGATTCCTGTGGGGCATGGTGCCGCTGGGCGGCCTGATGCTGATCTACCACGACCGCATCTCGCTGATGCTCCTGTGGATCCCCGTCATCGCCGGCGTGCAGTACGTGTTCACGCTCGCGGGCGCGGTCTTCGTCTCGGCAGCGAACGTGTTCTTCCGCGATCTCGGCAATGCCATCACCCACCTCCTGCGGCTGTGGTGGTTCCTCTCGCCGGGGCTGTTCAGCCTCGCGGCGCTCTCCGAGATCGACTTCGTCAAGCACCACCCGATCATCCTCACGATCGCCAGCCTCAACCCGTTCGCCACCCTCTTCGCCGCCTACCGCAACGTCATCTACGGCACGCCCGACGGCGTCGGGAAGCCGCTCCCGCCGGACCTCACGGCGCTCGCGGGATTGCTGCTCGGGAGCCTCGTGTTCCTGGCCCTCACCGTGATCTTCTTCAAGCGCGTCGAGCCGAACTTCGCGAAGGTCCTGTGACCACGGACGTTGGCCAGTCGCCGGCAGCCACCTCGGCGACGCGCGATTCGTCGACCGTCTCGCAGACGATTCCCGTGTCCGCGAGGGACGACTACGCGATCGCGATCGATGACCTCGGCGTCCGCTACAACCTGCGGTTCAACCGCAAGACCACGGTGCGGCAGTCGTTCGCGAACGTCGTGCTGCGCCGCCCGCCGGAACAGTTCTGGGCACTGCGAAACGTCTCGCTGCGGCTTGCCCATGGCGAATCGCTCGCGGTCATCGGCCCGAACGGTGCCGGCAAGAGCACGTTCCTCCAGGTCCTCGCCGGGATCATGCGTCCGTCGGAGGGCTTCGTCGACGTTCGCGGCCAGGTCTCGGGACTCCTCGGGCTCGGCCTCGGGTTCGACGCCGACCTGTCCGGCGTGGAGAACATCCTCCTCGGCGGGGCCTTCCTGGGGTTCGACGACGCCAGGGTCCGCGAGCTCGTGCCGCAGATCGTCGAGTTCGCCGACCTCGGACAGTTCATCGACGCCCCGATCAAGACCTACTCGTCGGGCATGCGGGCGCGGCTCGGCTTCTCGATCGCGACGGCCGTCGACCCGGACATCCTCCTGCTCGACGAGGTCCTCGCCGCCGGGGACGCGAACTTCCGCACGAAGTCGAAGGCCCGGGTCATCGAGCTCGTCAGCGGCGCGAAGGCGGTCGTCCTCGTGACCCACGACATGGAATGGGTCCGGGAGTACTGCAATCGCGCGATCCTCCTCGAGAAGGGCCGCGTCATCCTCGAGGGCCGCCCGGACGAGGTCACGGAGCTGCACCTGCAGCGCCAGGCCGAGGAAGCCGAGCGCCGCCGCGCGAGAGCGGCGCAGAAAGGTCTCGACCCGCTCGTCGCGAAGTAGGGCCTACGTCGACGACTTGCCTCGACGGAGCCCTCGACGGCCGCCGCGCATGCGGGAGACGAGGGCGAAGACCACCCCGGCGACCGCGCCGAACGCCAGCGCGCCGCGCCAGTCCAGCAGGACCCTGATGTTGCCGTCGACCTTGCGGGCCACGAGGACCATGGCCGCCGATTGGTTCGCGCGAACGTCCGCGGCGATCACGATCCGTGCGGCCGCGCGATCCAGCTGGACCTGCCGAGCGAGGATCGACCGGGCGTAGCCGCGGCTGACCTCCACCTGATCCGCCATGGCGGCGCCAAGGGCGCTGCGCTCCAACGAGATGTGGTCCGCCTGGGCGGCCGCCACGGCGCCCTGCTCGACACGGAGCTCATCGCTCTGGAGGTGCGCCACGGCGCTGCGCTGCAGGGTGACGTGCTGGCCGGCGACGCTGCCCTCGCTGGACCCAGTGATCTTGATCACCTCTGGCTCCGCGGCGGCGCTCGCCGGAGCGCTGGCGGGCGCGGGGGTCGCGGTGCTCGCCGGCGACGTGGCGCTCGCCGGCGACGTCGCGGGCGCGGCCGTGGCGAGGCTTGCCGCGGCTGCCTCCTCCGCGGCCTCCCGCTCCGCCTTGGCCGCGGCGGCGTCGCGCGCTGCCTTCTCCGCGATGCGCTGCCGGCGCGGGGGCCGGCGGGCCTTGCTCTTCGCGACCCTGTCGGCGTTCGGGCCATGCACGGCGTCGTCCATCGCCGGTCCTCCTCGTGGCGTTCGGATGGCCAGCGTAGCGCGAGGGACCGGCGTCAACGACCGGACGGCGCCGGCAGCCGGGACGCGAGTATCCTGCGCGGGCCGGTGCTCGGGGCGCCGGCCGGGAGGGCAACGTGGCGCAGTCGGCACCTACACGCAAGCTTCCACTTCGGCGCGGGCTGATCACCCTGATCGCCGTGGCGATCGCTGCCCTCGCGATCGTCGTCTCCGCACGACTGGGGACGCTCACGCCGGGCGGCGCGGCAGCGGCCTCGCACCCGCCGGGCCCGTCCACCGCGGAGTCCCTGGAGCCGGCGATGAGCCTCGCGCCGACGGCGACGCCCCTGGTATCGCCTTCGCCCACCCCGATCCCCCTCGTGCCGGCACCGCTGACGGGCCGACTCGTCACCAAGGCCGAGGCCCAGCGGCATCCGATCGCGGTCATGGTCGACGACAGCATCGACGCCCGGCCGCAGGCGGGCTTCAACGCCGCCTCGGTCGTCTGGCAGGCCCCGGCCGAGGGCGGCGTGCCGCGCTACATGCTCATCTTCCAGGACCAGATCCCGACGTCCGTCGGGCCGATCCGGAGCGCGTGCCAGTACTACATCGAATGGGCGTCGGAGCTGAAGGCGATGTACGTCCACCACGGCGGGTCGCCGCAGGCCAAGGAGACGCTCGCCGCCAAGGGCAACGGGACCTGGGTCTACAACGCCGACGGCTTCCGCTGGGAGGGCCGCTACGTCTTCCGGGTGAAGGATCGCTTCCCGCCGCACAACGTCATGACCGACGGCGGCCACCTCCGCAAGCTCGCCACGAAGATCGGCGCCGACGACGGGCCGATCAAGCCGATGTGGTCGTTCGCGCCCGACGCGCCGCTGGAGGACCGGCCCACGGGCGGGTCGATCAAGGTCATCTACCCGTACGAGCCGATCGAGTATCGCTACGACCGGCTGACCAACACCTACATCCGCTACGTCAACGGCTCGAAGAAGCCCCAGGTCGACATCGCCGACGGCAAGGTCGTGGCGCCGAAGAACGTCGTCATCCTGCGGATGTTCTTCGGGCCACTGACCGACGCGCATCCGGAGAAGAAGCGGCTCGAGGCGGCCGACGTCGGTCACGGCCAGGCCTGGATCGCCACCAACGGCGTCACGGTCAAGGGCACGTGGCGCAAGGCCTCACCGACGGCGCCGACGTTGCTGTTCGGCCCGGATGGCGAGCCCATCACACTGACCGTCGGGCAGACGTTCGTGCAGGTGCTCGCCCTCGGCTACGACTACTCGATCAAGAACGGATCACTGCCGGCGGCGTCCCCGAGCGTGAACCCCGGCGCCTCGGCGAGCCTCGCGCCCTAGCGGCGCCGGAGCCGGCGCGAGCGGAGCTCCTCCCAGCGAAGGCGCAGCACCACGAGCAAGGCCTCGAGGATGATCTTCCGGGACATCTTCGACTGCCCCACGACGCGGTCGCGGAAGGTGATCGGCACCTCGGCGATGCGCGCGCCGGCGCGGCTGGCGCGGTACGTCATCTCGATCTGGAAGACGTAGCCGCCGGCGTGGATGCCGTCGAACGAGATCGCGCCGAGCGTCGCGGCACGCCAGGCCTTGAACCCGCCGGTGAGGTCATGCGGCGTGAGTCCCAGCACGGTCCTGGCGAAGAGGCTCCCGCCTCGTGACACGATCCTGCGCCCGACCCCCCAGTCGAGCACCTTGCCGCCCTTCGTGTAGCGGCTCCCGATGACGAGGTCCGCGCGGCCCTCCAGGATCGGCGCCAGGAGCGATGGCAGCGCTGCCGGGTCGTGGGAGCCGTCCGCATCCATCTGGATCAGCGACGTCGCGCCGCCGTCGAGCGCGGTCCTGAAGCCGTCGAGATAGGCGCGCCCGAGCCCGGCCTTCGCGGGCCGGTGCTTGACGCGCACGCGAGGGTTCTCCGCGGCCATCCGGTCGGCGATGTCACCGGTCCCATCGGGCGAGCCGTCGTCGACGACGAGGAGGGTGGAGCCGGGCACGGCGGCGAGAATCGCCTCGGCAATGCCGGGCAGGTTCTCCGCCTCGTTGTAGGTCGGCAGGACGATCCAGGTGCCGGTCCCGGGTGTGGAGGGCGAAGGCGCGGTCGTCATCGTGCCGGGAGTGTAGAGGCGCGGGAGGCGCGGCCCGCCGCCGTACGGCGCCGCTAGCGGAGCAGCGCGATCGCGTCGAGGTCGATCCGGGCGTGGCCCGTGGTCCCACCGACGACCACGAGGCGGAGGCTGTGGGTGCCGGCGCTCGGCCAGCTGTGGGCGAACATGACCTGCCGGTACGCCGTCGAGGCGGCGGCGGTGTTGATCGTGGTCACGTAGGAACCGTCGAGGTAGACCTTCACCTTGCCGCCATCCGGGCGCCGGCTCAGGACGAGCGCCACGGACCGGCCGCTGAACGAGTAGCGGGCTGTGGCCCCCGCGGCGGTGGCGTAGCGGACGGTCCCGCCGGAGTACCCGGACGCCGCCACGAGCTTCCAGGTCCCGCTGTAATCGATCGCCGTCGACTCGTTCTGGCGCAGCAGCACCGGGATCGTCGAGCCCACCGCCCAGCCACCGACGTTGCCGGCACGGTCGCGGGCACGGACCTCGAACCGGTACTCGTGCCCGGGCGTGAGTGCCACCACCATCGAGCGGGAGGTCGTGTCGATCGCCAGGTCCGCCCAGGCCCCGCCATCGACGCTGCGGCGCACGTCGTAGTCGCGGATACCGGCGCCACCGACATCGGAGGCGGACCAGGTGAGGGTGGCCCCGAGGCTCGCACCGGCGGACGCCGTGGCGAGCCCACCGCCGCTCCGCAATGCCACCCTCGGCTTGGCGGCGATCGGCCCGGAGCGGTCGATGACGACGCGCGATGCGGCGACGGTTGCCGGCGGCCCGACGTTCGCGACGGCGTCGCTGACCGAACGGGCGCGGAGCGAGAGCTGCAGGCTGCCGGGACCGCAGCCCGTGACGCGGATGAACCATGTCGTCCCGGATCCGGTCGGCGCCGCGACATGGCAACCCGCGGCGGTGCCGGTCCGGCTGAGATCCGCGGCGCTGAGGCCCTTGATCGCGCCGCCGAAGACGAGCCTGTAGACGAGGTCCCCGGACTGCGTCGGCGACGCTGGCGTGGTGGTGAAGGACTTCACGGATGTGGGCACCGCCGGACCCACGATGGCCCCCGCCTTCGCGATCTGGGCGGTGGTGACCGGGCTTGCCGAGGGCGCCGTGTAGACCGCCGACCCGCGCTGGCCCTTCAGCTGCAGGACGTAGGCGCCGGCCGGCAGCAGCGACCCACCCACGCGGCCATTCCAGTTGTAGGCGTGGCTGGCCTTGCTGGTCCCGTTCAGCCGCACGCTCCCGACGAGGGTGCCGTCGAGACGGAAGACCTGGAGCGCCAGGCTGTCCAGCTCGATCTGGTTCCGCCAGGTGACGTGAATCGTGTCGTGGGCCGGGTCCCTGGGCGTGAGCACCCGCTGGCCGCCGAGATTGAGGCGGAGCCCGGTGATCCCGGCCTTCACCTGCGTCGCATAGGTCGGGCGCCGCGGGGCGGCGTTCTTGACGCCGTTGCCGAATGCCGCAACCCAGCCGCCCACCTGCGGGGGATCGACCGGCGACCACTGCGCGATCGGTCCGGTCACCTCGAACCACGTGTAGCCGTTGCGCTCGACGGGGCCGCCGGTCACCCGGAGAGCGTCGCCGCGATCGAGCGTCGCCATGACCGACGCGCCGGTGGAGGCGCTGCTCCGGAGCCGGAGCCCGTCCGTGAGCACGGTCGCGAACCCGCCCGCCCGGATGGCTGACGGAATGCCGATCGAGGCCACGGAGCCGGCGCCGCTCCAGCCTGAGACATTGCCGTGCGCGTCCTTTGCACGGACGCGGAACGCGTACGTGTGGCCGTCGTGCCCGGGGTAGATGCCGCTCGTCGCCCTGGTCGACGTATACCAGCGGTGCCAGGCGCCGCCATCCGCGGACATCTCGACGTCATAGCCGACGATGGCGCTGTCGTCCCAGCCTCTCCAGCCGACGCGGAAGCCCTCGTCACGTTGCGTCTGGGGAAGCGTCTCGATGCCGACCACGGGCGGCGTCGTGTCCTGCAGGAACTTCTCCGCGAGCGCGTTGCGCAGCTCGGGGTGAGCCCCGTCGAACCCGAGGGCCCAGATCCCGACGCCGCGGAGTTGCTCCCGATTGACGAGGTCGTAGCGGCGCTTGAGCGAGGTCGCGTCGTCGTAGTAGAGCTGGCGCCAGGAGCTCACGCAGCCGTAGGCGCTCGTGCAGGTCTGCTTGCGATAGACGGTCCACGGCGCCTGCTCGACGGCGTCCCAGTGTCGGCCGTGGGCCGCCGCAAACTCCACCGCCTGCGAGTACAGCGGCACCGCCGAAGCCCCGTACTTCGCCTGGGAGAGGGTCGCGGCATGGACGGAGCTGGTCGCCGTGGACCAGGCACGGCCGTAGTACGGGACGCCGAGGATGATCTTCGATGGCGAGACCTTCGCCGTGAAGGCCTCGATCGTGTCGGTTAGGTCGTAGGTCGGCCCGGTCAGCGGGGAGATCGAGCCGGCCGTGGCCGAGCCCGCGGTCCGGTAGTCGTAGCCCATGACGAACACGGCATCGGCGCCACCGGGGGCCGTGGCCGCCGCGATCGGCTGGTTGCCGATGGAGGCCATCGCGTCGAACGTCAGCTGGTAGCCCCTGGCGACGATGTTCAGCTCCGCGCGGACCTTCCGGACGAGCGCCGTGAACTCGTCGGCGTAGCCGGCGACGATCGGCTCGAAGTCGAGGTTCACGCCGTCCGCGCCACGGTCCCGGATCGCGGCGGCGAGCTGCTTCGCGAGGGTGGCGCGGGCGGTCGAGCTGCGGAGGATCGCGGCCTGCACGCGAGCGCCGCTGGAGCTCCAGGCAAAGCACGAGACGGTGAGAACGACCCGGGTGTGGTGGGCGTGGGCGGCGTCGATGATCGAGGTCATCTTCGAGCTCGTCCAGCCGGCCCAGCCGGTCGTCGCCGATCCGTCGGGGTTCCGCTTGGCGAGGCTGCCGTTGGCGTTGCAGCCGACGCTGAAATAGGCGACGGTCGAGAGCGTCCGCCAGTCGAGGGTCGTCGACCTGTCGGTCATCTCCCAGTACGGCAGGAACCCGAAGACCTCACGCCGCAGGCCGCTCGCGCCGACGGCGGCGGTGGTCTCGACGCCGCCTGATGTCGCGCCGCCGGCGGTCGCACCGTCGGTTGCGAGCCTGTCCAGCGCGGTAGCCGGATCCGCCACCGCGTCGAGAGGCGCGATCGGCTGGTCGACGGTCTCGTCAAGTCCGTCCACACGCCCGGATGCGTCGCCGCTCTGGCCCGGCGCTCCGGCGGCCCACGTCGAGTCCTGTGGCGAGTCGCGCATCTGCCGGCCCGTTGCGTGACCGGGCGGGAGCGCTCGCGGTGTCTCGTCGTCGACGGTCCAGGTGTCGGCGGCGCTTGGCGAGAACGGCACGCTGACGCGACCACCGGGCTCGAAGGCGATGACGTCCCTCGCGTGCTCCTCGGCGGACAGCCACTGGACCGAGGCGAGGTCCTCCGTGACGCCGCCGCGGTCGAGGCTGCCATCGAGCCCGTCAGATGGCCCGGCGGCCGCGACGGGAACGACGGGACCGTCGCCCGAAATCCCTTCCGTGAGCCGGGTGGACGCGGCCACGGGCCCGGGGGCGGCGAGTGGGGCCGCGGTCGCGACGAGGAGGACGAGCCCGAGGGCTGCCCGCAGACGAGCGAGCCTTGCGGCGACGGCTGTGCTGTGCAGTCTCAACGGATCGCAGACGGTATCGGCGGGGTGCGCGGGCGCCCAGCCGTACGAAAGTCAGGTTGGGAGTGGTACCGGGCGGTCTTGTGCGGTTCGGTGCGGTCGCCCGCTACTTGACGACCTCGAAGGCGTCGACCGTGGCGAGCGGCCGGTCAGCGGTCCCCACGACGACCAGCTTGATCGTGTGGGCGCCGTAGCTGGACCAGTACTTGCTGTAGACCACCCGTCGGTAGGTGGCGGAATCGGCGCGCGTGTCGACGGTCTTCACGAGCACGTTGTCGACCCAGACCTGGACCTGGCCGGCGTCGGGACGAAGCGTGGTCACCCAGGCGATGGCGCGACCGCTGAAGGCGTAGCTGACGCTCGCGCCGGGCGAGGTCGACGACTTTGCCGAGCCCCCGCTGTTCTGGCTGTTCGAGCCCGAGGTCCACGTGCCGGCCCACTTGAGCGCGGTGCTCGATTGCTGGGTCAGGCCCGGGTACCAGGTGTACGAGGGCGACCAGCTCCCGACGTTCCCGGCATTGTCCCTGGCGCGGACGCGGAAGCGGTACGTGTGGCCCGGGTTCATCGTCCAGTTGAGCGACTTGGCCGTGGTCGCGGACGCGATCGTCGTGAAGGTGCCGCCGTCGTAGCTGCGCTGGACGTCATACGAGGCGATTCCCGCGCCCGCATCCGTGCCGCTCCAGGTCAGCTGCAGCAGGAGCCGCTGCGTCGTGGACGGGCCCTCGAGCGCCACGCCCGTCCGAAGGACCGGCTTCGCGGTGGCCACGGTCGGCGCCGAGTTGTCGACCGTGACGGTCGCCGCGACGATCGGCCCCGCGGGACCCTTGGCGAGCGTGCTG
>JAICVI010000090.1 GCA_025935415.1 Chloroflexota bacterium
ACGCTCCTCGCGCTTCGGAGCCTCCGGCGCGAGGTGGTGGGGGCGCCGGCGTGACGCGTCCCCCTCGCCCGCGAGCGACCGGCCCCGCCCGATGACCGGTCGCGCCTCGCGCTGGCTCAGCGGCTTCGCCGGGCTGATCTACCTCTTCCTGTTCGCGCCGATCGTCGTGCTGATCGTCTTCAGCT
This sequence comes from Chloroflexota bacterium, assembly GCA_025935415.1. GTDB lineage: Bacteria > Chloroflexota > Limnocylindria > Limnocylindrales > CSP1-4 > UBA5189. The sequence goes on from JAICVI010000090.1 coordinate 186, forward strand.
TCAACGACTCGCGGCGCACCTTCGTCTGGCAGGGGTTCACGTTCGACTGGTACCCCAAGCTCTTCGGCAACCGCGAGCTGCTCGGGGCGCTCGAGATCACGCTCCAGGTCGCGGCGATCGCGGTGGTCGGCGCGACGCTGCTCGGGACGCTCCTCGGTCTCGGGCTCGCGAGGCTGCGATTCCGCGGGTCCGGGCCGGTCCAGACGCTGCTGCTCCTGCCGATGGTCACGCCGGAGATCGTCATGGGCATCAGCCTGCTGGTGTTCTTCAGCCAGCTCTTCGGCGCGAACGGCTCGATCTGGCAGATCGCGCTCGCCCACATCACGTTCTGCATCTCCTATGTCGCGATCACCGTCCGGGCACGGGCGGCGAACCTGAACCCGCAGCTGGAGGAGGCGGCGCGCGACCTCGGCGCATCGGCGCTGGGGGCGTTCCGGCACGTGACCCTGCCGCTGATCGCGCCGGCCGTGGCGGCCGGGGCGATGCTGGCCTTCGCGCTGTCGTTCGACGACCTCGTCGTGACGTCGTTCAACGCCGGCGTCGGCTCGACGACGCTGCCGATCGCGATCTACAGCGAGATCAAGTTCGGCGTGACGCCGCAGATCAACGCGATCTCCACGATCATCGTGGCGATCGTCTCCCTCGCGCTGCTCGTCGCGTGGCGGCTCGGAGCGTTCCGGAGCACCGTCCAGGCCGCCATCGCCGAGCCCGAGGCCGCCTGACAGCCGCCGCCGAGCCCGAGGCGCCGGCCCGGTCGGCGCTGCCGGTCACTTGCCCAGCGGCACCTGCTTCCTGGCATCGAGGAACGGGATCGCGGCGCTTCGGGCGGCCCACAGGTCGCCGTCGGGCGCGACGATCTCCAGCCCGGTTCCGGGTCGCGACAGCTCGATCGGCAGCCAGACGTAGCCGATGTTCTTCTCGAGGCGCGGCGACCAGATGAGATCGGTGAGCGTCCCGACGGCCTCGCCTCGATTGAGGACCGGCCGCTTCTCGGCGATCTCGAACGGCAGCGGCGCGCCGGGCGCCTCGATCCCGACGAGCTTCCGGGAGACGCCTTTTGCTCGGATCTCCTCGAGCGCCGCCTTGCCGATGTAGTCGGCTTCCTGGGTCTCGACGAGCCGCTCCAGGCCCATGACCTCGAACGGGTTGTTCGCGATCGTCATGTCCGAGCCGTAGTTGAAGATCCCGGCCTCGATCCGGCGGGCCTCGCAGGGCGCGATCGGTCGAATCTCGAACTCCCTGCCTGCCTCGAACACGCGGTCCCACAGATCGCCGCCGCGGGACGGGTCGCGGAGGTAGACCTCGTACCCGACCTCGCCCGTCCAGCCGGTCCGGCTGATGACGACCGGGATGCCGTCGACCTCGGTGGTGAGGGTCCAGTAGTACTTGATGTCGTCGATGGCGGGGCCGAACACCTTCCGAAGGGTGTCCTTCGACTTCGGGCCCTGGACCTGGATCGGGTAGACCTCGGGCTCGCGCACCTTCACGTCCAGCCCGGAGTTGACGGCGACGCCGCGCGCGTAGAGGCCGGCATCCGAGTCGGCGAGCGCCAGCCACCAGCGGTTCTCCTCGACGCGGAGGAGCACCGGGTCGTTCACGATGCCGCCGTCGTCCGCGGTGATGAGGACGTACTTGCCCTGGCCGACCGCGCACTTCGTGAGGTCGCGGCAGGTCAGGCGGTTTGTCAGCTCGGAGGCATCCGGACCGCTGATCTCCACGATCCGCTCGACCGAGACGTCCCAGACGGTGACGCCGTTCAGCAGGGCCCAGTACTCCTCGACCGGGTCGGCGTAGTAGCCCGGCAGGTACATGTGGTTGTAGATGTCGTAGGCGGAGCAGCCCGCCTCGAGGGTCTTCTCGAAGAACGGCGACCGCCGGTACCAGGGGCCGAAGTAGAGGGTGCTGGACGTTGGCTTGGCGGCGGGTCGGGTGGCGGTGTCGAGAGCGGCCATTCGTGGCTCCTTTCGCACGAGGTGGTTCGCGCGGGGTCGCGCGAGGCGCGGCCGCCGGTGAGGCCGCGACCGGATCAGCTCTGAAGGCGCCCGCCAGGGTCTTCGTAGTCCCAGGCCGGGTGTTCGACGTCCGCAGTGACGATCAGGGCATCGACGGCGACCGCTCGCTCCGGGCCCGCGATCACGGGATTGCAGTCGACCTCCAGCCATGTCGGGTTCGCGAGCATCGCGGCACCAAGCGCCTGGATGGCGGCGACGACGGGCCTGCGGTTGACGATCGGCAGGTTGCGAGGGCCATCGAGGATCCGCGAGCCGCGGAGCTCGGCCAGCATCTCCAGCCCGTCATCCTCCGACACCGGTGCGAGGCGGATCGCGACGTCGTCGATGGCCTCGGCAAGCACGCCGCCGAGCCCGACCACGACGAGCGGCCCGAGCTGCGGATCCCGCCGCGCGCCGAGGATCAGCTCCACACCCGGCGAGACGTGGTTCTGGATGAGCACGCCGCGAGCATCCGGCGCCGCGGCGAGGACCCGGGCGATGGCCGTTTCGACGGCCTCGGGACCGCTGACGCCGACGACGACCCCGCCGCGATCGGATTTGTGCGCCAGGCCCGGCGCGTCGACCTTCACGACCACGCGGCCGAAGAAGTCGAGCCATTTCAATCGGGCTCCGCCCGTGGCCCCCTCCCCCAGCCAGCCGCCATCGGGCTTGACGGCCTCGGCGATCGGGATCGAGAGCATCTCGACCGTCGTCAGCCCCGCGGCGTGCAGGAGCTCCAGCGATTCCCGCTCCGGCAGCGAGCGCGCGGTGGCCGCGGATGCGGGTGACGCGGCCGATGCGGCGCGCGCCGACGCGGGGTGCGGTGATGCGTGCGCATAGCGCGGGGTCTCCGCGGCGAGGTCCGGCCAGGCCGCCCGCACCGGGCCGCGCTCGAGCCGCGCCGCGCGCCGTCGCTCCCACCAGGCCAGCTTCGCGATCGCGCCGAAGGCGTGGCGGGTGCCCCGCAGGATCGGCACGCCGCCCGCGGCATCCATCTGTGCCTCGACCTCGGCCGTGACGTCGCCCGACGTCAGCGAGACGAACACCGGGAGCACCTGGCTCGCCGTCGAGATGGCGGCGATGAGCTCCGCGCCGAGCTCGACAGCCAGGGCGACCTCACCGGGCTGGGACCGGTACGGAAAGTCGTGGACGAGCGCCACGACGTCATAGCCGCCGGACCGCGCGAAGGCCTCGAAGCAGGCCCGGTACGTCGGGGCGCCCTCGCCCGCGCCCCACGGGTCCAGCGGGTTCTCGACGTGCGTCAGCGTGGGCAGGGCGCGAGCGATCGTCGCGGCGGCTTCTGGCGGGATCGGCGGCAGGTCCAGCCCGAGCTGGGGGGCGAGATCGGCGATGAGCGAGCCCTCGCCGGTCGAGACGGTCACGACGCCGGTCCGGCCCTTCCCCACCCCGCGCCCGAGGCGCCGCGCCCCGCTCACGAGGGCGGCGCCTTCGATCAGGTCGTCCAGGTCGTCGAAGCGAACGACGCCGGCCGCGCGCATGGCCGCGTCGGTCGCCCGATCGTCGCCGGCGAGGTTGCCGGTGTGCGCGATCGCGGCCGCCTGCGCCTGCGAGCTTCGCCCGACCTTGACCGCGAGGATCGGCTTGCCCTCGGCGAGCGCCCGATCGGCCAGGGCAAGGAAGCGCTCCGGGCGCTTGAAGCCCTCGATGAACAGGACGATGGCGTCGGTCGACGGGTCGTCGAGGCAGGCCGCCAGGTGGTCGCACAGGTCGAGGACCGCCTCCGAGCCGCAGCTGACGATCCGGCTCCAGCCGATCCTCGTGCCCGCGTGGACGAACGCGTCGGCGACGCTGCCCGACTGCGCGATCGCGGCGGTGCCGCCGCGCCGCAGGTTCGCCGGAAGGTCGTCGATGTACGTGGCGGCGCGCGCCTGGAGATCGATGACGCCCATGCAGTTCGGGCCGAGCAGGGCGATTCCGTGGTCACGCGCGATCTCGGCGACCTCGCGCTGCATGGCTGCCGCGGCCTGCCCGCCCTCGACGATGCCGCCGCCCGGGATGATCACGGCGCGGACTCCGGCGGCCGCGGACTCGCGGACGACCCCGGCAGCCCGCAGCGGGTTCAGCGCCACGACCACGGCGTCGGGGATCTCCGGCAGCGCCGCGAGGTCCGGCCATACGGGGCTGCCATCGATCTCGTGGTAGCGAGGGTTCACGAAGAAGCAGCGGGTCTCGCCTCCGACCTTGGCGATGTTGTCGCGGATGGTCCGAGCGAGGTCGGAGCGCGGCGATGCGCCGACCACCGCAACGGAGCGCGGCGCGTAGAGCGGCCGGAGGTCGATCTCCGGGAAGGCCCGGGTTCCGGAGAGGCTCGCGGCGCTTGTCGGGCTCGCGGCGCTTGTGGGGCTCGCGGCGCTTTGGCTCGACGCGCTTGCCGCGCTGGTGGCGCTCATCCCACCACGCGCTCCACGCCGCGCCGTTCCAGCGAGCGGGCGATGATCAGGCGCTGGATCTCGCTCGTGCCCTCCCAGATGCGGTCGACGCGGAGCTCGCGGAGGTAGCGTTCGGCGGGGTTGTCGCGCATGTAGCCGCGCCCGCCGAAGACCTGGACCACCCGATCCGCGCACGTGAACGCGGCCTCGGAGGCGAAGAGCTTGGCGAGCGAGGCCTTCGCGTGGACGACCTTGCGATCCGCGCCGCTGTCCGCGAGCCAGGCCGCCTCCCGCGTGAGCAGCCGTGCCGCGGAAGTGTCGGCCGCGGAGTTCGCCAGCGGGAACGACACGCCCTGGAAGTCGAAGATGCGCTCGCCGAACTGGACGCGCTGGGTCGCCCATTCCACCCCGAGCGTCAACAGCCGCTGCATGGCGCCGCTGCAGCGCGCGCCGATGTGGATCCGCTCCGTCACGAACCATTCGTTCGCGAGGTCGTCCGCGGCGCCCACGCCGCCGAGGCGGGCCGTGTCCGGCACGCGCACGTCCTCCAGCACGAACTGCGGGTGCCGATCGGCGAAGGTGTGCATGTAGTCCGGGTCGTAGGCCATTCGGACGCCGGGCATGTCGTAGTCGACGAGGAAGAGCGTCGGCAGGCGCGCATCGCCGTCGGCGACCATCGCCTGCACGACCATGAAGTCGGTGTTGTCCGGCCCGGTCACGAACCATTTCTCGCCGTTGATGACCCAGTCCGAGCCGTCTCGCACGGCGGTCGTCTGCAACGTCCGGGCGTCGGAGCCGGCGCCTGGCTCGGTCACCGCGTACGCACCGAATCGCTCGCCGCGCAACGAGGGTTCCAGGTAGCGCCTCCGCTGCTCCGGCGACGCGTGGACCAGCACCTCGTACGCGCCCGGGACGTAGGACCAGAGTCCGCCGGTCACCTGGCCGTATTGCTCGTGGACGAGCACCTGCTCGAAGACCGACCAGCCGCCCCCACCGACCTCGCGCGGCAGCTCGCCGCCCGCGAGCCCGGCCTCGATCGCGGCGCGCCGCAGCTCCCGCGCCCGCTCCGCCGGCAGCCGCCCGCGAGCTCGCTCGAACTCGATCTCGATCGGCTGCAGGACTTCGACGACGAACCGCCGTGCGCGCTCGCGCAGGGCTTGCTGGGCGGGCGTCAGCGAAAGGTCCACCGACGCCGTCCGGCTCGGTCGCTCAGCTGCGGGCCGCCGCCACCTCGGCCTTTGCCGAGGCACCGGACCCGTTGCCACCGCCGAGCCTCGCGCTCCCGAGCGTCTTCGCGTGATCCTTCAGGACCGCCATCGCCGCCAGCTTGCCCGGCGCGCCCATGACGCAGCCACCGGGGTGCGTGCCGGAGCCGCACTGGTAGTAGCCATCGATCGGCGTCCGGTAGTTGGCCCACCCGATCGCCGGCCGCATGAACCACATCTGCGGCGCGAGGAACTCGCCGGCGAAGATGTTGCCCTCGGACAGCCCGACAGTTCGCTCGATGTCGAGCGGTGTGCGGACCTCGCGCTGGAGCACCAGGTCACCGAAGCCCGGGAAGAACGACTCGAGCGTCGCCTGGACGGTGTCCCCGAGGCCGTCGCGCTCCTTGTCCCAGTCGCTGCCCTTGAGCTCGTAGGGCGCGTACTGGACGAAGCAGCTCATGACGGCCTTGCCGGCCGGCGCCATGTCCGGATCGACGGTCGACTGGATGGCCGTGTCGAGGTACGGGCGCTTCGAGTACCAGCCGTACTTGGCGTCGTCGAAGGCCCGCTCGAGGTACTCCATCGACGGGCCGATGTTGGTGAAGCCGCGGTACTGGTCGGTCCGATCGCCGAGGGCCGGGTACCTCGGGATCCCGTCGAGCGCGAAGTTGACCTTTGCCGAGGTGCCCTGGAACCGGAAGCGGCGGATCTGGTCCACGAGCTCGGTCGGTAGCTCGCGCGGGTCGACGAGCTCCGTGAAGGTCCGCCGCGGATCGAGCGCGGAGACCACGATCGGCGCGAAGTACTCGGCGCCATCGGCGAGGGCCACGCCGGTGGCGCGACTGTCCTGGGTGATCACCCGGTCGACCGGAGACTCGAGCTTGATCTCCACGCCGAAGCTCTGCGCCGCTCGGCCGAGCACCTTCGTGAACCCGCCGTTGCCCTGCTTGTGGAACGCCCAGGCGCCGAACTCGCCGTCGTGCTCGCCGAGCAGGTGATACAGCAGCACGAGGCCGGAGCCCTGCGAGTACGGCCCGACCTTGGTCCCGATGATCGCCGTCGAGGCGAGGTAGCCCTTCAGCAGGTCGGACTCGAAGTAGTCGTCGAGGAAGTCCGCGGCAGAGCCGGTCAGCAGACGAATCGCGTCATGGAGGACCTTCCGATCGAGCTTCCGGAACCGTGAGCCCATCGCGGCGAGGCGGATCAGCTCCTCGGGGTCGTCGCTCCAGAAGTCGGGCGGGGCCTCGTCCATCAGCGGCTTGATGGCCTGGAGGACCTTGCTGACGTCATGGTTGTAGGCGTCGTAGGCGTCGGCGTCGTGCCTGGAGTGGCGCTCGATCTCCTTGTGGTTCTCGCCGTGGTCCTGCCCGAAGAGCATGTAGTCGCCATCCTCCTTCGGGCAGAAGGTCGTGGGCATGAGGATCGGCATGAAGCCGTGCTTGACGAGGTCGAGCTCCTGGATGATGTCCGGGCGCAGCAGGCTCAACGCGTACGAGAACGTGGTGAACCAGAACCCGGGGCGCAGCTCCTCGGTGATCGCAGCACCGCCGAAGATCGGGCGGCGCTCAAGCACGAGCGTCTTCAGCCCCGCCTTCGCGAGGTAGGCCGCGTTCGTGAGACCGTTGTGGCCCCCGCCCACGACGATCGCGTCGTAGGTCCGCTCGTCCCGCGTCGGCCGCGTCGAGCGCGTCGCGCTCTTCGTGGCGGCTCCCGCTCGCTCGGCGAGGCCCGCGTTCGTGGCGCCGCCGGGCTTCGCGCCGTTGCTCTTCGCCATCGTCAGGCCGTCCTTCGCTGCGGATTGAACAGGGGGAGCTTCGAGACCGCGGCATCGAAGTACTCATAGCGGTGCCGGACGCCCGCCTCGAGCTTGACGTGGGCGCCCTCGTCCTGGCGGTCGAGGGGCACGCGCGCCAGCGCGATGTGGCGCTGGAGCATCGGCGAGTACATCTGGCTCGTCGCGTAGCCGAGCTGGTTCAGCGCGTCGTCGTAGACGTAGTACTCGTCCTGGATCGGCGTGTGGTCCTTCGGCGGGATCAGGCCTGCCTCGTCGTAGATCCGGTCGTAGTCCTTCCAGTCGACGACGAGCCCGGTGAGCTTCCAACGTGAGGTCCTGTCGCGGAGCTCGCGCCTGATCGCGTCGCGGCCGATGAAGGCGCGGCCGTTCGACGCGGAGCCGCCGCCACGGTGGCCGTTGGAGCTCGCGCTCGTGCCGTTCGAGCCCGGCACGGCCGGCACGAGGTCCCGGAACATCCAGCCAAAGCCCAGCTCGACCGGGGTCGATCGATCGGCGTCCGTCCACGCGAAGCGGGACGAGTGGAAGTCGACATCGAGAAGGATCAGCCCCGCCTCGATCCGCGCCATGTACAGCGCGGTCATCCCGAATGGCAGGAGGCCGCGGCCCTTGCCCGCTTCCCAGATGGCGTCCCAGACGCGCAGCGCGTCAGCGGCGGGCACCCAGATTTCGTATCCAAGGTCACCCGTGTAGCCGGTCCGCGACACGAGCACGTCCACGCCGGCGAGCTTCGTCCGCGTCAGCGCGAAGTAGGCGAGGTCGGTGATCGCCGGGGCCACGGAGGCGAGAATCTCGCGGGACCTCGGCCCCTGGATGGAGAGGATCCCCCAGTCCTCCGTCACGTCCTCGATCGAGACGTCGAGCGAGCCGGCGAGGTCCTGGAAGTAGGCGAGGTTCGGCTCCGCGGCGGTGAGCAGGTACTCACTCTCCGCGACGCGCAGCAGGACCCCGTCCTCGAGCACGAAGCCGCGGTCGTCGCACCACAGCGTGTAGTGCGCCCGCCCGACCGCAAGCTTGCGGGTGTCGCGGGCCAGCACACCGCCGAGGTAGCGCTCGGCGTCCGGCCCGGAGAACCGGTACTTGTAGAGCGGCGACGTGTCGAACAGCCCGGCCGCGTTCCGGATCCCGAAGTACTCGAACTTCTCCGACATCTGGTAGCGCTGAGCGACCAGGCAGTTGGACCAGTGCTCCCACAGGCCCGTCTCGTTGAGGGCGCTGGTTCGCTCGTGGAAGGGCGTCGTCCGGATCACGTCGAGTCTCGCTCCCCTGCCCGATCGGTCGATCTGCGCGCACTGCTCGGCGGCCATGGTAGATCGCTATTGGACGGTTGCGCAACAGGGTGTAGGCTCCGGAGCGTGGCAAGGATGTCGCCGGTCGACCGGCGCGACGCGATCGTCGACGCGGCGCTCGCCGTGGCGCGGCGCAAGGGGCTCGCCTCCACCACGGTTCGCGATGTCGCCGCCGAGATGGGCACCTCCAGCGGCCTGATCCACCACTACTTCGACTCGATGGACGAGGTCCTGGCGGCCGCCTTCGAGCGGGTCGCCGGCGAGGACCTGGACCAGACCGCGGTGATCCTGGAGGACGCCGGTGATCCGCGCGAGGTCGTGCGGGCGTTCCTCGCGTCCTACGCGCCCGTCGGCGAGGACTGGGCGTTCCAGCTGTGGCTCGATGCCTGGGCCGAGGCCGCCCGCAGGCCCCTCCTCCGGGCCGCCTCCAGCCGCCTGAATCTCGCCTGGGCCGGGCTCCTGGAGCGGGCGATCCGCGCCGGTGTCGCCGATGGGACGTTCCGCTGCCCGGACCCGACCGCCGCCGCGTGGCGGATCCT
>JAICVI010000005.1 GCA_025935415.1 Chloroflexota bacterium
ACCAGTCCGTCACGCCGGGCGTATGACCCAGACGAGTAACGGCCTCTCGCGCGGCGCGACGAGCAATCTCTTACGCCCGGCGCAATCCGGCCATTGGGAACCCGTCACGGGCATCCCGGTAGGCCTGACCCCGCGCGACCCGGGCGCAATGGGGCGCAACCCGGCGCAGCCCCGCGCAACCCGGCGCAGCCCCGCGCGACCCGCGCGCCCGGCGCGCAACCCGGCGCGACCTAACGCAACTCGGCGCGACCCAACGCAATCGGGCGCGACCCCGCGCAACCCGGCGCAGCCCCGCGCGACCCGGCGCAATCGGGCGCGACCCGGCGCGACCCGGCGCAGCCCCGCGCAACCCGGCGCGACCTAACGCAACCCGCGCGACCCGGGCGCAATGGGGCGCAACCCGGCGCGACCCAACGCAACCCCGCGCGACCCGGCGCAATGGGGCGCAACCCGGCGCAATCCGGCCAGCCCGGCGGACCCTGGCCCAGCCCGGCGGACCCTCGCCCAGCCCGGCGGACCCTGGCCCAGCCCGGCGGAACCTGGCGCAACCCGGCGGAACCTGGCGCAACCCGGCGCGACCCAACGCAACCCAACGCAATCGGGCGCCACCCCGCGCGACCCGGCGCGACCCAACGCAATCGGGCGCGACTCGGCGCGACTCGGCGCGACCCGGCGCGACCCGGCGCAACCCGACGGAACCTAGCCAGTCGAAACCCGCTGCGTGGCGCACAACCAGGGGCAACGCAGCGGTTCGGAACGCTGCGCGGCCCGACCCGTGCGATCTCAGGCGGCGGGAACGGCCTCGGGCATGCGGATCCCCGCCTCGGAGGCGAGCGCCTCCGCTTTCTCCGTGCGCTCCCAGGGAAGGTCGAGATCGAGCCGGCCGAAGTGGCCGTACGCGGCGGTCTGGCGGTAGATCGGTCGACGGAGGTCGAGCGCGGCGATGATCGAGGCGGGCCGCAGGTCGAAATGCGCGTTGATGAGCTTGAGGATGTCCTCGTCGGGGATCCGGCCCGTCCCGAAGGACTCGATCGAGACGGACAACGGCCGCGCGATGCCGATGGCGTAGGCGACCTCGATCTCGAACCGGTCGGCCAGGCCGGCCGCGACGACGTTCTTCGCCACCCAGCGCGCCGCATACGCCCCCGAGCGATCGACCTTCGTCGGGTCCTTGCCCGAGAAGCAGCCGCCACCGTGGCGGGCCATCCCGCCGTACGAGTCGACGATGATCTTGCGTCCCGTCAGCCCGGCATCGCCCATCGGCCCGCCGACGACGAACCGGCCCGTCGGGTTGACGTGCATGACGGGATCCTCGTCCCGCAGCTCGCGCGGGATGGACGGCAGGATGACCGCCTCGGTGAGGTCGTCCTGGAGGCGGTCGATCCGGACGTCGGGATCGTGCTGGGCCGAGACCACGACCGTTCGAACGTGCTTCGGCACGCCGTTGGCGTATTCGACGGTGACCTGCGTCTTGCCATCCGGCCGGAGGTACGGCAGCTGGCCGGACTTGCGCGCCTCTGCGAGGCGGCGAGCCATCCGATGCGCAAGCGCGATCGGCATGGGCATGAGCTCCGGGGTCTCGCGGCAGGCGAACCCGAACATCATCCCCTGGTCGCCGGCGCCGAGCTCCCCGAGATCGACCTTCTCGCCGCGGGTCTCCAGCGCCGCATCGACGCCCTGGGCGATGTCCGGCGACTGCTCCTTGACGGAGATCAGGGTCCCGCAGGTCTCGTAGTCGAAGCCGTAGTCCGACCGGGTGTAGCCGATCTCCCGAACCGTTTCGCGGACGACCTGCTGGAAGTCGATGTAGGTCGAGGTCGAGATCTCGCCGAGGACGATCACGAGCCCCGTCGTCGTTGCCGTCTCGCAGGCGACGCGGGCGCCTGGGTCCTCCCGGATGATCGCGTCGAGGATCGCATCGCTGACCTGGTCGCAGAGCTTGTCCGGGTGGCCCTCGGTGACCGATTCGGACGTGAACAGGTACTCGGGCGCGTCGACGATGCTGGTCAAGAAGTCCTCGAAGCTGGGCCGGTGTGTCGCCCGGGACTCTACCACCGGACCAGCGCCACCTCCGTTGGCACGAACGTCCCGGTCTCGACGGCTAGGATCGCGCAGATGGCGATCGCCGGCCGGGACCCCGCGGCGCTCGAGGCGCGGGCGTCCGCCCTCGATGCCGCGGACCCGCTCGCCCCGTTCCGCGAGCGGTTCGAGCCGGCGGAGCCGGGCCTCGTCTACCTCGACGGCAACTCGCTGGGGCGGCCCCCGAAGGCATCGATCCAGCGGCTCCGGGCGCTCACGGAGGAGTGGTCCAAGCGACTCATCCGCGGCTGGGACGAGGGCTGGATCGACCTGCCGATGCGCGTCGGCGACCTGCTGGCGACGCAGATCCTCGGCGCGAGGCCAGGCGAGGTCGTCGTGACCGACTCGACCACGGTCAACCTCTACCGCCTCGCGAGCGCCGCGCTGGATGCGCGAGCGGACCGGCGGGCCGTCCTGATCGAGCGCTCGGAGTTCCCCACGGACCGCTACATCCTCGAGGGGCTGGCACGGGAGCGAGACCTCGAGATCCGCTGGCTGGAGGGCGATCCCGTCGAGGGCCTCGCCACGGCCCAGGTCGCAGCGGCGCTGGATGCACGAACCGCGCTCGTGATCCTGTCGGCGGTCAACTACCGCTCCTCGGCGATCGCCGACATCACGGCCATCACGGCATCCACCCGCGCCGCCGGCGCGCTCGTCCTGTGGGATCTCTCGCATGCGGCCGGTTCCGTGCCCGTCAAGCTCAACGAGCACGGCGTCGACCTCGCCGTCGGCTGCACCTACAAGTACCTCAACGGCGGCCCCGGCTCACCGGCGTTCCTGTACGTTCGGCACGAGCTCCAGCCTGCGCTCAGGCCGCCGATCCAGGGCTGGATGGCGCAGACCGACCAGTTCGAGATGGGCCCGGCGTTCCGCCCGCGCGACGGCATCGAGGGCTGGCTCGTCGGGACGCCCGGCATCCTCGGCCTTGCGGCACTGGAGCCCGCCGTGGCGCTCGTCGCGGAGGCAGGCATCGAGGCAATCCGCGCGAAGAGCATCGCGCTCTCCACGTACGCCGCCGAGCTCGTGGATGCGTGGCTCGTACCGCTCGGTTGCTCGCTCGGGTCCCCGAGAGAGCCCGCGCGCCGCGGTGGCGCGATCGCGATCCGGCACCCGGACGCCCGCCGCGTCACCTCCAGCCTCGCGCAACGCCACGTCATCACGGACTTCCGCGCGCCCGACTCCATCCGGATCGGGATGTCGCCACTGACGACCTCCTTCGATGACGTCCACCAGGGCCTGAAGGCGGTCCGTGACGTGCTGGCGGCCGCATGACGCGCGAACGGCGCCTGACGGCGCGAGGCTCCGCCTAGCCGAACGAGTACTCCAGCTGCACCGCGTCGGACGGCATCGGCCGCGCGAGGTGAAGGACCAGCCTCCGGTTCACGCCCACGGCCATGCACCCGAGCATTCCGCCGAGCGAGCGCTCTTCCGAGAGGCGGAGTCGCAGGCCGGCGCCGATTGGCTTCACGAGCACCCGGATGCGTGCGAGGCACGCACCCCCCAGCCAGTCGATCACCAGGTCATTCGGTGGCTCGCCGGAATGGCTGACGATCCAGGGGGCGCCGCCCGGACCGGGCCCCGCCATCACCTCGATGCCCTCGACCAACCCGCTGACGTCCTGGAGCCGGACAGGGAGCATGCTGGAGTAGCTGTCCGGATTCGTCGGAAAGGTCGAGGTCAGCGTTCGCCCGACCGGTGGATCGAAGCCGAACGCCACCCGGGCGACCAGGACTGCGACGAAGAGCAGCGCCAGGCGCATGGCCGGAGTCTAGGAACCAGCGCAAGGCGACCGGGGAGCGCTAGTCGTCGTGCTCCGGCGGGCCGTGCTTCGCGGCCTTGAGGTTCGGGACGGCCGCCATCATCACGCGGAGCAGGTCATGGAGCTGCTCCTTCTGGGCCGCGGTCAGCGGCTGGGTGTAGCCCATCTCGCGGCGAGCGGCGGCGCCGACTGTCTTGTCCCACATGGAGTTTCCGAGCTCGGTCGGTTCCACGATCGTCCCGCGGCGGTCGTTCGGATCGGGGAGACGCCGGATCAGGCCGGCGGCCTCGAGGCGGTCGAGCCGGTTCGTGAGCGCGCCACTCGACAGCCGCAGGTCCGCCGCGAGCTTGCCGGCAGAGGCGCGATAGGGCTTGCCGATTCGCCGGAGCTTCCCGAGCAGCGCGAATGAGCGTCGATCGAGCTCGTACTCCTCGAGCGTCTGCTCCATGCCGAGGTTGATGTTGTAGTTGAGGATGCCGATCCGCTCGATGATCCCCTCCGTCAACCGGTCGAGGTCGGGGATCTCGCGGACCCAGACATCGAGCTGCTCGTCGATCTCGTCGCGCGCAGGCTCCTTCTTGGCCGCCACGTCCGGGAGTCTGCGCCGGGTTCCTCCTCGATGTCAAGCCTGTTCATATCAAGCCTCTTGACATCAAATTAGTTGCCCATTATTCTTTCGACATCAAGAGGTTCGAGACCGAATGGCTCGATGGACGGGAGAGGTGGAACAGCATGACGACGATGACGAGGGGCCTCGCGGCTCCGCGGCGGGCCGTACACGCGGCCACCCCCTGCGTCGACACCGCCAGGACGGCGCGTGTCGAGCAGATGGATGGTCGTACGGCGATCGACGCCGGTCGTGACGAGCGAACCGCGCTCCGGCGCGAGTACGCCTGGATCGATGCCGCCGCGAACGCGGCATTCCGCGCACGCGTCTAGCCGACGCGAGAGGGAAACGAGGGAACACGTGAACGCGAGCACATCCGAGCTCGAAGCCGCACGCCGGTGGATGGTGGTCCGCTAGCTGCGGTCATGCAGTCGCCGATCGGCTGCGTCGAGCGTTGACGACGGCCGGGGAGGAGCAATCCTCCTCGGCCGTTTGATTCTGGCCCGGCACGTGTGCCTGATGCGAGTGCCGGACGCGAGTACCGGGCGCGAGTACCGGGCGCGCGCCGACCGCGGTCAGGCGGTGCGGGTTGCCCCGATCCGGTCGCGAGCCTCGTCCAGGAATCGGATCTCGAGCCGCTCGATGTCGTCCGCCGGCTCGAACCCGAACACCTGCGCATAGAACGAGAGCTCGCCGCCAAACGAATGGATGATCGAGTCCTTCGCCCGGAAGCCGTGATCCTCGCCGGGATACAGCAGGTAGGCGTGCGGCACGCGCCGCTCGAACAGCGCATCCACGATGCGCTCCGCCTCCTCGACGGGCACGATCTTGTCCTCGCCGCCCTGCTGGACCAGGACCGGGGAGGTGATGTTCTCGGCGTGGAGGCTCGGCGAGCGGTCGAGGTACTTCTGCTGCTCCGCCGGCCACGGGCCGACGAGGCTCTCGAGGTAGCGCGACTCGAACTTGTGGGTGTCCTTCACGAAGGCGCGCAGGTCGCCGATCCCGAAGGACGTGCAGCCGGCGTCGAACTGCTTCCGGAAGGCCAGGGCGGCGAGCGTGGTGAAACCCGAGGCGCTGGCGCCGCGGATGGCCTGGCGCTTGCCATCCACGACACCCTGCTCGGCGAGGTATTTCGCCCCGGCGACGCAGTCGTCCACGTCGACGATCCCCCACTCGCCGATGAGGCGCTCGCGGTACTCGCGCCCGTAGCCGGTCGAGCCGCCATAGTCGACGTCGAGCACGGCATAGCCCCGGCTGGTGAACAGCTGGAATCCGGTCGCGAACCCGGAGAAGGCCTGGGCGGTCGGGCCACCGTGGCTGGTCACGATGAGCGGCGGCAGCTCGCCCTCGGGGGCGCGGTAGGACCGGTTGGTCGGGGGGTAGAAGTTGCCGTAGGCGCTGCGACCGCGGGTCGTCGGGAACTCGATGTGGCGCGGGAGGGACACGTCCTCCGGCTCCGGCACGTTCGGCGAGGCGACACGGAGGATCGTGACGCCGCCATCGAGCGTGACCTCCGCGATGACGGCCGGCTGGGTCGGCCCCGCGGCACGGACGATGAGGGTGTCGCCGTCGATCGCGAGCGAGCTGATCTCGGTGAACTGCGGCAGGTCGATGGCGGCGATCGAGCCGTCCGCGGAGCGCCGGAGCAGCTGGTCTCGCCCACCCGACCGCGCGGAGATGAGAATCTCGCCCCCGCTCCCGAAGACATAGGTGCAGTACCCGAACTGCCAGTCCGGCCCGACGACCTCCGCCTCGAGGTCCGTGACCTGCTCGATGCGGCCGTCGATCCAGCGATAGAGGTTCATCCAGCCGGTCGGCTCGGCGGCGAAGTGGAGCACGCCCTCCGGCGACCAGCGGGGCTGGCTGATCCAGTCCCGACGGCTCCCGGCGATCGTTCGCGCCTCTCCGAGCGAGCCATCGGCGTTGACGGCGGCGAGCCGGAGCTCCGTGCCGTCCCAGGGCAGGTTGGGGTGGTGCCACTCGAGCCAGACGAGCGTGCTGCCGTCCGGCGAGAGCCGCGGGGCGGCATAGAAGTCGGCCCCTTCGACGAGGACCTGGACGTCGCCGGAGTCGAGATCGACGGTGACGAGGTCGTTGCCCCATTCGCCGTGCTTCTCGACGAAGTCCGGCTCGTGGTCCTCGCGCACGGCGATCAGGCGGTTGTGCGCGGCGTCCAGGATCACGTCGGCGTAGCGCCAGGCCCGCTCCGGCGTGAGCGGCACGACCTCGCCCGGGCTGACGACGCGATTGAGCCGGCCGGTGACGAAGTCGGACACCACGATCAGGTCGCCGGAGACGAACGCCGCCGTGCCACCGTACTCGTGCACCCGGGACCGAGCGTTGAAGCCCTCCGGCGTCATCCGGGTCAGGGTCCCATCGAGCTCGCGACGCACCAGGACCTGGCGACCACCCTCGTCCGGGCGTCCCTCGAGCCACCAGCGGACGCCGTCCACGCCGTCCGGCTCGGTCAGGAAGACGACGCGATCCGTCAGCCGCTCGATCTTGAACGGCGACACCCAGGCCCCATAGGGCGCGATCGTCTTCTCGGCGAGCGGCTCGCCCGCCTCGGTCTCCATGGTGGTGCTCAAGTGCGACTCCTTGAGTGCCCTCAGGTCCCGTGCTTCCAGGATGCGACGTACTCGGCCTGCTCGGCCGTCATCGGCTCGATGTCGATCCCGAACGACAGCAGCTTGAGACGCGCCACCTCCGCGTCCATCGAGGCCGGAACCCCGTAGACCCGCTTCTCCAGCTCGCCGTGGTGCTTGACGACGTACTCGGCGGCCAGTGCCTGGTTGGCGAAGCTCATGTCCATGACGGCGGCCGGATGCCCCTCGGCGGCGCCGAGGTTGACGAGCCGTCCCTCGGCGATCAGGTGCAGGCGCTTCCCGCCGATGTCGAACTCCTGGACGTTGTTGCGGACCTCCCGGACATGGCCCTCGGCCATCTGGCGAAGGGCCTGGAGGTCCAGCTCGGCGTCGAAGTGGCCGGAGTTCGCCATCACCGCGCCGTCCTTCATCGCCTCGAAGTGCTCGCGTCGGAAGACGTTGACGTTGCCCGTGGCCGTGATGAACAGGTCGCCCCACGCGGCGGCGTCGCCGGCGGTCATGACCTGGTAGCCGTCCATGAGCGCCTCGAGGGCGCGGATCGGATCCACCTCGACGATCGTCACGTGCCCCCCATGGCCGGCCATCCGCATCGCGATCCCGCGCCCGACCCAGCCGTACCCGGCGATCACGACGTTCCGCCCGGCGATCAGGAGGTTCGTCGCGCGGAGGATGCCGTCCAGGGTGGACTGGCCGGTCCCGTAGCGGTTGTCGAAGAGGTGCTTGGTCTGGGCCTCGTTGACGGCGATGACGGGGTAGCCCAGGGCGCCGTCCGCGGCCATGGCCCGGAGGCGGATCACGCCCGTGGTGGTCTCCTCCGTGCCCGCGAGAACGTCCTTGACCTGCGAAGCTCGCTCCTGGTGGAGCAGCGACACGAGGTCGCAGCCGTCGTCCATCGTGAGCTGGGGAAGGCTGTCCGCGACCGAGTTCAGGTGGGCGTAGTAGGTGTCCCGATCCTCGCCCCGGCGAGCATGCACCGGGATCCCGTACTCGCTGACCAGCGCCGCGGCGACATCGTCCTGCGTCGACAGGGGGTTGCTCGCCGCCAGGACGACTTCCGCGCCACCGGCCTGGAGGGTCCGCATCAGGTTGGCGGTCTCGGTGGTGACGTGGAGGCAGGCGCCGATGCGGAGGCCGTCGAGCGGCCGCTCCTGCGCGAATCGCTCGCGGATCGATCGCAGGACGGGCATCTCGCGCTCGGCCCACTCGACCCTGCGAACCCCCTCGCCCGCGAGGCCCAGGTCGGTGACGTCGTGGGCCGCCCGGGTGATCGTCATCGTCTCGCGCTCATCGTGCTGGTCCCTCATCGATCGTTGCGTTCCCGGCTCCGTGCAAAGCGGCGGAGCGCCCCCGCGAGATCGGCCCACAGCGAGCCGATCCGATGGCCGAGCCGCTCCTCGAACCGCACGTGCTCGACGTACCCGAGCTTGCGATAGGCGTTCAGCGCCGGCGGATTGTCCGAGCGGACGTTCAGCACGACATGGTCGCAGAACTCGAGGAGGCGGGCCGTGACCGCGGCCGTCGTCGCCTGGGCGTAGCCGCGGCCGCGGAACTCCGGCTGCGTCAGCACGTTGCCGACGACCGCGATCCTCGCGGACCGGCCGATCACGTGGGTGCCGGCCGCGGCCACCAGGCGCCCGTTGACGCGGATCCCGTAGTAGATGCCCTCCGCGATCGACTGGGGCGCGAGCCAGCTCCCGAAGCCGAGCCGGTAGAGGCGGTTCAGCTCGCCGGCGTCCGATGGCGAGAGCGTCTCGACGCCAGGATCCTCCGCGGGGCGAAAGGTCGACCGGTCGACCCACATCCGGACCATCGGCGGGCCGGGCTCGATCCGGTAGCGGCTGGCCACGGCCGCCTCGGTCGGCGGCAGGTACGAGAGGTACGCGATCGAGGGCTTGATGACGTCCCGGAGGATCTCGCCGATGCCATCGTCGCGGCCGGCGATGAACAGCGGCTGCGGGGCGGGTCCGCCGTACTCGAGCACGAGCGCGACGACCTCGTTGCCCGCCCGCGCGATGCCCCAGCGGGCCCGACCGGCGACACGATCCTCGAGGTCGGCGAGCGCGTACGCGGCGTAGATGCGGTCCCGCTCGAGGAAGCGCCTGATGACGGCGTGGTCGGTCGTGGCCTCGACGACGAGCTTCGCGGCGGCGCGGTCGAGCGCGACCGTTGCCATCAGGACCCGACCCGGCGCGACATCAGAACGCGGCGCCGACGGGCTTGGCCGGCTCCAGGGCATACGGCCGTCGCGGCTCCCGGCGGCCGTTTCGTCGAGTCATCGCGTCCTGGAGCGACCGGTCATACGGCGCTCGGAGGACGCCCTCCTCCGTCACGATCGCGGTGATCAGGCCCGCGGGCGTGACGTCGAACGCGGGGTTCCTGACGTTCGTCCCCTCCGGTGCGATCCGCACGCCGCGCAGCTCGGTGACCTCGATCGCCGGGCGGTCCTCGATGGGGATCGCCGCGCCGTCGGCCGTCGAGAGGTCGACCGACGACAGTGGCGCCGCAACGACGAACGGGATTCCGTGCCGCTGCGCCAGCACGGCCAGCGTGAACGTCCCGAGCTTGTTCGCGGTGTCCCCGTTCGCCGCGACCCGGTCCGCGCCGACGATGACCACGTCGACCTGGCCCTGGGCCATGAGCGGCCCCGCAGCCATGTCCGGGATCAGCGTGTGCTCGACGCCTGCCTGGCGGAGCTCCCACGCGGTGAGACGGGCGCCCTGGAGATACGGGCGGGTCTCGTCCACCCAGACGTGCAGCGGACGCTCGCGCGCGTGGGCTGCCTGCACGATCCCGAGCGCCGTCCCGAACTGGCCGCAGGCCAGCGGGCCCGTGTTGCAGTGGGTCAGCACGCGCAGTGGCCGGCCCTCGGGAGCCGGGAGGATCGACTGGCCGGCTTCGGCGAGACGCCCGTGGTCGTCCGTGGCCTCGTCGACGATCGCCATCGCCTCCGACCACAGCGCGTCGGCGATCTCGCGGCCCTGGTCCGACAGCTTCCCGATCTCCTCGTAGCGGGCCATCAGCCGATCGACCGCCCAGCCGAGGTTCACCGCCGTCGGGCGGGAGGTCCGGAGGATGTTCGCGGCGCCATCGAGGATCGCTCTCCGGGCGTGGGCCTGGGCCTTCGCGGCCCGTTTCGCGGTGAGCGCCAGCCCGATCGCCGCGACCTGGCCGATGGCGGGCGCGCCCCGGACGACCATGTCGCGAATCGCGCGGGCAGCGTCGTTGGCCGAGCGAACCGGCACCTCCACGAGCTGGTCCGGCAGGCGGCGCTGATCGATCAGGAGCAGGACGTCGTCGGATTCGAACCGGAAGGGCGTGCGGAATCCCGCGGGCGTGACGGCCTCGGCCCCAGCCTCGTCGAGGCTGTCTGCGCCGGCACCGGCCGATGGCACGCCCGACTTCACCACGGTGGCGCCACTGCCGGTCGGCTGTCCCAGGAGCGCCGAGGCCTCAGCCGCCGAGCGGTCGCGCAGCTCCGTGACGACACCGACGACCTGCCCGGCGCCGGTCAGCAGCTCCCCCGCAAAGCGCCGGAAGAACTGGCGCCGGTCCGTGTCGAACCCAGGCCCGCCGGGCGAGGCTTGCGCGACGTCGGGGGAGCCGACTTCCTCGCCGGGCGTCGCCGGGTCGGGCTCGGTGGAGGCCGGCGCGACTGGCTCGATCGGGTTCGAGGTGTCGGTCATGGGCGCGCGTCGCTTCGGGGCGCGACCGTCAATACCGGATCACGCTCGTGACACGCCGGCCGCCGAGGCGCTCGCGCCCGTGGAGGAACTCGAGCTCGACAAGGAACGCGAGGCCGACAATCTCGCCCTTGAGGCGCTCCACGAGCTCGATCGTCCCCTGCACCGTGCCGCCGGTCGCGAGGAGGTCGTCGACGATCAGGACCTTCTGGCCCGGCTGGATTGCGTCGCGGTGGATCTCGAGGGTGTTCGAGCCGTACTCGAGCGCGTACTCGACCGAGAGGGTCTCGGCGGGCAGCTTGCCGAGCTTCCGCACGGGGACGAGGCCCGCGCCGAGCTCGTAGGCCATCGGGGCGCTGAAGATGAAGCCGCGCGACTCCATGCCGATGACGATGTCCAGCTGGTCGCCGCGGTACGGCTCGAGCATGAGCCGGATCGACTCGCGGTACGCGTCGGCGTCCTTCAGGACGGTCGTGATGTCGTAGAAGAGGATGCCCGGCTTGGGAAAGTCCGGGACCTCGCGGATCTTCGCTCGAAGCTCCTCGGCGGACACGAAGCGTGATCCTCCTTCGTGAAGTTCGCGCTCGTAATGCGCGCGCGTGCGCGAGCGGGGCCCGAGTCTACCGCACGGACCCGACCGCACCCGCTCGACCGCCGACCGGAGCGCGCTCCGGCACCGCCAGCCGGGGCGAGAGGAAGAAGCCGATCCACGCGGCGACGGAGCCGATCGCGATGGCCACGGCCAGCCCGGGTGCGGGCCCGGACCCGGAAGCCACGGCGGTGTGGACGAGGGCCGCGGCGACGCTGGTGCCGAGCGCCGTGCCGACGGAGTCGGAGAGCGTCAGCGCCGCGGTCACGCTGCCCTGGTCCTCGCGCGGAACGTCGCGCAGGACGATGAGCGCGAACTGGGCGTAGGTCAGGCCCATGCCGAACCCGGCAAACCCGAAGATCGGGACGGCGAGAACGGCGGGCACCTGGTCCAGGAGGATCAGGCCCAAGCCGGCGATCCCGATCGCCACGATCGGGAAGCCGATGCGGACGAACCACTCGTGCGGGAAGCGGTCGGACAGGCGGGCCTGGGTCCACGAGCCGGCGGTCCACGACACGGTGGCAGCCGTGATCGCGATCCCGGCCGCGAACGCCGACCACCCGCGCACGTCCTCGAGGAGCAGGGCGACGTACACGTCGACGGCGAAGAACGCGAAGGTCAGGACGCCTCGAAGGAGGATCGCCGCGGGATAGCCACGGGCCGCCCGGAGCGTCCCCGGCGGCACGATCCGGGAGAACGCGAAGAACGCGATCGCGAGCCCGACGATGGCGAAGAGCGCCAGCTGCGGGCCCGGCTCGCCCGCGAGGCCGACGGTCACGAGCCCGATCCCGGCGGCGACCAGCACGCCGAAGAAGATCCGGCTGCGCTGGACGCCGGCCGCGGTCTCGGCTGCGGCGGCGTTGGCCGCAGGCGCGGCGCGGCCCTGGTCCCGGGGGTGCATCCCGGACAGCCCTCGATAGGCGAGGAAGCCCGAGACAGCCAGCAGCGGTAGCAGCCCGAAGAAGATCAACCGCCAGTTGAGCGCCTCCGCGACCGCGCCCGCGATCCCGGGTCCGAGGACGCCGGGCAGGATCCACGCGGTCGAGAGCGTGGCGAACATCCGCGGCCGCAGGTGCTCGGGCAGCGTCCGGCCGATCGCGACGTAGGCGATGGGCGGGATCGCGCCACCGCCGAGGCCCTGGATGAACCGCGCTCCGATGAGCATCTCCATCGAGGTCGCAGAGCCGGCAATCGCCAGCCCCGCGGCGAACAGGCCGATGCCGAGCAGGAACGGCAGCACCACGCCCCGCCGGTCGATCAGCGTCCCGGCAATCACGATCCCCAGCAGCGAGGCAACGAGGAACGCCGTGAACACGAGCCCGTAGAGCTCCAGCCCGCCGAGCTCCGCGGCGACGACCGGCATGGCCGTCGCGACCGCCAAGGCTTCCGCGGCAACGAGAGTGATCGTCAGGACAAGGCCGATCGTCAGCGGCCGGCGCTTCGGCGACCACAGCCCGTCGCCCTCGGGGGTGGCGACGCGGGCCTGTCCGGCGAGGCTCTCGGGGTGCGCGAGCTCTTCCGGCGTGACCTCGGCATGGTCGTGATCGTGCTCGCCGTGGGCGTGGGGGTCGGTGGGCATCGGCGGAGTATGGCGGCGACTACGGAAGGACGACGTCGCCCTCGTCCGTCACGGTCCAGAAGGGGTTGTGGGCGATCTCCCAGGGATGGCCGTCCGGGTCGATGAAGATGCCGTTGTAGCCGCCCCAGAACGTCTCGGCGCCGGTCCTGGCGATCCGCGCTCCAGCTTGCGCG
Source organism: Chloroflexota bacterium (assembly GCA_025935415.1). Lineage (GTDB taxonomy): Bacteria > Chloroflexota > Limnocylindria > Limnocylindrales > CSP1-4 > UBA5189. The sequence continues at coordinate 13,073 of JAICVI010000005.1, forward strand.
GCTCGCTCGAGGAAGGCGTCGACCTCGGCCGGCGAGCGCAGGTTGCAGGCGAGGGTCACCCCTCCCCAACCGCCGCTGTCCTCGACCTCGCTGTCCTTCCGGAGCTCCTCACGGCCCCAGAGCGCGAAGACCATGGAGCCCGACTGGAAGAACACGACGCCGTCCTCGGGCTTCGAGGTGCTCCGCCAGCCGAGGGCCTCGTAGAAGGTCCGCGACCGTTCGAGGTCGGCCACGCCGATGGTGATCAGGCTGACGCGTGGTTCCATGCGACCGAATGGCGAGCGGAGGCCCTAGGGCAGGATGCCGACGGCGAGGAGGATGACGCCGGCGATCACGAGCAGCCAGACCCAGTACTTCATCGGGATGAAGAACAGCGTGTGCGCACCGCGCATCTCGACTTCCTGGCCCGTGGCCTTGTCGATCATCGTTCGGGCGGGACGCGCTGCGAGGCGCTTGTCGAGCAGGTAGACCAGCGGCGCGCTCACGAGGGCGGCGATCGCGAGGATCAGGGTCGAGTCACGCTCGGTCGGGGTGCTGGTCCCAGTGATCGCGCCCCAGAGGACGGTCACCACCACGATCAACGCGACAGGGATCAACACGGCCAGGATCCCGAACCCTTGCCAGACGATCATCTCGACCTCCCAATCGAGCGGCGACGACCACGGGAGATTACGCCTTCGGGATCGCCTCGATCAGGCGGTCCAGCTGCTCGATCCGGGATCGATGGTGCGCGACCTCGGCGGACATGCCTTCCAGCGCGGAGTCGGAACCCTTCCCGTAGGAGCGGCGGAACCCGCGCCGGTTCGCCTCCGCGAGCTCCGCGGCACGAGCGGCGAGGAGCGCGCCGCGGAGGATGCGGGCCTCCTCGTCGGCGAGGTCGAGCTGCAGCCGCGCCATCAGATCGGATCCTCGAAGCCGGGCCGCTCGGATGGCCCGTAGGGGTTGGCTCGCGACGACGGCTCCGGCCGGTCCGGGCGCATCGTCGAGAGCACGGCGGGATCGACGTGGGCCGTCTCCGTCGAGAGCCGCGCGACGATCGCCTGCGTCAGCGACCAAGCCTTGAGCGGGTCCTTCGGGAGGCGGATCCGCACCTGGTTGGACGCGAACGTCACGTCCGCATGTCGCACGCCCGGCAGCGAGCCCGGCGTCAGCAGGCGCATCGCCGTGGCGCGCGACAAGCCGGCGCCAAAGCGCACGACGAGGTTGCCCTCCTCGCGCGACATCGAGGCGACGCCCACCGCCTCGGCTGCGAGCCGCAGCTCGGCGACCTCGGCGAGCCGCTGGACCGGAAGCGGCATCGGGCCGAAGCGGTCCGTGACCTCCTGCCGGAACGCGGCCACGTCGCCCTGGGTGCGGGCGCGCGCGAGCCGCCGGTACAGCTCCAGCTTCTGGGCCTCTTCGGGGACGTAGTCGTCGGGCAGGTGCGCCTCCAGCGGCAGGTCGATCGTCGCCTGCTGCGGCACCAGCACGGGAGCGCGATTCTCTCGGGACGCCTTGCGCTCCTCCACGGCCTCCGCGAGCAGGCGCGAATAGAGGTCGAACCCGACCGCGGCCATGTGGCCCGATTGCTCCCCGCCGAGGATGTTCCCTGCGCCGCGGATCTCGAGGTCCGACAACGCGATCTGGAACCCGGCGCCCAGCTCGGAGGCGTTGAAGATCGCCTGCAGCCGCTTGCGTGCGTCTTCGCTCATCCGCTCGCGCCGCCGGTACAGCAGGTACGCGTAGGCGCGCCGCGACGACCGGCCGACGCGACCGCGGAGCTGGTAGAGCTGCGCCAGCCCGAGGGTGTCCGCCCGATCGATGATGATCGTGTTGGCGTTCGGGATGTCGAGGCCGGACTCGATGATCGTCGTGCACACGAGGACGTCCGCCGCGCCCTCCGCGAACTTCAGCATCACGCTCTCGAGATGGCCCTCGGCCATCTGCCCGTGCCCGACGACGATCCGCGCGTCGGGCAGGAGCTTCCGGAGCTGCTCGGCCTGGGCCTCGATCGTCTCGACGCGGTTGTGGACGTAGAACACCTGCCCGCCCCGATCGAGCTCGCGCAAGATCGCGTCGCGCACGAGCCCGGCGCTCGCCTCCGCGACCCGGGTCTGGATCGGCAGCCGGTCCTCCGGCGGCGTCTCGATCACCGACATGTCCCGGACCCCGGCGAGCGCGAGGTTGAGCGTCCGCGGGATGGGCGTCGCGGAGAGCGTGAGGACGTCGACCTCGCGCTTGAGCTGCTTGAGACGCTCCTTCGCCGCGACCCCGAAGCGCTGCTCCTCGTCGACCACCACGAGCCCGAGGTCCTTGAAGCGGACGTCCTTCGACAGCAGCCGATGCGTTCCGATGACCATGTCGACCGAGCCGTCGGCGAGCCCCTGCACGGCCCTGTCCTGCTCGGTCTTGGAGACATAGCGGCTGAGCAGCGCGACCTTGACCGGGAACGGCCCGAAGCGCGACCCGAACGTGGCGTGGTGCTGCGCGGCCAGGACCGTCGTCGGGACGAGCACCGCGACCTGCTTGCCGTCCTGCGTCGCCTTGAACGCGGCCCGGATCGCGATCTCGGTCTTGCCGTAGCCGACATCGCCGACGACAAGGCGGTCCATCGGCCGGACGGCCTCCATGTCGTGCTTGACCTCGACGGCGGCGCGGGCCTGGTCGACCGTTTCCTCGTAGGGGAACGCGGCTTCCATCTCCGCTTGCCACGGCGAGTCGCCGGGGTAGGCGTGACCCGGCGCGTCCGCGCGAGCGGCGTAGAGCGCGAGCAGCTCCTCGGCGAGATCGCCAACCGCCTTCGCGACGCGCTGCTTGGTCCGCAGCCACTCCGTGCCGCCCAGCTTCGAGAGGTGCGGGCTCTCGCCGCCGGAATAGCGCGAGATCCGCCCGATCTGCTCGACCGGGACGTAGATCCGGTCCTGCCCCTGGAACGCGAGCTCCAGGAAGTCGCGTTCGTCACCCGTCCCCGAGCTGCGCCGGAGCATCCGCTCGTAGCGGGCGATGCCGTGATCGATGTGGACGACGAGGTCGCCCGGCGTCAGGCGCTCGAGGATGTCGCGGGGCACCACGCGGCGCATGGCCTTGGGTCGCCGGACGCGGACGTTCCCGAACAGCTCGCGGTCCGTGACGAAGACGAGCCCGTCGGGGCCACCGGCGAACCCGCCGTTGAGGCTGCGGTCCACGACCGTCACGGTGCCGGGTGGCGGCGGTGTCACGATCGAGTCGGTCACGCCGGTCGCGTGGCCGCCGTCGTCGAGGAGCTCGGAGAGGCGCGGCGCCTGGTCCGACGCGATGACGATCCGGGGGCGAGATTCGTCGCTCCCCTCGCCGGCCTCGCCGAGCCACCGATCCACGGCCTCCGCGATCCGTCCGCCGCGTCCCGGCGGGAGCACCGGCTCGCGCCACCCGAAAAGGTCGCCGGAGGACTTGCCGCCACCCGCGATCGCGTTCCCGGCCTCGGATTCCCACGTCAGCTCCAGCGTCCGCGCCGCCAGCAGCCGGCGCTTCCAGTCGCGCGGCCCGAGGAGGGTCGCGGGCCAGTCGCGGGGCAGCTCCCCAGCGCCGAGCAGGTCCGCCCGCCGCTCGTCGGCCTGGCGCCACAGGAACGTCGCAGCCTCACCGATGTCGCCCGGCTCGTCGAGCACCAGGAGCGTCGCCGGGTCGATGTGGTCGAGCGCGGTCGAGGGGGCGAGCAGCGCCGCCCAGACCTCCGCCGCGTCGCCGACGGCGGCGGCACGCGTCTCGGTGGCGTCGCGCGACGCGCCACGGGTGCGAGATTCGCCACGGACCGGCGCTCGCTCCGGGTCCGCCGCTCCCGCCAGGCGTTCCAGGTCCTGCGCGAGCCGCTCCGGCAGCTTCCGGGCGATCGTCCCGACGCGTTCCCGGAGCTCCGCCGGCCCGCCCGACGGCACGAGGAACTCGGAGGCCGGGAGGAGGGCCACGCGCTCGACCTTGCCGGTCGTGCGCTGATCGGTCGGGTCGAATGCCCGCAGCGAGTCGACCTCGTCGCCGAACGACTCGATCCGGACGGGCAGCTCCGCCGAGGGCGGAAAGACGTCGACGATGCCGCCGCGGCGCGCGAACTCGCCGCGCCCCGCGACCTCCAGGACCGGCGTGTAGCCGAGGTCCAGCAGCTCGCGCAGCAGGGCCGACTGGGCGATCCGGGCACCGACTTCGAGCTCGACTGGCTGTTCGGGCAGGTCCGACGGCGCGAGGGTGTGCTGGATCAGTGCCTGGACGCTCGCCACCAGGATCCGCGCGCGTCCGCTTCGCCAGGCGCTGAGCGCCGCGACGCGCGCCGCCGTCTCGTCGGCGACGAGCTCACTCCGCTCATAGGCGAGCGCGGTTCGGGGCTCCAGCACCGCCACGGCCGCCGGATCGCCGACCCACGCCGCCAGCTCCTCCGCGACCCGATCGCCGATCTCCGAATCGCGCGCCACCCAGACGATCCGCTCGCCAGCCACCACCGCGAGCGCGGCCGCGAGATAGCTCTTCGCGCCGTGCGGCACGGAGGTCACGCCGGCATGCCGGCCGGCATTCGACGCGGGCGCCTCGCTGGGCCCGAGCCGCTCGCGCAGCGCCTGGAACCCACCCGTGCCCTCGAGCAGGCGAGGCAAGGCGGCGAGATTCGGGATCCGCCGTCCCGCGCCCTGCCGCTTCGGCGGGCTCGCGGCTTCGGCCAGTCGCGTCTGCGCGGCCTGATGTGCCTCGATCTCCGCCTCCGCGGAATCGAATGCTGGTCGCTCCGTCTCGACCTGGTTCGGCAGCGGATCGCTCGCAGCGAGCCGCCGCTCCCACCCGCGGCGTCCGCGCATCGGGGGGCTGCTGCTCACCTTGCGCCCTCGTCGGCAGCGTCGTCGTCGCGCTTCCGCGACAGTGCCCGGCGCCAGCCGGTCTTCGTTCGTCGGATCCCGTCGGGCCCCGGCGGCCCGTCGACCTCGCCGGCGGGCGCGAGCCGGTCCTCGTCCGCCGGGCGCAGCTCGAACGAGTTGAACCGGTTCGCGGCCTTGTTCGTGCCCTCGCGCGCCCAGGCCTCGACCGCATCCGCCGCGGCATCGAGGAGCTCGTCCAGCCGCTGCCGCTCCTCAGGCCCGAACGTCGTCAGGACGTGGTCGATGAACCGACCGCCAGGCGCGCCGATGCCGACCCGCAGCCGGCTGAACGCCTCGGAGCCCATCTCGCCGATGATCGAGCGCAGCCCGTTGTGGCCGCCCGGGCCGCCGCCCTCGCGGAACCGCAGCTTGCCGAACGGCAGCGAGAAGTCGTCGACGACGACGAGCATCTCGGTGAGCGGAGCGCGCTCCCGCGCCAGCACCTTTCGAACGGCGATGCCCGACTCGTTCATGTAGGTCTGCGGCTTCACGAGCAGCAGGTCCGTTCCTCGGAACCGGCCGCCCACGACGCTGGACGCGTCCTTGCTCCGCCCGCGGCCGTCCCACCCGGCGCGATCCGCGAGGCGGTCGAGGACCATCCAGCCGATGTTGTGGCGGGTCTGGCGATACTGCTCGCCGGGGTTTCCCAGCCCGACGACGATCTTGTTGATGCGCACCTCCGGGTACCGATGCGGGCGGCGCAGACAGCACGAACGGCCCCGGGACACGTGTCCGGGGGCTCGAAGGAATGGTATCGCGACGCCGCGCGACGCCCCTCGGAGCTTTGTTCCTGCTGTGCTTGGCGCTCGTTGAAGCGGTGGGATCGCTGTCGGGGGGCTTTGGAGCTCGTGGAGGTCCTCGGTCTCGGCCGGCCTCGATGGGCGCGCCCGAGTTGTTCGCAACGGCAGCGGCCCCATCAGCGTCGTGTGGCACAGCGGGCCGGTATCGACGCACCGCGCTGCCCTGGCCGATTGCAAGACCGTTTCACAGCGATCCCAGTGCTCCGGGGGTGGTCAGCGGAGCCCGCAAGGGCCGGCACCTCGGCCGCCGCCGGAGACCGACGTCCTACGTGGCGTCCAGCAGCTTCCTCTCCAACGCGCGCATCTCGGCCTCCTCGGCGGGCTCGGCGTGGTCCCAGCCGCAGAGGTGCAGCGTGCCGTGGGTCACGAGCAGCCGGAGCTCGTCGGCTGGGGACCATCGAACGTCGTTCGTGTGACCGCCGCGGCCTTCAACCGCCTGCTCGATCGCCCGTTCGACGGAGATTGCGATGTCGCCAATGTGGGTCCGCGGCGACGATGGCGGCGCGTTCAGGTGCTGTGGGTCGCGCCTGCCACGAGCCTTCGGCCGCCCCCGTCGGAAGACATCCGGTTCGAGCATTGGGAACGAGAGCACATCGGTGGGCCCGTCGTGGCCCATGTGCTCGCGGTTGAGCGCCGCGAGCTCCTCGTCGTCGGTGAGGACCACGGTGACGGCGCCGGGCGACGGCGCATCTGCCGCCTCGAGCGCGTGCGCCACCGCCCGTGCGATCTCGACCTGGGGCAACGGGAGAACCTCCGCTGCCGAGCGAACGACGTCGACCCGCCAGGGCCCGACATACACGCGAGGCCCGCCGCGCGGCACAGCCCTACTGACGCCCACTCGACGCCCATCGATTCTCGCCGGGCATCGGCTCAGTCCGCGTGAACCCGAGCTTCTCGAGCACCCGCTCGGACGCGCCGTTACCGGGAACCGTCCCCGCGACGACTTTGGTGACGCCGGGCTGCGCCAGGACCCACCGCGTCAGCCCTCCGACAGCCTCGCTGGCGTAGCCGCGGCCCCGACGACTCGGCACGACGCTGTAGCCGATCTCCACGACGCCGTGGTCGTCGGGCGGGCCGTGGAAGCCGACGTCGCCGACCACGATGGGCGAGGCCTGTTCGACCATGGTCCAGATTCCGAACGGCGCGGCGCCAGGAGTCGAGACCGCCTGGCGAGCCAGGACGCCGCGGACGTCCGGCAGCGGCCAGGCGTCGTCGAGGACCGCCCCGATCAGATCCGCGCAGGCGGCTCGTTGCCCTGGCAAGAGCGCCGCGGCGGCCGGCGGCATCGGACGCAGCGTCAGCCGATCAGTCAGCACCTCAATGGCCTCGCCGTCCGTGACCACCGTCAGTCAGTGTTGGGAAATTTCACTTGAAAGCAGCGTTCACAGCAGGACTCCTAGCTGCGTCCCCATCGTCGATACGCGAGAACTCCAAGGCCAGCGGCGAGAACGATGACTCCGATTAGGCGGCTGAAGTCCGCCTTGGCTTCGCCCCAGACCCCGGGAGGAAACAGGGCGACGACCGCCAGCGCCAGCAGAAGGTACGGCGCCAGATGGCGGATCGCCGGATCGATCGAGTTGAATCTCGCGGGCTGAAGACGTCGGCGCGGCACTTCCGGAGTCACCGGCTCAGCGGGATCTTCGTTCATGCGGCTGGCTCAGTCAGCGGGATGTCACGCGGGGGTACCGCCGCCTCCGGCGGCGCGGCGGGATTCGAGCTCCACGACCTTGTTCGTCGGGTAGGCGACGCGCTGGTGGTACATGCCGAGGAGCTGCGAGACGAAGGCTTCCTGCACGAGCCCGATGTCTCGCAGCGTCAGGTCGCACTCGTCGAACTGGCCGTCCTCCATCCGGTCATTGATGATCCGGGCGACCATCGAGCGGATTGCCGGCTCGTCGCGCGATGACAGCGATCGAACGGACGCCTCGACCCCGTCCGCCAGCATCAACAGCGCGGCTTCGCGGGACTGTGGCTTCGGGCCGGCGTGGCGGTAGCGGCGGATGTCGACCGCGTCGGCGGCGCGCTTGCCGTCCTCGGTCTCGAGCCCGCCGTACGGCGCGGCAGCCTCTTCGCGGGCCTTCGCGTAGAAGTAGGCCATGACCGAGGTCCCGTGGTGCTGCGGGATGAACGCGATGAGCGTCTTCGGGAGCTTCGACTGGTAGGCCACGTCGATGCCGTCGGCGACGTGCTGCTTCAGGATCTGGGCCGACTCTTCGGGCTCGAGGACATCGTGGACGTTCTCGCCGCCGGACTGGTTCTCGATGAAGGCCATCGGGTTCGCGAGCTTGCCGACGTCGTGGTAGTACGCCGCGACGCGGGTGATCAACGGGTCCGCGCCGATCGCCTCGGCGGCCCGCTCGGCCAGGTTCCCGACCATCAGCGAGTGGTGGTACGTGCCCGGCGTCTCGACCAGCAGGCGCCGCAGCAGCGGCTGCGACGGGTTCGCGAGCTCGAGATGGGGGGCCACGGGGAGCAGCCCGAACACGTTGCCGAGCACGGCGAACGAGCCGACTGCCGCCACGGAGGCGCCACCGGCTGACAGTCCCGCCGCACCGATCAGCTGCACCACGCCGGTGAGATCCCGCTCGCCGAGGAGCGAGAACGCGGTCACGACGACGGCCTGCACCACGAAGATCGCGGCGCCCGCCTGGATGAACGCCTGGAGCTTGTCGCCGCGACGGATCGCGAGGATGCCGGCCAGCCCGCCGAGAAGCGCATACGAGCCGAGCTCGAGGGACGGACCGTTCACCGCACCTGCCACGATGGCAACCACGGAGGTGACGACCACCGCGGTCTCGGCGTCGAGGAGCACGGCCACGAGCACGCCGACGGCCGCGATCGGGAGGATGAACGGCAGCGCTGCGCGGCCGGCCGTGAGCTGGAGCGCGAAGGTCGCGATGGTGATGAGCAACCAGAGCAGCAGGACCACGTTGTTCCGATGCCAGAAGGCGGGACGGAAGATCCGGAGCCACGAGATGACCATCGCGACCAGGAGGCCGGACAGCAGGAACCAGCCACCGAGCGCGGCAACGTCCGGGCGGGTCGAGTCGAGCGCGAGGGCGTGGATCCGCGCGAGATCCGCCTCGGTCACCTTGGAGCCGTTCCGGACGATGACCTGACCCTGCAGGATCTGCTCGACCACGGGCTGGACGGCCGCCGCCTGCCGGTCACGCTCCTGGTCGGTCAGCGTCTGGCTGAACGAGCTGTTCGGCACGACGAGCGGGCTGATCAGCTCGGCGGCCAGCGTGCGCTCGTCGTCGCTGAGGCCGCCGGCCATCTGGGCGGAGAGCCGCGCCTTGGCCTCGGCGGTCTCGGTGTCGCGAAGCTCGTTGCGCTCCGTGACGTCGAGCACGCGAGCCGCCTCCGTCCGCACGGCCGCCCAGCGTTCCGATTTGAGGCCCTCGAGGATTGCGCGAGCGCCGTCCGAGAGCTCCGGCAGGACGGTCTGGAGGAAGGCCTCCCGTTCCGCCTTGGTGGTCTCCGGCGCGAACGCGGTGTCGAGCGGCGTCACCCGGCGGCTGAAGGCGGCCAGCTGATCTGCCGCGATCGTGATGGCGCGCTCAGAGGTGTAGTCGTACTGCGGCAGGACCGCTTGCCGTGCCTGCTGGCGCGCCTCCTGCGTGAGGACGTCGTTGGTGTAGTTGAGGGCGCGCGGCGCGCGGATGTCGGTGGGCGCGAGCTCGCCGACCTTGAGGTCGATGCCGGGCGACAGGTCGAACCCGAGCGTGATCGTCATCACCGCGACCAGGGCCGCCGCGGCCGTGGCGATGCGCGCGAGCTCCCGGCGGCTCGGGAGGCGGAGCGGCTCTGGCGCGGCCTGCGCAGCGGTCGTCATCGATCCCTGGCCCTCGTCAGCCCGCGAGCTTCACGAGCGCCTGGCCGACCATCTGGCTCACCACGCGGCCGTCCGCTCGACCCCTGGTCTTCGGCGACAGCCAGCCCATGACCTTGCCCATGTCGCGCGGGCCGGCGGCACCGGTGGTCGCGACCGCCTCGTCCACGAGAGCCGCGATCTCGTCCTCCGAGAGCTGCTCGGGGAGATACGCACCGAGGATCGCGATCTCCGACTCTTCCTTCGCCGCGAGATCCTCGCGGCCGCCCTTCCGGAAAGCCTCGACCGACTCGCGGCGCGTCTTCACCTCACGCACGATCAGCGCCGCCACCTCGTCATCCGTGAGCTCCCGGCGGTCGCGCTTCTCGGCGTTGTACAGCGCGCTCTCGGCCATTCGGAGGGTGTCGCGGCGCAGCACCTCGCCCGACCGCATGGCGGTCGTGATGTCGGACTGGATTCGCTCTCGGAGAGACACCGGTATCGGCACCTCGGGTGCGCGGGTCGCGGGCGAATCTCGCTCGCGTGTCGCTTGCCCGGGTTGTCGGTGGCGGTGGGCCGTCAGCTGCCTCGCGTGGCACGCGCGATGGTCATCGGACGGTCCCGGCCGTCCGACCGATCAGCCCTGCGGCGTTCGTGCGTTCTTCTTGCGCTTCGCTTCCTTGCGCTTCCGCTTCACACTCGGCTTCTCGTAGTGCTCGCGACGGCGGGCCTCGGCGAGGATGCCGGACTGCTGGATCTTCTTGTTGAAGCGGCGGAGGGCGCTCTCGAACGTCTCGTTCTCACCCACTCGGACTTCTGCCAATCCGGGATTCACCTCCTCGGGCTCAGGTGTCTTGCTCTCGCACCGGGCTCGTGGCCCAACGGCTCCGGGCTTGCCTCGCCGCCAGCTGGCGGCAGGGCCGCCGGAGTGTGGCACAGGGTCCTGAGAGGGTCAAACACCCTCGCCGGGCGCGGACGGGACCTCAGCCGGCGGCCTCGCGCAGCTGGGCCACGACTTCGGGCCAGGGCAGGACGATGGAGCCGTGCCCGGCGTCCTGATAGAACACGCCGCGGGCATTGGGGATGTTTGCCGCGAGCCACGCGCCCTGCACGGCCGGAACCAGCTTGTCCAGCGCGCCATGCCGCACCACCACGGGCACCCGGATGTCAGCGACCCGAAAGCCCCAGTCACGTGCCTGCGCGAGGTTGTCGTCGAGGTAGCCGTAGTAACCGTGCGACACGGCACGGCGCATCCCGCGGACGAGGTCGGGCTGGACCTCCGCCACGATGTCGTTCGCGAGCCCGCGCGCGTCCGGTGGGCCGCCGATCCCGGCAAGGCGCTTGACGGTCATGCGGCGGAACATCGGGATCGCTTCGGCGTACTCCGACTCGACCTCGGCAGCCTCGCGGGTCGCGAGGTCCTCCCACTCCTTCCGTTGCTCGGGGTTCCAGAACGTCTCCCAAGCGGAGCCACTCTCGCTCCGCGGCGCGATCCCGGCGAGCGTCGCGGCCGCCCGGACGCGGTCGGGGAGGAGGGCTGCACACGCAAGCGCGACCGGACCGCCCCCCGACCAGCCGATCGTGAAGAACCGCTCGTGGCCGAGGCGTTCGACGATCGCCGTGGAGATGGCGGCCTCGTCAGCCACCGATCGGCCGGGCAGACGAGTTGAGCCACCGTAGCCGCCCCGCGAGTAGGCGGCGACACGCATCCCGGCGGCCCCGGCCGCTCTCGCCAGGCCGGCGTGCGGGACGGCGGCAGCCGGCGTCCCGGCATGGAACAGGAGCAGGTCCCGCGCATCCTCCGGCCCGTCGACGACGTACTCGATCGACCCATCGCGCCACGGCATCCGGCGGTAGCCCACGGCGGGAGGGTAGCCCGTCGCTCGTACGGCGAGCGCGGAGCGCACCCGGGATGGGACGATGGTCGACCGATGGAGACCACGGCACCACGGCGAGATTCCGTGCAGACGATCGCGACGCTCCTCGATCTGCTCGACCACGCGGTGGCGAGATTCGGCGATCGGCCGGTCGTCGCGATCCGGCGCGACGACGACACGATCGACGCCTGGACCTATCGCGATCTCCAGCGCCGCACCAAGGTCGCTGCATTCCGGCTGCGCGCCCTCGGCCTCCAGCCCGGCGACCGCGTCCTGACCTGGAGCCCGTCGACGCCGGAGCTGCCGGCGACGTACCTCGGTGCCATGCGCGCGGGCGTGGTCTACGTCCCGCTCGATCTGCGGATGTCCAGGGACGCGGTCGCGGGCATCGCCGCGGCCTCGGGTGCGAAGCGGCTCATCGCGGGGACCGGCCGCGACATGCCGGACCCGACCGCGTTCGGTCTCGAGGCGTTTCCCACCACGAATGTCGAGTACCTGGGAGGCCCGCCCGAAGACGACGCCAGCCTCCCGCCGGACTGGGAGGCCCAGGTCGATGCCTGGCCACGGCCCGGACCGGCTGACCTGGTGCAGCTGATCTTCACCTCCGGCACGACCGGCGCGCCGAAGGGCGTGATGCTCGCCCACGACAACCTGCTCGCCGCGAACCGCAGCTTCCACAACATCGTGCCGCCGATGGAGCACCGGATCGTCTCGCTGCTGCCGCTCTCGCACCTCCTGGAGCAGGCGGTCGGCGTCTTCTATGCGATCTCGGTCGGCGCCTCGGTGCTGTACGTGCGCAGCCGCAACCCGCGGGTCATCTTCGATGCGCTGCGCGAGCATCGCGTGACCTCGATGGTCGTCGTCCCGCAGGTCCTCGACCTGTTCTGGAGCGCCATCGAGCGCGAGGTCGAGAAGCAGGGCCGCGCGAAGGCCTTCGAACGCCTGCGGTCGATCGCGCGACACCTGCCGATGTCCGCCCGCCGCCTGGTCTTCCGGCGAGTGCACGCCCAGCTCGGGGGCTCGTTCCGGCTCTTCATGTCCGCCGGCGCCTTCCTGCCGCCCGCGCTGCAGCAGGCCTGGGAGGACCTGGGCGTCACGGTCCTGCAGGGCTACGGCGCCACCGAGACCGGCACGGGCTCGTCGACGACCCTCACCGACCATGGCCTCGGGACCGTGGGGTATGCGCCCGAGGGCATCGAGATGCGCCTCGCCGCGGACGGCGAGGTCCAGTTCCGGGGCCCGTCGCTCTTCAAGGGCTACTGGCTGGCGCCCGACCAGACTGCCGCTGCCTACACCGATGACGGCTGGTACATGACCGGCGACGTGGGGCATCTCGACGCGCGCGGACGCCTCATCCTCTCCGGCCGCAAGCGCGACATGATCGTGCTGCCGAACGGATTCAACGTCTACCCCGAGGACATCGAGAACGCCCTCCGGATCGCGGGGCTCCGCGACACGGTCGCGCTCGAGACGAAGCCCGGCCGGATCGAGGCGATTGTCCTGGCGCCGTCCGCTTCGCCCGTCCGCAATCCCGGCGAAGCGCTCGGTTTCGACCCGGCCGAACCGCCGCCGGCTTTGCGTTCGATGCTCGATGCCGCGATCAAGGCGGCGAACGCATCGCTCGGCGCGAACCAGCACATCGCCGCCTGGCGCCTCTGGCCCGAGTCGGACTTTCCGCGCACGCACACCCTCAAGGTCAAGCGCGACCTCGTTCGCGAGTGGGTGGACGGCCGGGCGTAGGCGCCGCTACGGGGTGACCGGTACCGGCTCCCCGATCTTCGACAGCGCCTGGGCGATCGTTGCGGTCGCCGGATCCGGCGAGTCGGCCGGGAGCCAGCTGAAGAAGATCACGTTCGATCCGACGACCTGGAGCACGACCTGCGTCCCGGGAGCGACCTGGATGCCCCCGGTATTGCTGCGCAGGTAGTCCGCATCATCCTTCGCGGCGGCCAGCGCGGCGTCCGGGGAGGCGAGGGCGTAGATCACGACCAGCGCCGGGTCCGGGTCCCGCTGGAGCGGCGCCTCGATGACCGACCGAGGTGCCGCGGCAAGCAACGGCCCCTCCGCCGGTCGGTACGGGCGGACCGAGTCCTGGGGCTGGAGGCCGACCGCACCGAGCGCCTGGACGACCTGTTGCCTCGCCGCCGCGGTGGCGTCACCGGCGGGCTGCGGCGTCGAGCCGATCGGCGGGAACGTCGTCGTCACGCCGGCGCAGCCGCTCAGCAGCGCTGCGGCGGCGAGGATGGCCGCCAGGAGCGCTCGCCGCTCGCCGCTCGCTGGTGCGCCCGGCGTGGGGATCATCCCGGCGGCCAGCTGAAGCGCCGCCCGCCCATCAGGTGGAAGTGCAGGTGGTCGACCGACTGCCCGCCCCACTCGCCGATGTTCGTGACGATGCGGTAGCCGCCGTCGGCGATGCCCTCGGATCTCGCGATCTCCGCGGCGCTGGCAAAGATCCGGCCGAGCAGCCCGGCGTCGTCCTCGGTGAGCTTCGCGGCCGACGCGATGTGGTCGCGCGGTACGAGCAGGACGTGGGTTGGCGAGCGCGGCGCGATGTCCCGGAAGGCGATCAGGAGGTCGTCCTCGAAGACCCGCGTCGATGGGATCTCGTCCGCGACGATCCGGCAGAACAGGCAGCTCGGATCTCGCGGCCGGCTGCTCACCAGAGGGCCGGCTTCGTGCTCATGAGGAAGCCGATGGTACCGACGAGCCCGGCCATGACGTACGAGATGTAGCGCTGCCGGCGGGCCAGCAGCGGCCACCGCGGATCGCTCTCCGCGCGGAGCCCGATGAGGCCACGGAGGCGCGGCACCTGCACGAAGTACGCGAGGCCGAGGTTGAGGGCGTAGATGACCAGGGCCACCACGAGCCAGGGCTGCTCCAGCATCCGGAACCCGACGCTGCCCAGCAGTCCCAGACCCGTGATCGCGAGCCCGACGCCGATCCAGAGCGTCCCTCGCGACTGCAGCGCGAGCAGGAACCGGACGAGCCGACCCGAGCCGTCCGGCCTGAGCGAGCCGCGCCGCGAGCGGAAGGCAAAGGGCAGCAGGAACGACGGCAGGAACAGTGCGAGCGCCAGCGCGATGTGCGCGATGAGCAGGATCGGGAAAAGAACGGGAGGCACGTCGAAATTGTAGGTGGGGAGGTGGGACTTCCCGAATCCCGGGGCTACTCCCGCACGCCCTCCAGCGCGACCCAGTCGGACTCCTGCCAGCGACCGAACAGCCGGACGCCGGCGGCCTCGAGGGCCGCTCGCACATCGGCCTCGCGATCCTTGAAGATCCCCGAGGCGAGGAGCGTGCCGCCCGGGGCCAGCTCGTCGACGATCGGCCGGGCCAGCTCGACCAGGATCCCGGCGATGAGGTTGCCGACGACGGTGTCGAACGGGCCTTCATCGGTGGGCACGGAGCCTTCACGGGCCCGGATGCGCTTGCCGACCCGGTTGTGCCGGGCATTGGCCTCGGTCGCCTCGATCGCGATCGGGTCGATGTCAACGCCGAGGACCCGCGTGGCCCCGAGCTTGATTGCAGCGATGGCCAGGATTCCCGAGCCGACGCCGACGTCGAGCATCCGCCCGAGCGGCCCGCGCTCTGCCCGGGCCTCGATCGCCTCGAGCGCCAGCCGTGTCGTCGGGTGGAGGCCCGTGCCGAAGGCCATCCCCGGGTCCAGGTCGATGACCACCTCGTCGCCGGTGCGATGGTGCTTCCGCCAGGACGGCTTCACGACGAGGCGCCTGCCGAGATGGAGCACGTGGAAATGCTCCTTCCACGATTCCGCCCAGTCCGCCTCGTCGACCTCGCGTGTCCGGAGCTCGCCGATCGGGCGCAGGCCGAAGGCCTGCAGGTGACCGAGCGCCTCGGAGGCGGTCGCCGCCGCTCGCGCGCCCTCGGCGGCGTCGCGAGCCGGCACGTAGGCGCGAATCGTCGCTGGCCGGCTCGGATCCACACGCGCGCCGAGCCCATCCTCGACCAGCTCGAAGCCGGGTTCCACGCTCACGCCTCCCGGCGCGACCCGGTTGAGAATCTCGCTGATCGCCTCGACGGCCTCGGTGTCGGCCTCGACGGAGAGCTCGAGCCAGACAGCCCCGCGCTGGCGCTTCGGTGGCGGTGGCGGTCTCGGGATCAAGCCGCGGTGCCGTCCTCGACGTTGCCCGAGGCGGGGGTGCCGGCACCGGGGGCGGCGGCACCGGGCGTGCCCGCGGTGGTGGTGCCCGCGGTGGTGGTGCCCGCGATCGCGCCGCCGTCAGAATCCGCGGAAGCCGCGCGGCGGCCCTTGGCGCGCTTCGGCGGCGGCTTCTTGCCGATGACGCGGTCGAAGATCCCCGCCTGCGCGGAGACGATCTCATCGGAGGCGTCGGCATACGCCTCGAGTGCGGCGCGCTGCTCCCGCGAGAGTCGCTGCGGGACCTCGATGTCGACGAGGACATGGAGATCCCCGCGCTGACCGGAGCGCCGCAGGTACGGCACGCCACGCCCGCGAAGCCGGATCTCGGTGCCGGGCTGCGTGCCCGCCTTGACCTCGACGGACTCCTCGCCCTCGACGGTCGGCACGAGGATGGTCGTGCCGAGCGCCGCCTGCGCGATGCCCACCGAGGCCTCGTAGATGAGCTCCGTCCCCTCGCGCTTGAGCGCCGGGTGCGGTGCGACGTGGACGGCGACGTAGAGCGACCCGGCGGGTCCACCCCGCGGACCCGCCTCGCCCTCGTTCGCGAGCCTGATCTGGTGCCCCTCATCGATCCCGGCCGGGATCGTCACCTGCAGGGTCCGTCGCCGCTCGACACGGCCCTCGCCCCGACACGTGTCGCACGGGCTCTCGACGATCTTGCCGTCGCCGCGACAGCGCGGGCACGTCGTGACGTTGATCATCTGGCCGAGCATCGTCTGGCGGACGCCCCGGACCTCGCCGCGGCCGTTGCACTGCGGGCAGGTGATCGGGGTGGTGCCGGGCTTCGCCCCGTTCCCGCCGCAGGTGTCGCACCGGGCAAGCACCGGGAACTCGATCTCCTTCATCGTCCCGAGGATCGCCTCCTCGAAGGTGATGCGGAGGTCGTACCGGAGATCGGAGCCCGCCGCCGGCCGCCCGCGCCGCCCGGCGCCCGCGGCGGCAGCGCCGAAGAACGCGTCGAAGATGTCCGCGAACCCGCCGAATCCCGGGCCGCCCTCGGCGCCGACCGTCCCGAACAGGTCATAGCGCTGCCGCCGTTCGGGATCGGACAGCACCTGGTAGGCCTCGTTGATCTCCTTGAAGCGCACGGCCGCGTCCGGCTCCTGGTTGACGTCCGGATGCCACTGCTGCGCCAGGCGCCGGTAGGCCTTCTTGATGTCGGAATCCGAGGCGCCGCGCTCGACCCCGAGCGTGACGTAGTAGTCGACTGCCATCGACCCGGAAGTCTACGGTCGAACCGCCGTACGATGGCCGCATGGGCGATCCCGAAGCTGCTCCCCTGCCCCGCCTGACCGTCGCGCTCACGTTCGACCACGACTCGCTCTCCGACGGCATCCGGCGCGGCGACTCGCTGGTGAAGCTCTCGCATGCCGAGTTCGGGCATCGGGTGGGCGTGCCGCGGATCCTCGAGCTGCTGGCCCGGGAGGGCATCCCGGCGAGCTGGTTCGTGCCCGGCGCGACGCTCGATCTCTACCCGGAGGATGCCGAGGCGATTCTCGCGGCAGGCCACGAGCTCGCGAGCCATGGCTGGTATCACGAGGACTTCGCGGAGCTCTCCCCGGACGAGCAGCGCGGGATTCTTGATCGCTCGGTTGCGGCCGTTCGCAGGATCACCGGCGCGGCACCGCGAGGGTTCCGGGCGCCGTACTGGGCCCTCGGGAGCGAGACCCTGGGGCTGGTCGAGGACGCGGGCTACGACTACGACTCGTCGCTGCAGGCGGACGACTACCGCGTCTACCGCGTCCGGCGCGGGGATCGCCACTCCATGACGGAGGGCTCGACCTTCGGCCCGGAGGGCCGCCTCCTCGAGGTACCGGGCTACTGGGCGATGGACGACTGGCCCTACTTCGAGCCAGGAGATGCCGGCCGGGACGGCCTCTCGGCGCCCTCGCGCGTGCTGGAGATCTGGACCGCCGAGCTTCGCTACGCCTACGCCCATGCGCCGGGCGGCCTGGTCACGATCACGATGCACCCCGAGTGCATCGGACGCGGCCATCGGATGGCCATGCTCGAGCAGCTCATCGCCGAGGCGAAGTCCCTGGAGGGCGTCGCGTTCGACCGCCTGGACCGGTACCTCGACCGCTGGAGCGCGATCGCCTAGCCCGGCTGGTCGCCGGCCAGCGCGGTTGCGCGACGGAAGATCGCGTCGAGCATCTCCCGCGTGAGCCGCCCGGTGAAGGTGTTCTGCTGACTCACGTGGTAGCTGCCGAGGAGCGTCCAGCGGTCGATCCGGACCTCGGCCCCGTGCCCGAACCTCGGCTGCGGCCGTGGAATCTCCGCCCCGAGCGCGGCGAACGTCCGCAGCGCGGATGCCCAGGCGAAGCCGCCGAGCGCCACGACGACGCGAAGCCGATCCAGTGCCGCAACTTCGCGGACGAGGTACGGGAAGCAGTTGTCCCGTTCCGATGGCAGCGGCTTGTTGTCAGGAGGCGCGGACTTCACCGGCGCTGTCACCCAGAGGTCGATCGCCTCGAGCCCATCGCCGCGGCGCTCGCTCGTGGACCGGTTTGCCAGCCCGGCGGCGTGCAGCGCCGGCCACAGGAAGTCGCCGCTCGCGTCGCCCGTGAAGACGCGTCCCGTGCGGTTGCCACCGTTGGCAGCGGGCGCGAGCCCGAGCAGCAGGATCCGGGCCTCGGGATCGCCGAACCCCGGCACGGCCCGGCCCCAGTAGTCCTGGTCACGAAATCGCGCGACCTTTTCGCGCGCGACCCGCTCGCGCCACTCGACCAGCCGCGGGCAGCGCCGACACTCGATGACATCGGCCTCGATCGCGGCCAACGCCGCAGCTCGGGCCGCGCTGGCGATCGGTAGCCTCGACTCGTCAGCAACAGCGGCGCTGGCTCCGATCCTGCGAGGTCGCACGTCCCCCCAGCCTGCGGTAGCCGGCGCTACTTGAGCAGCAGCTTGTCGAGCCGCCTGGACACGATCGACAGCCCCACCAGCCCCATCACGAGCAGATAGGCCACGTGGACGACCGTCTCCGGGCCGATCACGCCGACGGTCAGACCTCGGAGGAGGTCCACGCCCTGGTAGAGCGGCGTGAGCTGGACGACGATGCGAAGGCCCTCGGGCAGCGAGTCGAGCGGGAAGAACGTGCCGCTGAACAGGAACATCGGCAGGATCACGAGCTGGATCAGGTCGAAGTCCTGCCAGGTCTTCATGAACGAGGTCGCTGCCATGCCGACGGCAGCGAAGGCGAAGCCGATCAGCAGCGCGCCCGGCAGCGTGAGCAGGATCAACGGCGACCGGGCGAGCCCGAAGAGGACCATCACCACGAGAAACCCGATCGTGTACAGCGCGCCGCGGATCAGCGCCCATCCGAGCTCGCCGAGGGAGATGTCGCCGGGCGACATCGGCGTCGTGAGGATCGAGGCGAAGGTCTTGTCGTAGTTGAGCTTGAAGAAGAAGTTGAAGGTGCTCTCGGTGATCGCGCCGTTCATCGAAGACGCGGCGAGCAGCGCGGGCGCCACGAACAGGGCGTACGGGATGGTCTGGCCGCCCGGCCCGACCACGTCGCCGACCAGCCGGCCGAGCCCGAACCCGATCGAGAGCAGGTAGAAGAACGGCTCGAAGAAGCCCGAGAAGAGCATCAGCCAGCCGTGCTTGTACACGAGCAGGTTGCGCTCGATCATCCGGAGCGCTCGCCGGCTCCCGAAGGCGAAGAGCGGCGTGATCCGCAGCGCCATCACCGTCGCACCGCCTCTAGCCCCGCACCAACCGGGCCTCGAACGTGCGCGCCGCGAAGGCCGCGCCGGTGCCCGCCAACGCGACCAGCACGCCGATGTGGATGGTGAACAGCAGCGGGTCGCGCCCGACCGTATCCAGCATCAGCATCCGGCAGGCATCGACCCCATGCCACAACGGCGAGACCCAGGCGATCGGACGGACGATCTCCGGCAGGTTCTCGATCGGGTAGAAGGTGCCGCTGAACAGGAACAGCGGCGTGATCCCGAATCGGAAGATCGCGGCGAACTTGTCCGGTGTGCGCTGCGTCGCCGTGAACGCCATGAGCGGGGTGGAGAAGCTCAGGCCCGTCAGCACGGCGACCGGGATCGCGAGCACCAGCAGCGGCGATCGGGATGCGCCAAAGCCGACGATGACGATCGCGAAGACCGTCGCGATCAGCGTCAGGCGGAGCGCGATCCAGACGATGTTGCCGTAGGCGATGTCGGCGGCACGGATCGGCGTGGCGAACATCGCGTGGAAGATCTTGTTCCACTGCAGCCCGCCGAGGATGGGGAAGGCCGCCTCGAACGAGCCGGCCTGCATGACCGTCGCGGCCAACAGTCCCGGCGCCAGGAACTGGAGATAGGTGAGCCCCTCCAGGGTCGGGTCAGGGTTCTGGTCGACGTAGCCGCCGAGCCCGAGGCCCATGGCCGTCAGGAACAGCAGGGGCACGCCGAAGCTCGCGAACAGGCTCGCCCGGAAGGTCCGGCGGTAGAGCATCGCCCGGTGCTCGATGACCCGGCCGATCGTCGACCAGCTCGGCGCGAGCGGCGGCACGCGACCAATGCCGGCAGGCTCCCGCGCATCCAGGAACGACGACACTCGATCGATTTCCTAGTCGACCAGCGAGCGGCCGGTCAGCCGGAGGAACACGTCTTCCAGGGTCGAGCGGCGAACGAGGACCGCCTCCGGATGGATCCCGCGCTCCCGAGCTGCCATCACCACCTCCTCGCCGTCGTCGGCGTAGAGCAGCACGCGATCCGGAAGCTTCTCGATCCTCGAGGCCAGACCGTCCAGCTTCCCGTCCAGCGTCTCCTGGACGCCCGGCAGGAAGCGGAACTCCGCCACTTCCCTGGTGGAATAGCGCTGGATGAGCTGCTGCGGCGAGCCCTCGGCGACGATCTTCGCCTTGTCCATGACCACGAGCCGGTCGCAGAGCTGCTCCGCCTCGTCCATGTAGTGGGTCGTCAGGACGAGGGTCACGCCGCGCTGCTTGAGGCGGTAGAGGCGATCCCAGAGCAGGTGGCGGGCCTGCGGGTCCAGGCCCGTGGTCGGCTCGTCGAGGAGCATCAGGCTCGGCTCGTTGATGAGCGACCGGGCGATGGTGAGGCGCCGCTTCATGCCGCCGCTGAGCGGCTCCACGAGATCCTTGCCCCGATCCGCGAGCTGCACGAAGTCCAGGAGCTCGTCGGCGCGGCGGGCGCATTCCTCGCGGGGCAGCCCGAAGTACCGGCCGTAGATCAGGAGGTTTTCCCGGACCGTCAGCTCGTTGTCGAGGGTGTCCTGCTGCGGCACGACCCCGAGCCGTGACCGGATCTGCGGCCCCTGCCGCCGTGGGTCCATGTCGAGGATCCGCAGCTCGCCATCGCTCACCGGTGAGGTGCAGCCGATCATCCGCATGGTCGACGTCTTCCCTGCGCCGTTCGGGCCGAGGAAGCCGAAGGCCTCGCCGGGCGCGACCTCGAAATCGATGCCGTCCACGGCGGTGAAGTCGTCGAACCGCTTCGTCAGGCCGCGCGCGGAGATGAGCGGTGGGGCGCTCGCGCGGGCTGCGGGCCTGGACGCGCCGAGCGCCTCCTCGACCGCCGGCGTGGGCTCGGTCGCGAGGGAGTCGTGCATGGGCGGCGAATCCTAGCCGCGACCGTGACAGGTCGCCTGTCACCATATCGGGATGTGCGTTGCGCCGACGCCGGACCAGCTCGTCGAGGCCGCGATGACCCTCGCCTCCGAGGCGATCGCACGCGGCGACCCGCCCTTCGGCGCGCTCCTCGTGTCCCCGCACGGCGAGGTCGTCGCGATGGCGTCGAACCGCCAGGTCTCGGGCGACGACCCGACGGCGCATGCGGAGATCGAGCTCCTGCGCGCGGCCGCCCGTGCCGGGCATCGGCCGCCGCTCAGCGCGTACACCATGGCGATCAACGCCGAACCGTGCTCGATGTGCGCCTCGGCGCTGGTCAAGGCGGGCCTCGGCGCGCTGGTGTTCGGCGCGCGGCACGAGCCGCACATGGATCCGGACGTCGGGTCGGACGAGGTCTTTGCCCGCTCGGCGCGGCCGCCCCGGGTCCTGGCCGGGGTGCGGGCCGAGGAGGCCCGCGCCCAGATCGCCGCAGCGCGACTGGCGGCGGGGACGCAGCCGCCCGATTGACCGCTTGTAAACCCGCTATCTTCAGATAGCATGAATGAGCTCGCGGTCGACACTCCGGGAACGTTCACCCGCCCGCGACCGCGACCCCGCTGGTCCGATGCCATGACCCTGCTGCGCCATTTCGCGCTGGTGACATTCGACGTCGACCCGGATGCGCTCGTGCGGACGCTGCCGACTGGCCTGAGGCCGGAGCTCCGGACGCTCGACGACGGCCGCCTGCGCGGGTTCGTCTCGGCCGTGTCCTTCCGCGACATCGACTTTCGCTTCCATGGCGCCGAGCTCGTGCGCGCGACGTTCGACCAGACCAACTACCGCGCGTACGTCTTCGGGCCCGACGGGAAGCGCGCGGTCTTCTTCTTCGAGACGACGCTCGATTCGCGGCTCGCGCTCATCCCGCGGCGACTGTGGGGGATGCCCTGGTACGGTGGTCGAACCACGATCGAGGCCGAGTGGGACGGCGATCGCTGCCTGTCGTATCGCCACGTCTGCAGCGGCTCGCGCAACGCCGTGGACGCCGCCTTCATCGGCACGACCGCACTGGCGGGACGGCTCGACGGGTTCGCGGATGCGGACGAAACCTTCGCCGTCCTGACCCACCCGCTGGACGGCTTCTACCGGCATCCCGACGGCCGCATCGGCCGGTACTCGGTGTGGCATCCACGGCTCCGGCCGACGCTCGGCACCGCGGTCCGGGCGCAGTACGCCGCCTTCGGGCGCCTTGGCCTCGTCGCGGCGGACAGCGCTCCCCACTCGATCCTGCTCCAGCCCTCCATCGAGTTCGACGTCC
>JAICVI010000093.1 GCA_025935415.1 Chloroflexota bacterium
GAGCGGGACACCCGCAGAGGGGCCGCCGGCGGGCCGTTCAGGACGCGAGTCAGCCGCTTGCTGTCCGGTGATGACCGTTAGCGGAAAAAGTTGGTGGCGGGCGCGCAGCGTCGCCGGCGCGCAGCGTCGCGGGCGCGCAGTTCGCGGCACGCAGAGGGGATGGCACTCACAGCCCGCGGCACCCACAGCCCGCGGCACCAACAGCCCGCGGCACCAACAGCCCGCGGCACGCAGAGGGGATGGCACTCACAGCCCGCGGCACCAACAGCCCGCGGCACGCACGGCGGGGCACGCACAGCCGGCCCCGGCCACGTCGCCTACTCCCGCGGGACCGCGACCTCGAGCATGCCGTCGCGCAGTCGGACGGGGTAGTAGCGCAGCAGCCGCACGCGTGTGAAACGACGGGCCTCGGCCTTGATCCCCGGCGGGTCAGGCTTCGGGTCCTTGCCGGGCGGGGACCAGACCGGGTGGTATTCGCCCTTCGGGTCGAGGCCGCCGGTCGTGGGCATCCTGGTGGCGAGTCCGGATGAGAGATCGAACTGGCCGCTGTGCAGCGGGCAGTCGACGAGGCAGCCGTCGAGCTTCCCGATCGAAAGCGGGGCCGACATGTGCGGGCATCGATCGTCGATCGCGACGACGCCCTCGGACGTCCAGGCGAGCAAGATATCGAGGTCGCCGAAGGTCACGCGCCGCATCTCGCCCTTCGCGAGGTCCGACGCGGCGAGGGCCGGCACGAACGGCGCCGAGCCGGCGCCGGCGGCCGTGAGGCCCGCCGGGATGGGCGCGATCAGCTGATCCGATTGGATGGTCACGCCGGGATCGTAGGCCCGAACAGGAAACGACCCCGCCGGCGTCGCGCGCCCGGCGGGGTCGTGGTCTGGTCGAACGGGGTTCGAACCGGTGGAATCGTCAGTCGGCTGCGGGCCGCGGCTGCACGGGCCGGCCGGCCTCGCGACCGGCTGCCCTGGCGTCAGCCTCGGCTTCCGCCTTCGCCTCGCCCGCGGCATGGTTCGCGGCCGCGCTCTGCTGCGTCCGTCGAAGCGGGATCTCCCTGAGCCCGAACGCGGCCACCAGCGCGATGCCCGAGGCGATGACTCCCAGCCAGATGCTGTTGCCGATGGCGATCGTCAGCGCCCGATGGAGGCCGTCGATGATCTGCGACCTCGTCGGCTCGGGGATGGCGTTGAGGAAATCAAACCCGCCGCCCGAGTTGCTCACGTTCGTGATCGCACCGGGGTCGAAGCCCGGCGGGGGAGTGGCGGAGATGAATGGCGCCGGAACGCCGGCGGCGGCGAGCTGCTCCCTGATCAGGTCCCACGTGAAGTTGAGGCGGAAGAGGCTGAACGCGGCGGCGATACCGACCGTCGTCCCGATCTGCCGGAACAGGGTCAGGTCGCTGGTTGCGGCCCCGAGGTCTTTGAAGTCGACCGCGTTCTGCACGATGATCGTGAAGACCGCGAATGTCGGACCGACGCCGAGGCCGGCAACGAACATCCACGCCGCGAGCACGATCGAATCGGTGTCCGCGCGCAGCTGGGTCATCAGGGCCATGCCGACGATGAGCAGCGCGAGCCCGACCAGGATCACCGGCTTGTAGCGGCCGGTTCGGGCGACGATCTGGCCCGAGGCGATCGAGGCCAGGATCAGGCCGAACATGAACGGGAGCAGCTGATAGCCCGACTGGGTGTACGACACGCCCTGGACGATCAGGAAGTACAGCGGCAGGAAGATGATCACCGCCCCGAAGCCGAAGGTCGCGAAGAAGATCGCGAGCATCGACGCCGAGAACGTTCGGTTCCGGAACAGGCGGAGCGGGATGACGGGCTCGGGGCTGCGCCGCTCGACCCACACGAAGATGGCGAGGAACACGAGCCCGATGGCCACCCAGCCCCAGAACCAGGGATCCGTGAAGCCCTGGGCCGAGTTCTCGGCGACGGTGAAGCCGACGAGCACGGGGACGAGGCCGAGGGTCAAGGTGATGACACCGGCGAAGTCGATCCGCCCGACGCGCTCCGTGTGCTTGATGTTGGGCAGGAGGCGCCAGATCACCGCGAGGGCGACGGCACCGATCGGCAGGTTGACGTAGAAGATCGCGTGCCAGCTGAAGGTGTCGGTGAGGAAGCCACCGATCGCGGGGCCGGCGAGGAACGCGACGCCGAAGACCAGGCCGAAGAGGCCCTGGTACTTGCCCCGCTCGGCTGGGGTGAAGAGGTCACCGATGATCGCGAGTGCGATCGGGAAGAGCGCACCGGCGCCGAGGCCCTGGATGCCGCGGAAGAGGACGAGCTGCCACATCTCGGCGCTCAGGCCGGAGAGGGCCGAGCCGGCGAGGAACAGCGTGATGCCGATCATCAGGATCGGCTTTCGACCGTAGAGGTCGGACAGCTTGCCGTAGATCGGAACGGTGACCGTCGAGGTCAGCAGGTAGATGGTGACGGCCCACGTGTAGACATCGGAGCCGTGGAGGTCGGAGACGATCTTCGGCAACACCGGACCGACGATCGTCTGGTCCAGCGCCGACAGGAACATGCCGAGCAGGACCGCGCCGAGGATCTCCATCTTGGCCCGGATGCTCAGGCCGAGCGCGGGGTCGTCGGCGACCGACGGCGCGCTGGGCCCTGTCTGTGTCGAGTCTGGGAACGATTCCATGGGCTTGGCTTCCTTCGCTTTCTGGGGTGCTGGGGCGCTAGTTGGTGGTGTCGGGAAAGTGGTGGCGGTGGGTCGCGCTCGATTCGACCTCCGCGTTCAGCGCGCGGCGCAGGCTCCGCAGGGCTTCCAGGACCACCGGTCGCTCGACGGGCGAGAGCCGGCGGATGACCGATCGCATGCCATCGCGCTTGGTCGATTCGGTCTGCGAGACGGCCTTCCGGCCTTCCGGCCCGGGCTGGACGAGCACCAGCCGTCGATCGTCGGGGACGCGGACGCGCTCGATGAGCTTGTTGATCTCCATCCGATCGATGATCCCGGTCGCATTCGAGAGGGACACGCCCAGGAGCTCCGCGAGCTTGCTCATCGGCATCGCCCCGTGATGCTGCAGCAGCCACAGGACGTGCATCTGGCTCATGCTCACCTGGCTCTGGACGAGTCGGCTCATGGATGCACAGCGCAGCTCGCCAACCCACGCTGCGACTTCTGTCAGGATGGCCTCCACGGTCGCCGCGGCCGCCCCCTCCTTCGTGGGATAGGGCGTCTCGGTGCCGATGTCAGGATCCGAGCCGGTGCTCGAGTTCGCGTGCGGGTCGGGAATACTTCGCATGTAGTGAAGCATTCTACAAACATGAATGATTTCGTCAACCGCAATTGTTCAGACATCCGGGAGGATGGCCGATGCGCTTCGCGCTGATGATCGAGGCCCAGCAGGGCGTGACCTATGAGCAGCAGCTCGCCATCGCCCGCCGCGCCGAGGCCGCGGGCTTCGAGGCGATGTTCCGGAGCGACCACTACGCCGCCTTCCCCGGTGACGCCGAGCAGCCGACGACCGACGCCTGGGCGGTGCTCGCCGGTTTGGCCCGCGAGACCTCGACCATCCGGCTCGGCGCCCTGGTGAGCCCGGTGACGTTCCGGCATCCCGGCAACTTCGCGAAGCTCGTCACCACGGTCGACGAGATGAGCAACGGCCGCATCGAGGTCGGCGTGGGGGCCGGCTGGAACGAGGACGATCACCTGCCGCTCGGCCTGCCCTTCCCCTCGATCGGCGAGCGGGCGGATCTCCTCGAGGACCAGCTCGCGCTGCTCCATGGCCTCTGGGAGGAGCCCGCGGGCTGGGAGTACGACGGCAGGCAGATCAGGGTTCGGGGTGGCGCGCTCCGGGCGGGCCCGATCCAGCGCGACGACCGTCCGCTAGGCAGGAACGGCCGCCGCCGGCCCCGGATCCTCACCGGTGGCGAGGGTTCGCCTCGGGGCTTCCGCATCGCCGCGAAGTACGCCGACGAGTTCAACATCACCTCCTCCACGCCGGAATCCGTCGCCGAGAAGCAGCGCGCCCTCGACGAGGCCTGTCGCGCCATCGACCGGGACCCGGCGTCGCTCACGCGCTCCGCCATGGTCGGGGCCCTCGTCGGCCGGGACGACGCCGAGGTCGCACGCCGCGCGGACGACCTGCTGCGCGAGTTCGGGCAGGAGGCCTCGGGCGGCGTCGAGTGGCTGAACGCGCGCCGAAACCGCTGGATCCTCGGAACACCGGACGAGGCCCGCGCGATGGTCCGGCGATTCGGCGATGCCGGCATCGAGCGGATCATGCTGCAGGACTTCCTGCCCCGCGACCTCGAGCACATCGATCTGCTCGCGCACGAGCTCATCGGCAAGGTCTGAAGGCCTACCCCGCGGAGCTCGAGACCTCGGCTGCCCGGAGGTAGCGCGCGTCGTCGCGGCGGATCGGATCGGGGTTGACGCCGCGCTCGCGCGCGATGCGTTCCGTCAGCAGCTGCAGCGGGACCGCGCTCGCGAGCAGCGCCTGCGCGGAGCCACCGAGGCTCGCGGCGTCCCCAGGGACCACGACGCGGCCCGCGGGGGTGAGGTCGCCGGGAATCGCGTCGTCGTATGCGCTCGTGAGGATCGCCGCCACCGGCGAGCCGATCGCGGCCGCGCCCTGCAGCGCCTGCCGCAGCCGCCCTGCCCGGCCGGCGCTCTCGCGCGGCTCGGCGGCGATGGCCACCACCGCCGTCGCGGCGTCCATCCCCGCGAGGTGCCCGTGCAGCAGGGTCTCCACGTCCCGGAACGCCGCCGGGATGTGCGTGCCCTCCTCGATCTTCAGGGTCAGCTCCCGGGCCGCGATCCGATCCGTCCCGCTGCCGATCACCACGATCCGCTCGGCCTGCGCCAGCGCTGCGGCGGCACGCTCGGTCGCGGCGACCACGCCCGGCTCGAGCCCGGCGGCGAGCAACCCGCGCACCTGGGCGGCGTCCGGCACGCCGTGTGGCCCATGGCCCGCCACGGCAACGGCCGCGACGATCGGCGAGAGGTACCCGACGGTGTGGCACCAGCTCCGGTCGAGCTCGCCGGTCTCCAGGACGATGTCGGCGAGCGCGGCCGCGGGCGCCCGGCCGCTGACGGTGATGAGCGCGGCCGTGGCCCCACCGGCGCGGGCGGTCTCGAGCGCCAGCATCGTCGCCCGGGTCGCGCCTTCGTGGCTGACGCCGATGACGAGACCCGGCACCGCCGCCTCGAAGGCATCGACCGCCGCCTCGAAGGCCTGGATCGAGCGCGGCCGCCCGCCGTCGGGGAGCCCGCCGGCGAGGATCTCCGCGACGGCGCGAGCGCCGTGCTCGCTGGTGCCGCAACCAACGACGGCGATGCCGCGGTCACCGGCGCCCTGCGCCTGCACCGCTGCAGCGAGACGCGCTGCGCTGCCGTCGGCCGCCAGTCGCTCGAGAATGCGAACGGCAAGCGCTGGCTCCGCCTCGATCATCTCCGTCATGTGCCAGGGCGGGCCCTCGCGTGCCGTCGGCATGTCCGTCTCGGCCCACGGGTCGGGTGGGCCGGCGAGCGGCGCATCGGGGTCGAGGCGGCGGTCGTCCGTGGTCAAGCGGCAGCTCCCTCCGAGGGTCGTGGCGCGATGCGGCCGACGCGCCGAAGGGGCGCGTAGCGGAACACCACCCGCGCGACGAGATCGTCGAGCGAGACCGGACCGAAGCGGTTCGAATCGATGGGTGGCCCGAAACCGACCGCGGCGGCGGTCTTCTCGTCGGCGTCGGCGGTCAGCCAGGCCTCGTCGTCGGCGAGCGTCAGGAAGCCGCCACCGAATCGCACCTGCTGGCCGGGGCCGGCTTCGACCCGCTTGATGGCGAGGGCCTCGGACAGCGGCTCACGGAAGACCACCACGGAGCCCGGCGCGGGCCACGCCGTGAGCCTCGGGTTCACGAGCAGCCAGTCGCCCGGCAGGATCGCGGGCGCCATCGACCCCTCGGTGACCGCGACCCGCCAGGGCCCGGCGCTCACCCGGCCCATCGCGGCGTTCGTCGCTCCGCGCGCGAGCTCACGCACGTCCGGGTGCGCTCGCGCACGTGCTCGGGACGGCCTTGCGCTGGGCGCGGCTGATCGTCGGGCCGAGTCTCAGCTAGCTCGGGCGGCCGGCGACGCGGGTCTTCTCGTTGCCGCCGGTCGCCTTCCACGCGGCATCGACCTGGTCGATCAGGTCCAGGAGCTTCTTGGCGTCCGCGAGGTCAGTCGAGGCCTTGACCTTGGAGACCTGCTTGGTGGCCTGCCAGAAGAGGTCGTGGAGGTTCGGGACCTTCTCGAGGTGCTCCGGCTTGAAGTAGTCGTGCCAGAGGACATCGAGGTGGTGCTTCACGAGCTCCGCGCGCTCCTCCTTGATATGGATGGCGCGAGTTCTGAAGGCAACATCTTCGTTCCCGGCGTACTTCTCGACGATCTTGTAGCAGGATTCTGCTTCGATTCTCGCCTGCTCCGGGTCGTAGACGCCGCACGGCAGATCGCAGTGCGCGCGGACGACGACCTTTGGGGACAGCATTCGGAGGAATTGGTTGATCACGTTCACGAGAGCTCCTTTCGCCTGGGCTGGACCGCCCGGCTTGGCCGGGCCCGGTGCGTCAAGGAGACGCCAGGGGCTGTTGCTGTCGAGTGTCGAAGCGCGACCCGGCACTGTCAAACACCCGGGAATCGCGTCGTGACGCGGCTCCTCCGTCTTCCCCCTCGAGGGCGGAGCGGGCCATGGATCATGGCGCTCGGGATCGCCCTGGTCCTCGCCGTCCAGCCCATCTGGCGTGACAGCGTCGCGGTCGGCGTTGCCGGCGTCATCGCGCTGACGCTGGTCGCGGCCGCCCGATGGCAGCTGCGCTGGCTTCCGGTCGTCGTCCTGGTGGCCTGCGGCGTCCAGTTGCGGCTCGCGGCCCTCGGGCCTCCGGCCTCGGACGTCAGCGCGGTCACGAGCGGCGCGATCCAGGTGCTGATGTCCGGCGGCGATCCCTACGGCCTCGGCTACCTCGTCTCGCGGCCCGCCGGCGCGGCCTTCCCGTACGGCCCGGTCGCGCTGCTCTGGTACCTGCCGACGTGGTGGGACCCGACGCTGATCGAGCTCGCGGTCTCCGGCGTCCTCCTGGGCTGGCTCGGCATCCGCGCGGCGAGGGGCCGGCCGCTCGGGCTGGCGATCTTCGCGGTCGCGCCCCCGCTGGTGCTGGCCGCGGTCGACGGCTCCAACGACACCACTGCGGGGCTCATGATCCTCGCGGCCCTGGCCCTGGCCGTGCGGCGCCCCGCCCTGGGTGCGGGCGTGCTCGCGGTTGCGGTCGCGTTCAAGCCCTATGCAATCGCCTGGGTTCCGGCGCTCCTGGTCTGGGCCGGCTGGCCGGCGGTCCTCGCGTTCGTCGGGGCCTCGATCGTCGCCTGGGGGCCGGTCCTGTTCCTGTGGGGCCCGTCCAGCTACCTCAAGAGCCTGGCGATGGCCCAGGAGACCCATCTCCGGTCCTCGTACTGGAGCGTCGCCGCGGTCCTCGACGGGATCGCGCCGGGTCTTGCCCCACGGGCGCTGGAGTCCATCCGCTACCTGATCAGCGGCGCGGTCGCCGTCGTCGGTGCCCTGCGGGTGCGGTCCCTCGACGGCGTGATCGTGGTCGGCGCGATCGCCTTCGTGCTGGCGCAGTTCACGGGCTACTTCGGCTCGTACGTGTATCTCGCCGCGTTGGCGCCGCTGCTGTGCTGGCGCGTCGATGACTGGCTCCGGATGGGCCTGCCCGAGCTCTCGCGGGCGTACGGCGCGGTGCCGGAGATCGGGCGCCGGTTGGGACGCCCCGTCGCAGCCCCGCGCCCGACCACGACCGCCCGGGCGCCGCACGTGCCCGCGCATCCGTTCCCGCACGCCCAGCCACAGATGCAGCCGCACGCTCCGGCGCGGCTGCTCCAGGGCGTCCAGACCGGACGACCCCGGTCGGGACGGCCCTCCCGGACCGCCGGCTAGGCCGGCCGTGGTGGCGGCCATGCCGGATCTCGAGCGGGCAGCCCCCGAGGACCGTCCCGCCGCCGCCCTGGCCGCGGTCGCGGATCACCGCGTCGGCTTCGGCTCGGTTCGAGATGCGGCGTCGGGCTGCCGTGCCTGCGACCTGTGGGCCCGCGCCACCCAGACCGTGTTCGGTAGCGGGCCCGTGCCAGCGCGCCTGATGCTCGTCGGGGAGCAGCCGGGCGACAAGGAGGATGTTGCCGGTGAGCCGTTCGTCGGCCCCGCCGGGGCGATGCTCGCCAAGGCGATGGAGGAGGCCGGGCTCGACCGCGAGCGCGCGTTCGTGACCAACGTCGTCAAGCACTTCAAGTGGCGCCCGACCCCCGGCGGCAAGCGGCGGCTACACGAGAAGCCGAACAAGGTCGAGATCGGCGCCTGCCTGCCCTGGGTCGAGACCGAGCTGGCGCTCGTGAAGCCCGAGGCGCTCGTGCTCCTCGGCGCCACGGCTGCGGGCGCGTTGGTTGGCCCTTCGGTCTCGGTCATGCGGGATCGTGGCAAGCCACTCGCGGTCGATCTCGCGCCCCTGGTCGTCGCGACCGTCCATCCGTCCTCGATCCTTCGGGCGGGTTCGGGACGCGAGGCGGCCTACGACGCATTCGTGCGGGATCTCCGGGGAATCGCGAAGCGCCTGGCCGCCTGATCGCCGCGCGCCCGACGGCTATCATCCGGGCCAGATGACCGAGCGAGGGCTCCCGATCGTCGACGGTGCGCCCGCGTGCCCCTTTGTCGCCTTCGAGGACGATCGCGACGAGCGCGCCGCCTCCCCCGACCATCGTCATCGCTGCTACGCCGAAGCCGAGCCGGCCCCGCGCGCCCTGGCGCACCAGGAGGCGTACTGCCTGTCGTCGGCCTTCCCGGTCTGCCCGACGTTCCAGGACTGGGCACGCCGTGAAGCGGCGCGCTCGCGTGGGCAGGAGCGCCCGCAGCCCACCGACGCCGTGGCAGCTGCGGCCATGCCCCCGCAGCGCAACCCGCCGCGCAACTGGGCCGAACCCCCGCCGTGGTCGTCACGGAGTGCCCGTGGTGAGCCTCCCGCCGACGAGGGCTGGGAGGCGGGAGCAAGCGGCGCTGGGGCCAGCGGGACCGCAGCGGCTGAGGGAGCCGCGGCAGCCGGAGCCGGGCCTGCGGATGCCGCCGCGCGGGGCCTCTCGGGCAGCTTCGCCGACCGGCTCGCCTCCGGCCCCGGGGCCGATCACGACCCGGCCGTCCTTCGCGAGACCGACGACGAGACCTTCGAGGATGAGGATGTCCCCGCGGGCGCA
>JAICVI010000029.1 GCA_025935415.1 Chloroflexota bacterium
AGCCCGAACAGGAGGGCGCGCCCGCCGTCAGGACGGGTCGCGGTGCCGAACGCGAATGGCTTGCCCGGCTGGACCGCGACCTTCCAGAGGCCGATCCGCCCGACTGCCTCGAAGGCCAGCTTCACCACGTCGTACGGTCCGACCGAGACGCCACCGGCGACGACGATCGCATCAGCACCCTGATCCAGCGCTGCCCGCAGGCGCCTCGTGACGTCCTCGAGCTCGTCGGGCGCAACCCCGAGCGAGAGAACCGCTCCGCCTGACGATTCGACCAGGGCACGCAGGCCGGGGCCGTTTGCGTCCGGGATCCCGGCCGTCCCGAGGTCCGTGCCCGCGGGTCGAACCTCGTTCCCGGTTGCGAGCACGGCAACTCGGGGGCGCCGCCGGACGGCCACCTCGGCAAGGCCCGCACCCGCCGCGAGCGCGACCGCGGCGGGGGTGATCGCGGAGCCGGAGGTGAGAATCGTCGCTTCGGCTTCCAGGTCGCTCCCTCGACGCCGGATGTGCCCACCGGGTCGACCCGGCTCGTGCACGAGGATCGCGGTCGGGAGCGGACCCACGGCGTCGCGACCCCTGGGTCCGGCATTGCCTGCGGCGTCCAGCGGCGTCGTTGCCTCGACGGGCACGACCGCGTCGGCGCCGTCGGGGATCGGCGCCCCCGTTGCGATTCGAATCGCGCTCCCGTGCTCGACGCCCCGCTCGGCAACGCCTCCGGCTGGCACCTCGCCGACCACCGGGAGCCGCGTGGGCACCTCCTCCGTGGCCGCCGCGACATCCGCGGCACGGATCGCGTAGCCGTCCATTGCGGAGTTGTCCCAGGGCGGCAGGGTCACCGCGGCCACGACATCAGCCGCGAGCACGCGACCGAGGGCCGCGTCGACCGCGACCGACTCGACAGCCGTTGGTCCGGCGATCTCGCCCAGGATCGCGGCGCGGGCGCCTTCGACCGTCTGGAGGGTCTCGCTCATGCGCTCCCGCCGCGCCGTGGCCAACGTGATCTCGCGGGCGCCTCCGCGGCCGGCCCCTCCAGCGCCTTGACGTACGTACCGACGCTGAGGCGCGTGAGGACGCCGACGAGGCGTCCATCATCCACCACCGGCAGACCGTCGAGCCCGGCGCGTTGGACCCGCTCGAGGGCCTGCTTGAGCGGCTCGTCTGGCGCGAGGAACGTCAGCTTCGGTGGCTCGACCATCACGTCCGACACCCGCGTCGTCGCCCACTCGCCGGCGCGCATGCCCCGAACCTGGCGGACGCCGAGCAGGCCCACGATCCTCTCGTCGTGGATTACCGGCACGGCGGTCAGCAACGAGCCGCGATCGAGGAGCTGGGACGCGAATGTGTCGACCGTCAACGATGGCGTGACGGTCACCGGATCCTTCTCCATGGCGTCCGCGACCGTGTGTCCACCGACGAGATCGTCCAGGCGGACGCGATCCCGCAGCGAGTTGGCAGACAGGACCAGGAACCAGCCCGTGAGCGCGAGCATCGCGCCCATGTAGCCGCCCTCGAGCAGCAGCAGCGCGATCCCCGCGATCACGATGACGTAGCCGGTCAGGCGCCCCGTGCGTGACGCCGTCTGGAGGCCGGTGCGCTCCGAGCCGGACCGGCGCCACGCCAGGTCCCTGACGATCCGCCCGCCGTCGAGCGGGTAGGCCGGCACGAGGTTGACGACGCCGAGCACGAGGTTGAGGAAGACCAGGACGGCGAGGACCCCGGCTGCCGCGCTGAATCCGGCGCCCAGCGACGTGGCACCAGCCGTCAGTCCCAGCAGCGCGAGCGCAATCCCGATGCTGACGGCCGGCCCGGACGCCGCGATGGCCGCGTCGTTGCCAGGGTCCGGCGAGCTGGGGTCGAGCGGCGTCGCGCCACCGAAGAACGACACCAGGATGGAGGAGACCGCGACGCCGCGACGCCGCGCGACGATGGCATGGGCGAGATCGTGCGACAGCGAGCTGAGGAAGAAGCCGAACGCCACGACCCCACCGAGGACCCACGCGATCTCCGTCGGCAGACCCGGGTCGACCGTCGTCAGCTGGCCGACCGCGATCACCGCCACGACGGCGAGCACGATCGCCCAGCCCAGCGTGACGCGGATCTCGATGCCGAAGAGGCGGGCGATCGGGATGCCCATCACGAGGCACTCCGGCGTCGGGCGACCCACCAGGTCGCGATCGCGGCGGCGATGATCGCAACGCCAGCGAAGACCGCGGTCTCGGACCAGAAGGCCTCGGGGAAGAGCTGCACGAGCTTGTCCGTGCGAGGGTCAAAGGTGTAGGAGCCGGCCGGGAAGAAGAGCCGGTGGAAGACCTCGAACGCGGCGTCGAAGGCGAAGACCACGAAGACGCCGACGACGGCGATCGCGACGGCCAGCCCACGAGCTCCCGAGGCAACGGCGCGCCACGTGCCGGCCCGCTGGTCCGCACCGCGGGGGCCCGCGCCGGCGCGTGCCCGTCGAACCGCGACGACCAGCACGACCACGGCGGCCGCCACCAGCGCGAAGAATCCCGCGAACACCCCACGGACGTCGCGCATGTGCTGGATCTCGGCGGAATTGAGCACCGGAGCCCCGTTCAGCCTCTCGTCGAAGCCGCCCTGCCAGAGGACGAGGTCAGCCAGGATCCGGCCCGACACGGTTCTCACCTCGGCGGGCGTGTAGCCAGTCAGCTGGGCCGCACCCGTCCGCCCCTGCTCGATGTCGACGTAGATCGGGTTGAGGAACAGCAGGAACGGGCCGCCGAGCAGGACGAGCGCCGTGGCCGCTGCGATCAACCACCCGCCGCCTATTCGGCGAGCGTGTGCGCCTGGTCCCACCAGCCCTCGATCGTGAGCTCCGTCGGGGGCTCGACCTTGAGCTCGTCGGCCGCGCGGCCGAGCCGCGTGCGGAAGGTCGGCAGATCGACGAGGAGGATGTCCTTGAGGCCCTCGAAGCCGGCCTGACTGAGCAGCCGGTGCTCCGCGGCTCCGAAGCCCGCGAGGTTCAGCATCTGGGCCTCGTCCCGCCACATGAGGACATCGTTCGTGGACGAGCCAACCTGGTCGGCGAGGTTCTGGCGGCGCGTCGGGGTCTCCGTGACCTCCAGGAGGAGGCCTGTCGTGAAGATCCCCTGGCGCTCGAGGCGGCCCAGGTAGATCGGCTCGATTCGGATCAGCTCGTCGATCGGCGGCATCGGCCCGATGATAGGGCGAGCACGCCGCCGGGCGGTGCCGCCGCGGAGCCCGCTCGCGTCCCCTGCACGGTGCGATGCGACTGCAAGGCGGCGCGGCGGTTCCTGCGGGATCGGTGCAGCATCCGGCGCCTATCGTCCGGAGTGCGTCACCCATCGGATTTATTCGAAGGGTGGCGCGTTTTCATGCCCGCGAAGAGCCACTCCTCGCCGACGTGCCGGAGCCCCGGGCAGACGCCCGGGGCTCCCTCATTCGAACAGCCTGGCGAAGAGGCCAGGCCGAGCCTCAACGCCCGGACGGCGAGCCCGGCACGACGGCGACGTTGCAGAAGAAGGCCTTGACCGGAACCGGGTTGATCGTCAGCAGCCCGGCGTCCTGGGCCGCGAAGATCTCCCAGTCGTTCGTGTACTGGACCGGCGTCACGCCCTGGGCCCAGGTCACCGTGTAGACCAGCCAGCGGCCGCCGTTGAAGTCGCGGTCGCCGGGCTTGGCGTCGGCGACGTTGATGCCGGTGCCAAGGTTGTAGATGTGGTCGTACGTGGACGCCGGAGCACCCGTGCCGAAGAAGTTCGTCGGGGTCCCGACCGTTCGGTAGCGAACGTCGTCGATGTAGAACGAGAGCTGCGGCGGACCGCCCGCGAGGACGCCGCTGGCGCCGATCGAGGCGAGGAGGGTGATGGCGGACGCGGCGGCGGTCGCGCGCCGAACCAGCTTCGAGCCTGAGAAGTGCATTCGAGGATCTCCTTGCCGGCTTCCGGAGGCCGCCGGTGGGGCCGCCCGGCTGTGCTGCCGGGTTGCCGGGAACTCTCGCGATGCCCGACGACCGCTCGATGACGGGGCGTCATCGGCGCGTCACGGTTGTCCGCGAGGCTCGCGGGACCGATGATCCCGTTCATGGCCGCCCCGGACGCCCCAATCCTCGTCGTCGACGACGACCCGAAGATCGTCGCGCTCGTGCGGACCTACCTGGAGCGCGAGCGCTATGCCGTGGTGACAGCGGCCGACGGCCCTGCGGCCCTCCGGGCGATCGAGGACCACCAGCCCCGGCTCGTCGTCCTCGACCTGATGCTCCCAGGCCTCGATGGCCTGTCGGTCATGCGCCGCGCGCGGGCGGGGGGCGAGGTGCCGATCCTGATCCTCTCGGCGCGCGGCTCCGTCGGCGATCGGATCCTCGGCCTCGCAGAAGGCGCGGACGACTACCTCCCGAAGCCCTTCTCCCCTGCCGAGCTGGTGGTCCGCGTCCGGACGATCCTCCGCCGCACGGAGCGGCCCCTCGGCGACGCGCTGGGCTCCGATGAGCAGCTGGTGCGCGACGACCTGGTGGTGGATCCGGCGCGGCACGAAGCCCGAATCGGCGGGCGGCCGGTGGCGTTGTCCGCGCTGGAGCTGCGGCTCATCGCCACGCTCCTCGATGCCGACGGCCGCGCGCTCACCCGCGACCAGCTGCTCGATGGAATCCACGGGACCGGGGAGGGCGACGTTCTCGACCGCGCGATCGACGTCTACATCAAGCGCCTGCGCGAGAAGCTGGGGGACGACGCCACCAACCCGCGCTACGTCTCGACGGTCCGCGGGGTCGGCTATCGCGCTGCGGGCCGGGTCGAGCGGCGGCGGGCCGGCGCATGAGGCTCCCGATGCGACCCGACGGGATCGGGACCCGGATCGTGCTCGCGGCGCTCGTCTCGGTCGCGATCGCGCTGGCGATCCTCGCGGTCGGCGTCATGCGCGTCGGAGCAGACACGTTCATGCACCTCATGGAGGCCATCGGCCGGCCGACCGAGGAGGCCGCGGCGATGTTCCAGGGCAGCGTCACGGAGATCGTTGCCGTCGCCGCGGTCGTCGCGGGCGTGGTGGCGCTCGCCGTCGGGACCCTCCTCGCACGACGGATCGCCCGTCCGATCGAGCGGCTGGCGGACGCGGCCCAGCGCACGGCCGAGGGCGACCTCCGGGCGACCGCGCCCGTCGAGGGCCCGGCCGAGGTTCGGGCGCTTGCCAACTCCTTCAACGTCATGGTCGACCGGCTCGCCGAGCAGGACGCCGTGCGCCGCGAATTCGTGGTCAACGCCTCGCACGAGCTGCGAACTCCGCTCACGAACCTGCAGGGCTACCTCGAGGCGTTGCGAGACGGCGTCCTGCCGCCCGATCCCGCGACGTTCGACTCGCTGCGCGAGGAGGTCGACCGGCTGACGCGGCTCGCGTCCTCGCTCGATGCCCTCGCCGGGGCGGACGACGAGCGCCCGATGCCGGAGGACCTCGATCTCGGTGCGCTGGTCCGCACCGGCCTCGACCTCGCCGCGCCGTCCTTCGCTCGGCGCTCGATCAGCGTCACCCCATCGATCGATCGCGGGATGATCGTGCACGCACGCGCCGATGAGCTCGCGCAGGTCGTCGCGAACCTGCTCCAGAACGCCGTGCGCTACACGCCCGCGGGCGGCGAGGTGCGCGTCACCGTCGCGCGCGAAGACGGCCACGCGCAGGTGCGCGTTGCCAACAGCGGCAGCGAGATCCCGGCGGAGGACCTGCCTCGCGTCTGGGAGCGCTTCTTCCGCGTCGAGCGATCGCGCGACCGATCGACCGGCGGTGCCGGCATCGGCCTCGCGATCGTCAAGCGGCTGGTTGAAGAGGCGGGCGGCCGCGTCGGGGCCTCGTCCGAGGCAGGCGTCACGACGTTCTGGTTCAGCCTGCCGGCCTGATCACCGCTGCGGCGTCGAGGCCGGAGGCGAGGTCAGCGCGACGCCCGACTCGTGCGCCTGATCGCTCCCTGGAGCCTCGCCTCCTCAGCCCGCGCCGTCCCGCGAAGCGATTTCGCGCTCGGCACTCGTGCGGGCGTGCCGAGGGCCGCGTTGCTCGACCCGTGCTCGAGCCTCGGTCGCCGGCCGTGCTGTTCGACCGATTTCGGCTGGACCTTGCGCGTCTCGTCGTTCGACATCGGACTACCCCGCGTGGCTCGATGGGTTCGTGAACGCCATCCATGCGACGTACGCCGCGGACGTCAACGTCCCATTCCGGTAGATGGTGAAGCTGCCGGTCGTCGGCACGACGGCGCGAACCCATCGACCGCTCCGGTTCGAGGCCATCATCGCCATGATCAGGGTCTGGCTGGTGCAGCCTGCGAGGGACACCTTCTTCGACGACGTGCTCGAGCCCATACTGACGCGGCCGCTTTGCGTGAACTCGGCGCGGCCCTCGACGCGAAGCGCTCGGGCGCTCGAGCTGACGCTCTGCGCGTATACCGCGATGCCACCCGATTCCTGCGTGTAGCCCTGAACGCCCAGATGCCGATGCCCTGGACACCCGTCGCGCCCGTGCCGACGGCCCCGATGTCCGGCGAGTCGCCCCAGATGCCGGCGCCGACGAAGTTCTCGTCCGGGCTCGCGTCGGCGTATCCGGTTTCCTCTGCGAGGTCATCTCGATGGGTCCTCCTCTCCCCTGGCGGTTCCTGCCACGCAGACATGGCCGAACCGCCGATACGACCTGACCGGGACAGTGCAGGCGCCGACGCGATCCGCCGCAATGGGAATGTCGGACCGCAGGGGTTGCCACAGGATTGCAACGGCACGGGGACACCCTCGGCGCTGATCGATCAACGTGGCGAGGAGCAGGCAATGCAGCACACATCTACGCACAGACGCCGGGTCGCGGGTGTCATCGCCGGGATCGCCATGGCGGCGATCCTCCTGGTCGAGGTCGTCCCTGCGGCGCTCGCCCTGGGCCCATTCACCGGGGACCTCGCGGCCTCGGCGACGACGCAGAACGGAACGGTGACGCTCGCAGCGTCCAGCACGTGCGTCACCGCAGGCTCGCCCGGGACCGCGGCGTCGGGCATGCCAAAGTTCACGAGCTTCACGTTCGCGAACGACACCGGCGCCGATTCGTGCGCGACAGTCGCCTACACGGCGGCCACGAACGTCATGGTTGCCGCGTACACCGGCTCGTTCGACCCAAGCAACCCGACCGTGAACTTTGCTGGCGCGCCAGCGACGTCGGGCAGCTGTGGCGGCACATCGGGCGGGTTCACCTTCCGCGTCAACGCCGGCCAGAGCTACGTGATCGTGGTGTCGGAGTGCACGCCCGGAAGCGGCGGCACGTTCAGCTTCACGGTCGCGCTGGCGCCGCGCACGCTCACGATCGATGCCAACGTGACTGCCGATGCCACGACCGTCCCGGCCGGGTCGCAGGGCGGGTTCACCATCAACCTGATCAACGGCGGCGAGATCGCGTTCGAGTCCGTGGTCTGGACCGATGCGCTCCCAGGCGGGCCAGGAATCGACTGGACGCTCGCGTCGGACAGCAGCGCGGGCTGGGCGATCACGGGAACGGCGCCGAACCAATCGCTCACGTTCCCCGGAGACTTCGTGGCGCCGTCGACGACGACCACGGCCCACGTCGTCACGAACACGACGACGGCCTCGTGCGGGACGTACACGAACGCCTTCGACGTGACGGTGATGGGCGAGCTCACCCAGGGATCGGCAAGCGACAGCGACTCGTTCGTCGTGACGGCGTGCGACGCATCGTCCGAACCGCCGTCGCTGCCGCCATCCGCCCCGGCGTCCGAACCGCCGTCGCTGCCGCCATCCGCCCCGGCGTCGGTCGCGCCGTCGCTGCCGCCATCCGCCCCGGCGTCGGTCGCGCCGTCAATGGAGTCGTCGCCGCTGACGAGCCACTCACCGGGTGATTCCGCAACGGCCGGGACCTCCGCCGGCGCGACCGTCGCGCCGACTGCTGCCGTCGGCGACACCCAAGCGTCGGCACCGGCAACGGACACGGCGACGCCCACGACAATGGGCGGCGACCGCTCGGCCGCCGTCACGGTCTTGATCGCGCTCGCAGTGTCGTGCGCCGCCGTGATCGTCGGGACGGCGTCTCGACCGCAGACGCGCCGTCGGGAGTGATCGCTCGCGGGCGCCCGGTCCCGAACATGCGAAGCCACGGGAGCCGCGCTGACCGAAAGGTGCAGCGCGGCGCCCTGCCGCGCAAGGCGGCCGATATCGACTGGACGGCAGGCTCGAGGGCAAAGGAGGACCTCCATGTCCGATCGAGAGCGCATCGATACAGGAGCTGACAAGCGGTATGTCCGTCGCGACGACCACGGGCGGTTCAACGGGTCCGAGGACGTCGGTCGCGCCAGCGCACAGGACCAGCGCCGCGACGCGGATCACTCCACCCGATCTGGCCAGGGCGACCGCGGCGACCGCACGGCGCCCGCGGGCGGCTCGGCACGAGGTTCGCGCTGATGCCAGGGCAGGGCAACGGCGGGAATCGCGGCGGCAACGGGGGCGGCCACGGACATGGCGGCCTGCACGGTCAGCCAGGCGAGCTCGGGCAACGAGGTGAGGGAGGCCAAGGCGGCGAGCACGGCCGCAGTGCCTCCAGCCCAGGCCACCTGAAGCGCGACGCCGGGGCGCAATCCGCTCGGGATTTCGCGCCGGGACATCGAGGCGATCCGGCCGGCGAGACGCCGCGCGATGCCGGCGAAGCGGGAGTCGAGCGACCGGAGCCGGATTCCCTGGAGCGCGAGACCTAGTCCGCCCGCGTCAAGGCGCCAGCCTGGAAGGAGCCGGTCCCCGGCGTCAGTCCTGTCGCAAGGGCTCGCGGCCTTGTGGCCGCGCGTCTCAGCGCCTTGAGCCGGCGACGCGGACGAACAGGGCGACCTGCCAGATGAAGGTCCGGCCGACGTCGCGGCGCTCGAAGCCCGCGGCCCGAAGGGCGCCGTCGACCTGCGCGTCCGTGTGCAGGTGCCAGCGCAGCGAATCGCGACGCAGCCGGCTCCACGCCGCGAGGATCCGGGACGCGAGGCGGTTCCACCAGGTCACACGCGGGTAGACCAGGCCGACCGCCCGCTGCGCCTTTGCGGCGACGACATCGAGAAGGTCGACGGCATTCGGGTCGCAGCAGATGACCTTGTCGAGCGTCACGATGTCCGCGGCGTCGATTTCGGCCGCGACGTCCGCGAGCGTCCCGAACCGATGGGCGGTCCGATCCGCATAGCCGCGGCGCTCGGCCTCGGCGCGGGCCACCTCGACGTACGGCTCGGTCGCGTCAATCGATTCGGACCGCGCGAGGCCCGCACCGAGGAGCTCCAGCTGGATCACGCCGATCCCGCCACCCACGTCGAGAAGCGTCGCACCCTCGACGCCCTCGGCCTTTATCGCGTCGACGAGCGATCGCGTGGGACCCTCGACGCCATGCTCGCGGTAGCGCTTCAGGTCCGCCTCGGCCTCCTTCGTCGTGAAGGTGTTGACGCAGCACTCGCAGGCCGGCTTGTCGGGCACGGCCCAAGTGTCGCGCCTCCGCCATCGCCGCGTCGGGGAAGCTCCAGCGGCGAGCGTTCCAGAACCGGCGACTGAAGCAGCCGCTGCAAGCCGCTCGAACCCATCGCGGCAGCCGCTCGACCGTGAATTCCGACGATCTACGATGACGGCGATGACGGCTTTCGATGAAGCGGAGATCCGCGGCGCAGAGCGCCGGCTTGTCGCCGCGCTCGAATCGCCTGACCCGGAGGCCTGGGTGTACGAGTACACCGCGGACGCGGTCTTCGATGCGGGCGGGGAGCACCCGGTGGAAGG
Organism: Chloroflexota bacterium; assembly: GCA_025935415.1. Classification (GTDB taxonomy): domain Bacteria; phylum Chloroflexota; class Limnocylindria; order Limnocylindrales; family CSP1-4; genus UBA5189. Next base: position 9,735 of record JAICVI010000029.1, read on the forward strand.
TCGGGAGGGGCTGCTGCGAATGGCCCGTGCCATGCGCCCGCTGACGGAGGTCACCTTCCGCCCGTTGCGCACCGTCGATGCTGGCGACATGGTCGCCGTGTGGATGGAAGGGTCGTGGATGAGTGGCGAACCAGCGGAGAGGCGGAAGGTCGAGGTCCGCGGCATCCTGGTCTGGCGGCGGGACTCCGATGGCCAGTGGCGCGTCGCGATGGAGCACATCAACGCGCGGGTGTGACCATCGCCCCATCTGTGCGCGGAAATTGGTCGGGGCGGCCGGATTTGAACCGACGACCACCAGTCCCCCAGACTGGTGCGCTACCAGACTGCGCCACGCCCCGACGCAGGGCCGAAGTCTAGCGCGGTCGCCTCGCCGGCCATCCAAACCCCCCGGGAGTGATGCACCCACTCGCATCACGCGGGAGAGACCATCACGGAGCGCGTACGAAGGAGCGCGCACGAAGGAGCGCGTACGAAGGAGCGCGCACGAGAACGCGCGACGGTGCACCAGCCGGCGAGCGCGACCAAGCCCGAGCAGCGCTATGACGCCGGCTGGTCGCCGTCGGCGTGGCTGCGGTGGTCGAGCCGATCGAGCCGATCGAGCCGGTCGATCCAGCCCTGGAAATCGGCGAGCTCGTCCTTGGACTCGCGCGCCAGCAGGTCGATGAGGCAGCGCTGGACGCTCTTGCCCTCGAAGAGCGCGTTGTGGACCTCCTGGGCGATGGGCATCTCGACGGCGTGCCTCGCGGCCAGCGCCAGCGCCGCATCGACCGTGTAGGCGCCCTCGGCCACGCCCGGCAGCGTCGCCTCGATCTCCGCCCACTTCCGGCCCGAGGCCAGCTTGTCGCCGAGCAGGTGGTTCCGGGACAGCTTCGAGCCACACGTGGCGATCACGTCGCCGAGCCCGGCGAGCCCGGCGAACGTCAGCGGGTTGGCGCCCGCCGCGATGCCGAGGCGGGTCATCTCGGCGAGGCCTCGCGTCATCAGGCCGGCCTTGCCGTTATCACCGAAGCCGAGACCGTCGGCGGCGCCGGCCGCGATCGCGACCACGTTCTTCAGCGCCCCGCAGAGCTCGACTCCCACGACGTCCGGGTTCGTGTAGAGCCGGAAGGCCCGGCGGCTGAGTCGCGCGACGATGCGATCGCCGAGCGCCGGGTCGGGCGACGCCACCACCGCGGACGCCGGCAGGCCGCGGGCGATCTCGTGGGCGAGATTCGGCCCGGACAGGGCGGCCACGCGGGCGGGGTCGACCCCGCCGGCCTCGGCGATGACCTGCGTCATCCGCAGGAGGGTCCCGCGCTCGAGGCCCTTCACCACGGAGAGCACGTCGGCCGGCGATGCGATGTGCTCCCCCACCCCGGTCATGACGTCACGCACGTGTGCGGACGGCACAGCGACGATGACCAGGTCTGCCGCCTCGGCGAGGCGTGCGGGATCGGCGGTCAGGCGGATGTTCTCCGAGAGCTCGATCCCGGGGAGGCGCCTGGTGTTCCGGCGCGTCTTCTCGAGCTGCTCCGCCGTCTCCGCGGAGCGCGTCAGCAGCAGGACCGGCTCGGACTGGGCGACGAGCACGGCGAGCGTCGTGCCCCAGGCGCCGCTCCCGATGACCGCCACGCGGGCGGGCGAGCCGTCCGGCATGGCCGCTTGCCCCGCCGTCACCTCGCAGCGCGCTTTGCCGGCCCGCGACCCTTCTTCGGGGCAATGGCCGGCCTCGATTCACGTTTCGTCGGACGCGCCGTGGCGCGCCGGGCGCGACGCGGCTCTCGGACCGTCGCGCGCTCTCGGAAGATCAGCCGGATGGGCGTCCCGAGGAAGCCGAACTCCTCCCGCAGCCGGTTCTCGAGGTAGCGCCGGTAGGAGAAGTGGACCGAGCCAGCGTCGCGGGCGAAGAACACGAAAGTGGGAGGGGCGACGCCCACCTGCGTGGCATAGAAGAGCTTCGGGCGGCGGCCCTTGACCATGGGCGGCTCCTGCCGCGCCGCGGCGTCGCCAACCAGGCGGTTGAGCGCCCCCGTGGAGATACGGCGACGGCGCTCGGCCCAGACGTCGACCGCGAGCTCGAGCACGCGCTCGACGCGCTGGCCGGTCTTCGCGGAGATCGACACGACCGGCGCGAAGTCCAGGAACGGCGCCTCGTGGCGGATCCACTCGACGTACTGGTCGAAGGTGCTGCCGGTCTTCTCCTCGACCGCGTCCCACTTGTTGACGGCGACCACCAGGCCGCGGCCCTCCTCGACGACGAACCCCGCGATGTGCGCGTCCTGCGCGGTCAGCCCGTCGACGCCATCGACCAGCAGCACCGCGACGTCAGCCCGCGAGATCGCGCGGAACGATCGCAGCGTCGAGTACCTCTCCGCGGCAGGCCCGCCCGCGACCCGGCCGCGGCGCTTGATCCCGGCGGTGTCGATCAGGACGATCTCGGTCCGGCCCCACGGCAGGGTCGTGTCGATGGCATCCCGCGTCGTGCCGGGGACATCCGACACGATCATCCGATCCTGCTTCAGGAGGGCGTTGAGGAGGCTCGACTTGCCGACGTTGGGCCGGCCGACGAACGCGATCGCCGGCGACTCATCCTCGGATTCGCTCGCGATCATCGCGTCCCAGCGCTTCGCGGCCTCATCCACCACGTCCTCGGTCGCCTCGTCAAAGGCCGGCTCGTCGCCCGAGCCGTCGAGGCTGCCGAGCCCGGAGACGCCGGCGGTCTCCTCGTCCTCGTCCTCGCCGACGACGTACGCCTCGAGCCGGCCCGCCTCGACGTCGCGCGAGAAGGCGTCCGCCTCCGCCTCGCGTTGCTTGCGCGCCAGCTCCGCCTCGGATTCCGGTGGGAGTGCCAGCACGATCTCGTCGAGCAGGTCTGCGACGCCACGGCCGTGGATCGCGGCGATCGGGTAGGTGTGCTCCCAGCCGAGGGCGTAGAACTCCGCGGCCTCCAGCTCGCGCCGGTCGTTGTCGCTCTTGTTCACCGCCACGAGCACGGGCGCACTGGCGCGCCGCAGGACCTCGGCGGCCTCCTGGTCCGCGGGCGTCAGCCCGGAGATGGCCTCGACCACGAACACGATCACGTCCGCCTCCGCGATCGCGATGCGCGCCTGGTCCTGGACGCGCGCTTCGATCGGGTCGCTCGGGTCGACCTCCAGGCCGCCGGTGTCGACGACCATGAACCGCCGGGCGTTCCAGTCGGTCTCGCCATAGAGCCGGTCGCGAGTCGTCCGGGCCCGATCCTCGACGATCGCTGCACGCTCGCCGACGATGCGGTTGAAGAGCGTCGACTTGCCGACGTTCGGCCGGCCGACGATCGCGACGATGGGCAAACCGGCGCGTGCGGCCATATCGACCGCCGCCTAGCTGGCGACTGGGAGGGTCGTCGGCAGCGAGGTCGTGCGTCCCGCCGGTGTCGCCGCCATGGCGAAGGCCGCGTCGGCGAGCTCGGCGGCCCTCGATCGGGCGTCGCTCGTGCCCGCGATTTCGAGGATCCGCTTGGCGACGGCGTGGAGGTCCTCGATCGGAGTCGAGGTGCCGCCGGTGACCCCGACGACCGTCGCGCCGTCGAAGACCGCCGGATCGACGAGATCCTTCACCGATTCGATCTGGATCGCCTTCGTGCCCGCGATCCCGCAGAGGCGCGTGAGCTCCTTGGTGTTGGCGCTCGACCGCCCGCCCACGACGACCATCAGGTCGACCTCGCGGGCCGCCTCGATCGTGTCCTCCTGCCGCCGGATCGTGACCGGGCAGACGGTGTTGACGATCTTCAGCTCGTGGCTGCGGCTGACCATGAAGGCCGCGAGCTTCTCGAACTTCCAGGGCGGCTGCGTCGACTGGGAGATGAGCGCCATCTTCTTCTTGCGGGGAATCTGGTCCCAGTCCTCTTCCTCGTCGACGACGATCGCGTTTGGGGCGAAGCCCAGGAGGCCGATGACCTCCGGATGCTTCGGCGTCCCGAGCAGGACGATCGTGTAGCCCTCCTCCACCAGCTTCACGATCTCCTTCTGCTCCTGGATGACCCACGTGCAGGTGCCGTCGATCACCTCCAGGCCGCGGGCATTGGCCCGTTCCATGACCTCCGGGCGAACGCCGTGGGCGCGGATGACGACCGCGGCCCCGTGGTCGACGTCGTCGAGCGTGTCGACCGTCTCGATCCCGAGGTCCTGCAGGTCCCGGATCACGCCCTCGTTGTGGACGACCTGGCCGAGGGTATGGGTCGACTTGCCCGCGGCGCGGGCCTCCTTGGCCTTGTCGATGGCCTCGCGGACGCCGTAGCAGAAGCCGGTCCGCTTCGCGATTCGAATTTCGGCGACCGTGCCGCCGGTGGTGCTCATGTCACCGAGAAGTATCCCATGGGGGGTTGCGGCGCCCTCGGCACGGGAGCGCCGCGGCGTCGCAGCGCCCGCGCAACGGAAACGCAACGGCCCCGGCGCAGCCTCCGCAGGGAGTCGAAGACATCGACCTTCATCGGAGGAACGCAGTGATGCGCACCATCGCCACCGCCTCGGGGCTCGTCCTCACCCTCGCCCTCGCCATCGCCGGCCCCGTGGCCGCGAACGATCTCGTGCCGTTCCGCGGCGAGATGAGCGGCACGGCGACCGTCACCCCGATCGCGCCGCCCGTCGTGTCCGTGCTGCTGGTCACGAGCGGCCACGCCAACCAGCTCGGGAGCTTCACGCTCCGGGCGCCGCACACGGTCAACCAGGCCACGCTGACCGCCAGCGGGACGTACACGTTCACCGCCGCGGACGGCTCGACGCTCACCGCATCGCTGTCCGGGACCGCGACCATGGTCGCCCCGGGACAGCTGGCCATCGCCGAGACCGGGATCATCACCGGCGGGACCGGGCGATTCGACGGGGCCACGGGCAGCTTCTCGACGCAGCGCACCTTCTTCCCCGGGACCGGGCTCACCCATGGCACGTTCGAGGGCTGGATCTCCACGCCACGAGACTGAGTCCGCGGAAGCCCAGGCCGTACCCTCCGCCTCGAGCCGCCCGGTGATGCCGGGCGCCGAGGCGGAGGGAGGCCTGCAACGACGGAGGGCGCGGCAAGGCTCGATATCGGCATGCTGGGACCGGTCCGCGTCCTCCTGGGCGGCGCGCCGGTCGACCTGGGCGGACTGCGGGCCGAGATGCTGCTCACCCTGCTTGCCATCCACCCCGACGTTCCGGTCAGCACCGACGCGCTGGTGGACGAGCTCTGGGCGGGCGAGCCACCCGACGGGGCAGCGACCACGCTCCGCTCGTACGTCTCGCGCCTCCGGACGGCGCTCGGTCCCGCGGCGTCGATCGAGCGGGTCACGGGCGGCTACGTCCTGGGCGTGCCGCCGGAGACGACCGACGTGGCCCGGTTCGAGCGCCTGGCGCGAGAGGGCATCGGGCTTCACGAGCGAGATCGGCACCGCCGCGCGGCGGCGGTCCTTGCCAACGCGCTCGGATTCTGGCGCGGCGAGCCATTCGCCGGCCTGCTCCGGGACGGGATCCTCGGCGTGGAGGCTGCGCGCCTGCAGGAGCTCCGGCTCAACCTCCTTGAGCGACGAATCGATGCGGACCTCGAGCTCGGTCGGAGCAGTGAGGTGATCGACGAGCTGGAAGGCCTCGTCGCGGAGCATCCGTTTCGCGAACGCCTCTGGCGCCACCTCATGCTGGCGCTCTATCGCGGTGGCCGCCAGGCCGACGCGCTGGCCGCGTACCACCGTGCCCGACAGGCCCTCGACGAACAGCTCGGGATCGACCCCGGGACGGAGCTCCAGGCGCTCGAGGGCGCGATCCTCCGGCAGGACGTGCCGGGCCCGAAGGGCGAGGGCGTCCGACCCACGCAGGAGCCACCCCTGTCGCTCACCGCGTTCATCGGCCGGCGAGCCGAGCTCGACGAGGTCCGGGCGTTGCTGTTCCGATCGCGGCTCGTGACGCTCGTGGGCGTCGGCGGTGTCGGCAAGACGAGGCTCGCGATGGAGGCCGCTCGGCGTGCCAGCACCGACCTCGTCGATGCGATCGCCTTCGCTGACCTCGCGGCCGTTTCGGACCCGGAGCTCGTCGCGCGGCAGGCGCTGGGCGCGCTCGGCGTGACGGAGCAGCCAGGAGCGTCCGCGGGAACCGCGGTGGCGCGGGAGCTCGGCGACATGGAGGTCCTGCTCGTGCTCGACAACTGCGAGCACGTTCGCGACGCCGCGGCGGCCCTCGCGGTCGAGCTGCTGGAGGCCGCCCCCGGCGTGCGGGTGCTGGCGACCAGCCGCGAGGCGCTCGGCGTCGGGGGCGAGGCGGCGTATGCGGTCCCACCACTCAACGTTCCCGTGGCCGGCGCGGACGAGCACGCCGTTCGCGAGAGCGACGCGGTGCGGCTGCTCGTGGACCGGGCCACGCTGGGACGGCACGGCCTGCGACTGGACGAGGCGGCCTACGACGCGGCGGCACGGATCTGTCGCGAGCTCGAGGGCCTGCCCCTCGCCATCGAGCTGGCGGCGGCCCGCACGAAGGCCCTGTCGCTCGAGGAGATCGCGGTCCGGATCCGGGATCGCTTCGAGTTCCTCGTGTCCTGGCGCCGGCTGACGACGGCGCGCCATCGGACGCTGCGTGAGGCCATGGACTGGAGCTTCCAGCTGCTCGAGCCTGACGAGCAACGCCTGCTCGCGCGGATGGCCGTCTTTCCCGCCGGGGCCCACCTCGAGTCGATCGCCACCGTGTGCCTCGATGGCGACGCCGCCGAGGCCGAGCGGCTCGTGGAGCGGCTGGTCGACGCTTCCCTCGTCGTGCCGAACGACGGCCCTCGCGGCACGCGCTATCGACTCCTGGAGACCGTCCGGCAGTACGCGGGCGAGCAGCTTCCGGAGGACGAGCGCGAGCCACTGCGCCGCCGGCACGCGGAGCACGCCCGGACGATCGCCGAGTTGTCGAAGCTCTCGCTCGAGGGCACCGGCTCGGCGATGTCGTTCGACATGGCCCGCGAGGAGCTGGCCTCCATCCGCGCGGGCATCCAGTGGGCCATCGAAGCGGACCCGGCCCTCGGCGCCCAGATCGCCTGCGCGCTGGAGCGGTTCTGGACGACGAACCAGCTCCAGGAGGGCATCGCGATCTTCACCCGGCTGCTCGAGGTGGACGAGATCGACGCTGCCCTCCGCGCCAGGATCCTGCGCTGCCGAGGCGGATGCATCTACATCAGCGGCGCCTTCGCCAGCGGCGTCGAGGACTACGAGGCGGCGCTGGCCATCCATCGGCGGCTGGACCAGCGCGCCTACCAGGCTCACATGCTCGTCCGACTCGCCGCCGAGGCGCAGCGCGCCGGTGACCCGGCGCGGTCATACGCGTTGCTCGAGGAGGCGGACGCGGTCGGAGCCGATGGGCGATTCCCCGTGGACGCGTATGTGAGTCGCAGCATCGCCGCGGACCTGGCGTTCGACGAGGACCGCGTGGACGATGCCCTGGCGTTGCTCCAGCGGTCGGCCGACCTCGCCGCGGA
>JAICVI010000205.1 GCA_025935415.1 Chloroflexota bacterium
ACGACGAACGTCGCCGCGTCGAACAGGAGCGCGACCCCGATCCCGGCCGCGGATGCAGCGGTGGCGCTGCCGCCAAGCGCGGCGATCACCACGCCCGCGGCAACCGGCCCCACGAGGATGGAGACCTGCGCGGTGCCCTGGACGATGCCGTTGGCTCGGGGCAGCTGGTCGTCCGCGACGAGCTCGGGAACGATGGCCGTCTGCGCGGGGAAGAAGAACGCATCCGCGACGCCGAAGACAAGCGCGAATGCGTAGAGCATCCACAGCTCGGCCTCGCCGAACAGGACCACAACTCCGAGGGCGGAAACGGCGACGAGCCGGACCGCGTTGGAGCCGAGCATCACGCGGCGCGGCGAGAACCGGTCGACGGAGACGCCGCCGACGAGCATGAGCAGGGCGCGTGGAATGGCCATGACCGCCATCGCGCCACCAAGCGCCAGCGGGCTGCCGGTGAGGACGAGGGCGAGCCACGGCAGCGCGATCAGGGCGAACTGGTCGCCGAGCGCCGAGACCGCCTCACCGACCCAAAGGAGCCGGAAGTCACGAACGGCGAAGGGATTCCGGGCGGCGGAGGTTGGTGCGGTCTGGCTCATCGTCGAGTGCTCCGATTGGTGGGGCCTGGCAGGTTCAGCCGGCGGTCGGGCGGGAGAGGTGGTTGCCGCCGGTGGCGAGCCAGCTGCGAGCGGGCTCGCCGGTTGCGAGGGCCGGCCGGGTGGCCGGGGCGGCTGCCTTCCGAAGCGCTCGCGCCGTGCGCTCCTGCTGCTCGGTGGGGCGAAGCTCGGCGAGGCGGTGGTCGAGGTTGAACATCGAGGCGATCACGGGTGGCTCCTTTCGGATTTCCTTGTCGGTCAACTGACCGTTTCGGTGGTGCGAGACGCAGGATGACACATCAACTTTCGAAATGTCAATACCGAGTTTCGAGAAAGTGAGAACGAGGTCGCTGAACGGGAATCCCCCGATTGGAAGACGCAAGCGCGGAGCAGCGTCCGAGCCCAGGTGCCACGATTCGCTCGTGCTCATCGAGTCGGTGCCGAACTACTCCGAGGGTCGCCGCCTCGAGGTCGTCGATCGGCTGGCCGCGGCGGTCGAGTCGACCCCGGGCGCGTACCTGCTCGATCGCACCAGCGACGCGTCGCACAACCGCTCGGTCCTGACCATGGCCGGCGAAGCGGCCGCGGTCGAGGCGGCGCTCGAGGCGACGCTCGCCGAGGCGATCGCATCGATCGCGATGGAAGCTCATAGCGGCGAGCACCCGCGGATCGGCGGGGTCGACGTCATCCCGTTCGTCCCGCTTGGGTCGACGACCATCGACGACGCCATCGACCTGGCGAAGCGGTTCGGAGCGCGGATCGCCGATCGCTTCGAGATCCCGGTCTATCTCTATGCCCGCGCGGCCTCGCGGCCGGATCGCGTACGGCTTGCCGACGTACGGCGAGGCGGCTACGAGGGCGTTCGCGACGACCTTCTCGCCGGAGTGGCGGATCGCGCCCCCGACTTCGGGCCCTCGCGGACCCACCCGCGCGCGGGGGCCGTGGCCGTCGGGGCGAGGCCGTTCCTCATCGCCTGGAACATCAACCTCGACACCAACGACGTCGAGGTCGCGAAGCGGATCGCGCGCCGTGTCCGCGAATCCGGCGGCGGGCTCCCGGCGGTCCAGGGCAACGGCTTCTTCATCGAGGAGCTCGACGCGGCCCAGGTGTCCATGAACCTGCTGGACTTCCAGGCGACGCCGATGTGGCGTGTCTGGGACGAGGTGGCCCGGCTGGCCGCGGAGGAGGGTGTCGCTCCAAAGGAGTCCGAGCTGATCGGGCTGGCGCCCCAGGCGGCCTTTGACGCGGTCGCGGCCCATGCCGGGGTCGGGGCGGGAGCGGACACGGAGGCGAGATTCGCCGCGGCCGCCTCGTTCCTGCGCCTTCGCGACGCCGATCCCCTGATGGTGCTGGAGCAGCGGCTCGCGCTCGCGCGCGCTGCGGCACGTTCGGACGCTGCACCCGCCAGCGGCGAATCTCGCTGACGTGGCGTCCTCCGGGCTGCGCCTGCTGCAGGGCGGGCGCGCCTCCGATGGCCTACCCGGCCTCCTGCTCGAGAACGCCGGCGAGGTCGCAACGCTCGCGGGCGGCATGCGCGTCGGCGCGCACATGGACGACCCGGCGCTCCTGACCGCCCCCGGCGGCGACCCAGGCCACGAGGCAGCCCCGGCCGTGGCCTGCTGGGAGGGTCGGATCCTGGCCGCAGGGCCGCGCAATGACCTCGTCCAGGCGCTCGAGGGAAGCGGCTACCCGATCGCCCGCTTTGCCAGGCTGGACATCGAGGGCGGCACGATCACGCCCGGGCTCATCGACGCCCACACCCACCTGCTCTTCGGCGGCTCACGCGAGAACGAGCTGGTCCTGCGCCAGCGTGGCGCCGACTACCTCGAGATCCTCAAGGCGGGCGGCGGGATCCTCTCGACGGTGGCGGCGACGCGTGCCGCCTCGGAGAGCGAGCTCCTCGACCACGGCCGGCGCTGGCTGGGCGAGATGCTTGCGCATGGCACGACGACAGTCGAGGCCAAATCCGGCTACGGCCTCGACCTCCCGACCGAGCTCCGCCTGCTCGAGGTCGCCCACCGCCTCGGCAAGGAGGGCCCGATCGAGGTCCATCCGACCTGGCTCGGTGCGCACGCGGTCGCGCCCGAGTTCCGGGCCCGCCCGGACGGCACGGAGGCGTACATCAGGCACCTCCTCGACGAGCAGCTCCCGGGCGTGGCGGCGCAGGGCCGGGCGAAGTTCGCCGATGTCTTCTGCGAGCGCGGTGTCTTCAGCCCGGCGCAGGCGCGACGGGTGCTCAGGGAGGCCGCCCGGCTCGGGCTGCAGCCGCGGATCCACGCCGACGAGCTCGCGCCGAGCGGGGGCGCAGAGCTGGCGGCGGAGCTCGGCGCCCTGTCGGCCGACCACCTCGCCGTGCCGTCCCAGGCCGGCATCGACGCGCTCGCCGCCGCAGCCGGCGCGGGCCATCCGGTCGTCGCCGTGGTCCTGCCCTCGGTCAACTGGTTCCTGATGCACGAGGAGACGACGCCGGCTCGAACCTTCGTCGATCGTGGCATCCCGGTTGCCCTCGCCACCGATTTCAACCCCGGCACCTCCCCGACGCCGAGCCTGCCGCTGGCGATGTCGCTCGCCTGCCTCACCCTGAAGCTCACGCCATCGGAGGCCCTCGCCGCCGTGACCATCAACGCGGCAGTGGCGCTGGGCATCGCCGACGAGGTCGGCTCGATCGAGAGCGGGCGACAGGCCGACCTGGCGATCTGGAACGTCCCGACGCATCGCCAGATCCCGTACTGGCCCGGCGCCGACCTGGTGCGTGCGGTCGTGAAGCGCGGCCGGGTCGTCCTGGAGCGCGCCCCGTCCTGAGCGCGATTGCCTGATCGCTACGTCTTGCCGCGCGACTCCAGCACGACCGCCGTCGTCTCCGCCGGCAGCGTCGAGATCGTGACCGAGAGCTTCGCCTGCGGGGTCGGCTCGCCGCCCATCTCGTGGAAGAACTTGGCCAGCGCATCGGAGCAGTCGGCTTCGTCCGCGCAGACCGGCATCGCGACGACCAGCTTCGGGTCGAGCTGGGCGATGAGCTCCGCGGTCTTCGTGGCGTTGAGCTGGCCGCCGATCGGCACGCAGGCGATGTCGACCGAGCCGATGTCGCCGAGCGCCTCCTCGGTCAGGAGCGCCCCGACGTCACCGAGGTGGATGGTGTGCAGCCCATCGAGCTCC
>JAICVI010000238.1 GCA_025935415.1 Chloroflexota bacterium
CCGATCATGGCCCGGATGCACATTCGTTCAGAACAAACGTGTAGCTGGCGGCTGACGGCTCGCCGGTGAGCGACCTCGCCATGCTCGTGCGCGTGAGCCGCCTCTACTACGAGCTCGGCGAGACCCAGGAGGCCATCGCCGCGCTGGTGGGCGTGACGCGGCCGCAGGTCTCGCGCCTGCTGAAGGAGGCCCGCGCCGAGGGCGTCGTCGAGATCCGCATCGTGGATCGGACGGAGGCGCAGTCGCCGGCCGCGCAGCAGCTGCAGCGGCAGTTCGGCCTTCGGGCCGTCCACCTCGCCCCGAACAGCGACGCGCCCTCGGAGCTCGCCCGGCGTCGTGTCGGAAAGCTTGCGGGCCAGGTGCTGCGGGGCGCGATTCGCGATGGTCACGTCGTCGGGATCGGCGACGGCGCCGCGGTCTCTGCCGTGGCCGACGAGCTGGACCTGAGCGAGACCCAGATCGACGCCACCGTGCTGCCGCTGTGCGGCGGCTTCTGGCGCCCCGGCGCCGGGGCGGAGCCATTCCGGCGAATCGGCGATGCCCTGGGCGCCACCGTGCTGGCCCTCCACTCGCCCGGCCTCCTCGACGATCCCGCGGTTCGCGATGCCCTCTGCGCGCACCCGGGTGTGGCCAGCGTGATCGAGCGCTGGTCGCGGCTCGACGTGGCGCTCCTTGGAATCGGCGGGCCGGCCTGGAGCGAGGCGACGGTCGGGGCGACGGCGATGGGCGAGATTCGCACGGGACAGGCCGTCGGCGAGGTCCTCATCGCCCCGTTCGATTCGGCGGGCCGCTTCGTCGCGCCATCGCTCCGCGCTCGTGCGGTCGCCTTCGACGCGCGGGCGCTTCCGGAGGTGCCGGTCACGATCGGCGTCGCGGAGGGCGAGGCCAAGGTCGCGCCCATCCTCGGCGCACTCCGTGGCGGGCTGGTCAACGTCCTGGTGACCGATGTCGCGACGGCGGAGGCGGTCCTCCGCGCGGCGGCCGTGGCGGCCGCATGACGACGGCCGGAGCCATGACGAAGCGTCTCGACTGCTTCCTCGGCATCGACCTCGGGACAACCCGGACGAAGGTCGGCCTGATCGCGATCGATGGGACGCCACTCGGGTTCGGCCGGATCGGGCATCAGATGACCGTCGACCCGGCGGCCGGGGTCGCGGAGCAGGACGCCGACGCCTGGTGGTCAGGGCTCGCCGTGGCGATCGGTGAAGCCCTCGACGCGGGCGCCGCCCGCCTCGGCGGGCGCCCCGAGCCCGGGGCGATCTGCGTCGCCGGCCACGGACCGTCGCTCGTGCCGGTGGATGCGGACGGCGTGCCCGTCCGGCCTGCCGTGATGTGGCTCGACACGCGCGCGTCCCGCGAACGCGACGAGCTCGAATCGGCGACCGGCCTGCGGGGCTGGTCACTCGGCGTCGCGCCCGCGGCGCTCTGGCTTCAGCGCCACGAGCCCGAGCGCGCCGCGCGCGCTCGCTGGTTCTGCAACGCCTGGGAGGCGCTGGCGCTCAGGCTGTCCGGCGAGGCGGCCACGACCCTCGTGCCGAACGGTGCGGCCGTCCCGCGTGACGCGCTGCGAGGCGCGGGCCTCGATCCCGGGAAGCTGGCGCCTGAGCGGCTGACCGGGACGCGCCTCGGCGGTCTCACCGCTGCGGCCGCCGGCCACCTCGGCCTGCGGGCCGGCACGCCGGTGATCGCGGGGCTCGTGGACGCCTTCGCCAGCTTCCACGGGGCGCGGATGCTCCGCTCCGGTGACGCGATCGACGTCGGTGGCGCCGCGGGTGGCTTCGGCCTGTACGCGGATCGGCCGGTGACCGTCGCCGGCGGGTTCACGACGCCCGCCCCCATGCCGGGCCTGTACTCCGTCGGCGCGGCGATGGCCGCCACGGGCGCGTCGCTCGACTGGTTCGCGGGGCCGGTCCTCGGGGGCGCCTGGCCGATCGAGGAGCTGCTCGCCGAGGCGGCGATCGTCGAGCCGGGCGCGGACGGGCTCGTGTTCCTGCCGTATCTCGCGGGCGAGCGGTCGCCCCTCTGGGACCCGCAGGCGAAGGGAGCGTTCGTGGGCCTGACCCTGCGCCACGGGCGCGGCCACATGACGCGCGCGATCCTCGAGGCGGCTGCCCTGGCGATCCGCCACGTGTCCCAGCCCATGCTCGATGCGGGGCTGGCCGTTCGCGTGATGCGGGCCTGTGGCGGCCCCGCCGCCGACGATGGCTGGAACCACATCAAGGCGGATGTCACCGGGTTCCCGGTCGAGGTCCCGCGGGTGCGGGAGACGGCGGCCGTCGGAGCCGCGATCGTGGCTGCCGTCGGCGTCGGCGCGCACCCGGACCTGCCGACCGCGATCGGGGCGATGACCGCGATCGATCGGCGCTTCGAGCCGGACCCGGAGCGCGCGTCGATCTACGACCGGGTCTTCGAGGCCTACGCCGGGCTCTACCCGGCCATCGCACCGGTGCTTCGTGAAGCAGCGGCGCCGCGACACCCCTCGGCCGGAGCGGGAGCGGCAGCGTGACCGACATGGCGTCGCGACCGCCAGAGGGCCGGATCCTCGTCCGGGAGGTGACCGTGACCTTCCCATCGAGCGGATCGAGCCGGCTGGTTGCGCTCGACGGCATGGACCTGGAGGTCGAGCCCGGACAGATCGTGGCCCTCATCGGGCCGAACGGCAGCGGCAAGTCGACGCTCCTGCGGGTCATCGCCGGCTTGCTGGCGCCCGAGAAGGGCACCGTGACGATCGACGGCGCCGATGTCGCCGAA
>JAICVI010000057.1 GCA_025935415.1 Chloroflexota bacterium
CGCGGATGCTCGCCGCCTCGCCCATCGCGCTGTTCGGATCCGGGATGCTCGGCGGGCCGGCGGGCCTTGCGGCCCTCGAGACGTGGGCCCGCGTCGTGGGCGACCGAACCGACGGGATGTACATCGCCTTCGACCTCGATGCCCTCGACCAGTCGGAGGGTGTCTCGGTGGCGATGCCGGAGCCGAAGGGCCTGTCGCTGTTCACCGCCACGGTCGCCCTTCGGCTGCTGGCCGCCACGAACCGGATCGTCGGCTTCGGCCCGACCGCCACGATGCCCCGGGTCGGGGTCGACCTGGCGCGCCACGCCGATATCGTTGCGCAGCTCACGGAGGCGGCCCTCGGGAGCGCGGCCGCGTAGCCGCCCGGACGCGAGCGCGCGTCGCCGGGACTGCCGGCGGCCAAGCCCGCGGCGCACAATCCGGGTCGATGGCACGGACGATCGTCTTCATCCACGGCGCGTGGGTCACGCCGCTGTGCTGGGAGAAGATGCTCCCGTGGTTCGAGGGCCGCGGCTACCGCTGCATCGCGCCCGCGTGGCCCGGCAAGGATCGGCCCGTCGACGCGATCAGGGCCGACCCCTCGCCGCTCCGGGGTCTCGGCATCGGCGAGATCGTCGACCACTACGCCGCGATCGTCCGGGAGCTGGACGCGCCCCCGATCCTGATCGGCCACTCCTACGGCGGGCTGTTCACTCAGCTGCTCCTCGATCGCGGCCTCGGCGCAGCCGGGGTGGCGATCGACAGTGCGCCACCGCGCGGCATCTTGGCGTATGAGCCGACCGCCCTGCGATCGCTGCTCGGTGCGCTCACCCGCTACCTGCTCGGCTCGAAGATCGTGCGCTGGTCCTTCGACAGCTTTCGGTATGCGTTCGTCGATACGCTCCCGCCGGCCGAGGCCCGCGCTGCCTACGACCGCCAGGTGATCCCGGAGACCGGCCGGGTGTTCTTCCAGAGCGCCTTCGCGCTGCTCAACCCACGCTCGCCGGCGCGGCTGGACTTCCGTCGAAGCGGGCGGGCACCGCTCCTGCTGATCGCCGGCGCGAAGGACCGCATCGTGCCGCCGGTGATCAACCGCCGGAACCACCGCGCCTACGCGACGTCGAGCGCTCGGACGGACTTCCGGGAGTTCCCAGACCGGACCCACTGGATCATCGCCCAGGACGGCTGGGAAGAGGTGGCCGAGGCGGTGGCCGCCTGGCTTGAGGAGGTGGGCGTCGGGCCGGGAGCGCCGACGGCCTAGAGCGCGAGGCGTACCAGCGCCGGATCAACCCCGAACACGTCTCGAATGCGCTCGCCCGTCAGGGCCTCGGCGGGTGGTCCATCGGCCGCGATCCGCCCTCGATCGATGACGACAACGCGTGGGAAGAAGTGCGCGGCCAGCCCGAGGTCATGGAGGACGGCGATCACGGTGGTGTCGTCGCGCTCGTTGAGGTCCACCAGCAGCTCCATCACCTCGACCTGGTGCCGCAGGTCCAGGTGCACGGTCGGCTCATCGAGCACGAGGATGGGCGCGTCCTGCGCCACGGCCATCGCCAGGAGCACGAGCTGGCGCTCGCCGAGGGACAGCTCTCGCGCGTCGCGGCCCAGGAGATGGCCGACGCCGACGCGATCGATCGCCGCGGCGACGGCGGCGCGGTCGGCGGGTCGGAGCCCCCGAATCGGGTGCTCGTGGGGCAGCCGGCCGAGGGCCACGACCTCCTCGACGGTGGTCGAGAACGGCAGGCTCGGGAGCTGCGGCACGACCGCCAGCCGGCGGGCGATGGCGAGGCGATCGAGATGCGAGATCGGGCTGCCGGCGAGCTCGACGGTACCCGCCGCCGGCTCGACGAGCCCGGCGATCGCGCGGAGCAGGGTCGACTTTCCGGCGCCGTTCGGGCCGACGAGGGCGAGGCGCTGGCCGGGCTCGATCGCCAGGTCGGCATCGCTGATCGCCGGGCGGCCGCGATAGGCGACGGTCAGGCGCTCGATGCGGACGGCGGCGGTCACAGCTCGTACCCGGCCCGTGTGCGGCGCAGCAGGGCGAGGAAGAAGGGCGCGCCGATCACGGCCGTCACGACTCCCACCGGGATCTCGCCGAGCAGCCGCGCCGCGAGATCCGCGGCGACCATGAGAGTCGCCCCGAACAGGGCCGCGAGGGGCACGACGAGTCGCGCGTTCGGTCCGACGGCAAGGCGCACGACGTGCGGCGCGACCAGCCCGACGAACCCGATCAGCCCGGAGACCGCGACGGAGGCGGCTGTCGCGAGCGAGGCGAGCCCCATCAGGATCGCGCGCTCGCGGCGAACGTCGATGCCCAGGTGGGACGCCGCCTCCTCGCCGAGCAGGAAGCCGTTCAGCGATCGGGCGCGAATCGCGATCAGCCCCGAGGCGATGGCGATGAGCGGCAGGGCCGTGGCGAATCGCACCCACGAGGCCGCCTCGAACCCGCCGAGGAGGTACGAGAAGATCACCCGGAGCTGTGCGCCGGACATGAACATCGCCATCGACAGCCCGGCCGCAAGGAGCGAGCCCACGGCGTAGCCCGTGAGCAGGAGGCTGGTCATCTGCCCGTGGCCGCCCACGCGGGAGAGGCGGTACACGAGCCAGACCGCGCCGAGCGCCCCGGCGAACGCGAGGGCGTGCAGCAGGCCGAAATCGAGGATCAAGGCCGGCACGTGGAGCACGACCGCGACCGCCGCACCGAGCGCCGCGCCGGAGGCCGTGCCCAGCACGTAGGGATCCGCGAGCGGGTTGCGGAGGACGCCCTGGAAGGTCGCGCCGGCAACGGCGAGGCCCGCGCCGACCGTCATGGCCGTCAGCACCCGCGGGAACCGGAGATCCCAGACGATCGTGTCTTCGGCGCTGGTCCAGGGGATGCCGAGGTCCAGTCCGAACAGGCGATGCGCGAGCACCGCGATGGTCTCGCCGGGCGGGATGGCGACCGATCCGGCCGCCACGCCGGCGACGAGGGCCAGCGCGAGCGCCGCAAGCCCGACGAGCGCCAGGGCGAGCGGACGCCGCGCGAGCGACGACCGCGCCCTGGCGTGCACCGGGGCGGCGACGGCCGCGGTCACCTGGGTCCGATTCCGTTCCGGCTCGAGGGACCCCGCACGGGCTCAGGCCGCCCGCGGCAGCCAGCCAAGGCTGGTTGCCGGCGAGGGCGCCGCGCTCCCGGACGGCGCCGCGCTCCCGGACGGGGCCGGGAGCTGGCCTGCGAGCTCGGGATGGATCGCCCGGATCAGCGCCCCGAGGCCGACTGCGATGCGGGGTCCCGGACGCGTGACCACGATGTCGTCGATCGGGAAGATCGCGGCGGCCTTCACCGCCGTCATCCCGGCCCAGCCATCGCGGGCCTTCACGGTCTCGGGCGACTGGCCATAGGCCGCGTCGCCGAGCAGGATGACCTCCGGGTCGGCGGCGACGAGGTCCTCGAGCGAGATCGAATAGTTGGCGTTACCGGAGATCGGGGTCGCGCCCGCGAGGGCGAACATCTGGCCGTAGATCGAGTCGGCGGGCGGCGTGAAGATGCCATTCGTGACGTCGATCTCGTAGAAGACGCGGGGCTTCGACGCGGCCGTCGCGGCGATCGTCGCGAGCGCGTCCATGCGGCTCTTGATCGAGCCGGCGAGGTCTTCGCCCTCGGCCGCCTTGCCGACGGCCTGGCCGATGACCTTGATGCTGTCGATGCCGGCGTCGACGGTCGTCGGGTAGCTCACCACGACCGGGATGTTGGCGCGGCGGAGCTGTTCCACGGCCGGGCCCTGGCTGAGCCCGGCGCCGCCGGAGACGACGAGGTCCGCGCCACTGGCGACGATCTTCTCCACCTCGACGCCGGAGAAGGTGGCGACGATCGGGATCGAGGCCGCCTCCGGCGGAAAGCCGGCGACATCCTCGACCTTGCCGACCACGCGATCACCGACGCCGAGGGCGAAGAGCGTCTCGGTCGTGGCCGGCGTCAGGGACACGATCTTCGTGGGCTCCGCGGGGATCGTGACCTTGGTGCCTTCGTCGTCGGTGATGGTCACGGGGAACGCGGGCGCCGTGGTCGGGGACGGCGACGGCGGCACCAGCGTCGAAGCGCTGGTCGCGGGCGCCGTGGTCGGCGCGGTGGTGGTGCTGGCGGCCGGCGTGCAGGCGGCCAGGACGAGGACGAGCGCGCCGAACAGGACGCGCGGGAATCGGCGGATTCGAAGGGCAGCCACGTGAGTCTCCGTTGTCGTGGGGGGCGCCGGGCGGCGCGGGACGCGGAAGAGGGCTGCCTAGCCGGGGGATCGCATCGCGGTGCCTACCCTTTCTCTCGAAGGTCGAGCAGTCACTGCGGGTCGGCGACCGGACTTCCATCGCGTGGTTTCGATCGAGTGCCGATCGAGGCGATGGTCACCGTAGCGGGACTGTGCCGGACTCTCACCGGCTTCGCGGCGCCGCAGCGTGTCGTCGGGTGACGACGGCCGAAGCCTAGCACTCCGCCGCGGCGGAGAAGCCGGATAAGCCCGGGATAAGCGGGCGCTGCTACCCAGGTGAGCGCGAGGTGATCGGGAGTGCAGCGGCGTGCGCGATGCTGCCGCCGTCGTCGCCCCCTCCCGCCGGCAACCCGCCGCGGAGGTCGAGATGTCGAGACGTCGCTGGGTCATCTGGCTCGGGCCGCCGGTCGCGCTGCTCGCGATCGCGCTGGCACTGAGCCGGTTCCAGGCGGGCGCGGAGGCGGGCGGGCGCTCGACGGCTTTGCCCGTCGGCGCGTGTGCCGCGCCCCCGATCGAGAAAGACGGGCACGGCAAGGCCAACCTCGCCGCCGGGGACGGCGCATGGTGGTCGCTCTCGGGGCGGCTCGATCCCAATGGCGCACTCACCGGCAGGCACCTGGCGCTCGGGCATGGCGGATCGGCGAATCTCGCCCTCGAGCTGGCGCCGGACACCCTCGTGAGCGGGCCCGTTGGTGGCATCGTCGCCCTCACGACAGACGACGGGCGCCACTCCCAGATCCGCCTCGTCGCCCAGGACAAGGCCTGTTCGTTCGTCGTCGCGGAGACGGCGGAAGTCGCTCGTGGCGCGGTCCTCGATCCATCCGATGGCGCGGTGATCGCCCACGTGGTGGACCGCGAGTCGAGGGCGGACCTCGGCACCTGGCGCTACGCGGCGGACGGCTCGGGCCAGCCGACGCTGGTCGGGCCGGCGCTCCAGCCGGACCCGAAGCGAGGACCCAACTGGACGACGGACCTGCGCCTCGACGGCGACGGGAACCTGCTTGCCATCCAGTCCTGCACGGATACGTCATGCCTCACCCGGGTCTTCGACCTGCGCAAGGGGCTCGTGCCCGTCGCGACGCTGGAGGGCGAGCAGGGCTCGATGATCGGGCTCACCTCCGAGGGACTCCTGACCTGGGACCAGTGCCTCGGGCTGCCCTGCGGGATCGTGCATTGGACCCTTCCGACCGGCGCGTCGGTCGTGGTCGTGGCGCGCGCGGAGTCGGCCGCCGTGAGCGCGAACGGGAAGTTCCTGGTCGCCGTCACGGATGCCTCGGTCGGCGGCATTGTCCGCGTCGACCTCGAGTCCGGCGCCGTCAAGGGCATTCGGGGCGTGAACCGCAACGAGCGCCTCGTCAGCGGCGGGGTGCTGGCGACACAGGGCATCCAGCTCCGCCCGGACGAGGTCGGACTCGCAGCAGAGGGCACGATCCCCCGCCCCTTCAGCCCCGCCGGCGCGGAGGTGCTGCCATGACCACGAGGCTCAGCTCGAAGGGGCGGCGCGCCGCGCTCGCCATGTCCGCGGCGCTCCTCGCGACCGTGGCGCTCGGGGGACCGGCGGCACTCGCCCACGGCCCGGACCCGCTGCTGGGGAGCGGCACCCGGTGGGCCCGCGATCAGGTCGTCCCGTACCAATGGGATCCGAACGGTCCGCCGCCCGCGTGGGCCGCGGCCGAGATCGATGCCGCGGCGGACGACATCGAGCGAACCATCAACTCGCGGGCGGCGACCTTCACGCGCGTCGCCAGCTCGGGGAACCGGATCTACTACGGGATCCTCGTGCCCTGCTCGAGCTACGGCATCGCCTGCATGGATCGCTCGGGCGCGCCGGACTCGTTCACCGGCATGTGGTTCCGGCCCCACAACTACCCGTTCGATTGGGGCACGCTCAAGTGGTGCCAGGCGATGGCGACCATGGCCAACGGCTGCTACGACGTCGAGAACGTGGCCCTGGACGAGTTCGGGCACATGGAGCTCCTGGGCCACCACGTGAACTACAGCGACGAGCGGGACTTCAGCGATTCGGTCGTCCAGTTCGCGGCCCGGAACCGGCCGAAGGAGGGCTGGAACCAGCACTTCCTCGGGCGTTGCGACGTCGCCCGGCTGCAGCTGGAGTACTCCCTCCAGTCATCGTCCGATCACGTCTCGACATGCCTGAACCTCGCGACGACGCTGGCGATCGGGGGGCCGACCTCGGTGGCCACGGGCGGCTCCGCCCGGATCACGGGGACGCTGAAGATCGCGGTCGCCTCCGCGGCGCGCGAGCTGTCCGGCGACAACCTCAGCGGGCGCAGCGTCACGCTCCAGCGGCGGGCACTCGGGTCGACGAGCTGGTCCACCGTCGGCACCGTGCCGCCAAGCGCGACCGCCGGGACGTACGGGCTCACGATCGCGATCAGCTCCACGGCGGACTACCGGCTCGTCTTCGACGCCTCCGTGACCGAGGGCCTGATCGACGCGACGTCCGCGACCCTGCGGATTACCGCCTCGAGCGGCTGCACCGCGGCCACTGGAACGACGCGGAAGGTCCAGGAGCAGATCGTCCCGCCAGGCTGCTGACGGGGCTTCGCGAGATCGGTATCCGGAGGTCGGGCCGCCGCCCGACCTCCGCCGTTCAGGCGGGCGTCGCGACCTGCGTGGGTGTGAAGATCGACACCTGGGCGTCGTCCGGCAGCATCACGCCGAACACCTTCTGGAGGGTGAGAAGGTGGACGCAACTGGCCCACGATTCGAAATAGTGGCAGGTGCAGTGCCACTGACCGGCATCGAGGCTCACATGGTGGGTGTCGTTGTCGCCACGGAACGTGAGGGCGAGGCGATCGATGGAGATTCGATCGAGCTCGCGGGCGTAGCGATTCGCCTTCTCGACCTTGCCGATCAGGGAGGAGTGCATCTGGCCAGACCCTCCAGGCCCCTCAACGGGGCGTTTGCGGCCGCCGTCCGATCCTGGCACCGACCGGGCGAGGCGGGCGCCGGTCAAGCCTACACCCGGTCGCCGCCTCCGGCCATGCCAACGGCGAACATTGCTCAGCCCGCGACGGCGCTCGGGTCGTCGCGGCGCAGGAGGATGCCGAGGTAGGTCTTCCAGGCGCCCACCTCGCCGTCGTAGGCGCCGGCCATCCCCGCGTAGATCTGGGCAACGTGGTCGAGGTCATGGACCGCGGCGGTGGCGAGCAGCTCGCGCAGCGTGACCTCGCCGAGCGCGGCGTGCATGCCGCGCTTGTCCAGGTCGCCGGCCGAGACCAGCCGGTCGAGGTCACGCAGGTTCGCCGCCCGCAGTGCGGCGAACCGGGCGATGAGGTCGTCGATCGTCAGCTCGTCGTCGCGACCCTGGTGCGCTGTCCGATCGAACGTCTCGAACGGCACCGAAGGCCCGTGCTCCAGGATCCGTCGCGTCCGGACCATCCAGTTGTCGAGCTCGCCCGTCACCAGGTGCCCGACGACGTCCTTCGGCGTCCAGCCGCCCTCGATGTCCGGCGTGCCGGTCCATCGATCCGGGATCCCGCCGAGGAGCGCGCGCAGCACGTCGGGGGTGCGCCGCAGGAGATCCGTCGTCTCGGACAGAAAATCGACCATGGGCGGAGTCTATGCCGCGAACGTGTCCGACTCGAACGCGTCCAACTCGAACGCCTCCCTGCGCGGGTCCAGCTCATCGATGCACGCGACACGCATCGCCCGCAGAGCTCCGCCGGCACGCCACCCGCGCACGCCGCGCCTCGCAGGGCGCTGCAAGCCTTCAGGGTGCGTTCGTGCCCTCACGCCCGAAGTCGTCCTGGAGGCGCACGACATCGTTGAGCTCCGGCGTGGAGACCTCGATCAGCGTGCAGGTCTCGATCGCCTCATAGCGATGGATGCGCCGCACCGCGACATGTGCGCCGTCACCTGCACCGAGCTCGCGGACGACCACCTCGCCGGCGTCGTCCTCGAGGTACAGACGAAGGCGGCCCGATAGGACGTGGATCCACTCGTCCTTGACCTCGTGGTGCTGGAGAGACAGGCGCTTGCCCGTCTCGATGGTCAGGAGCTTGCCGACGTAGCGGTGCGTGTGGGCCCAGATCAGCTCATGGCCCCAGGGCTTGTCGACACGCCGCGGCAGTGAGCCGGCGGGCGGCGGCGGGACGGCGGCGTTGGGGTCGTCGATGGTCACGGTCGGCGCAGCAGGCGAGATTCGGCGCTCAGCCGCGGACGAGCTGCTCGCCCGCCGCGACGAGCGCGTCGCGCGCCTCGGGCGAGGTCGCTTCGGTGTATACGCGCACGAGCGGCTCGGTCCCGGAGGTGCGGATGAGCAGCCACGAGCCGTCGTCGACGAAGAACTTGAAGCCATCGTTGGTCGAGAGCGCCTGCGTCCGGACCACCGGGGCGCCCGCGGCGTCGCGCGGTGGCGAGGCGACGAGGCCTTCCAGCAGCCGGCGCTTCGTGTCGGCGTAGACGGCGCGGTCGACGTGGACGTCGATCCGGCGATAGAACGACGGTCCTGCCATCTCGTGGAACTGCGCGACGGCCTTCGAGACCGGCCAGTTGCCGCGCGCCATCTCCTTCAGGAACAGGTCGAGCAGGAGCAAGTCGGCGTAGATGCCGTCGCGCTCGGGCAGGTGCATCCCGAACCCGTACCCGCCCGATTCCTCGGCGCCCATCATCGCGCCGTTCTCGATCATCAACGGCCCGATGTACTTGTACCCGACGGGGCTCTCGATGACCTTGATCCCGTAGTGCTTCCCGATGCGCTCGGCCATCGAGGTGTTGTTCACCGACACGACAACGGGGTCGCGGAGCCCGCGGTGCTCCGCCAGGTAGTACATGAGCAGCCCGGTGACCTCGAGCTGGTGGATGAAGGTCCCCTGCTCGTCCGCGGCCCCGGCGCGATCCGCGTCGCCATCGAGCAGCAGCCCGAGCTCGTGACCTTCGTCCACGATCCGCCGGAGGGCCTCATCGATGTTCGGCCGGATCGGCTCCGGGTTGACGCCACCGAAGAACGGGTTGCGCTCGAGGTGGATCTCGCGGAGACGGAGGCGCCCACCGCCGAGGAGCCGTGAGAGCCAACCGGCGCCTGCGCCCCACATCGGCTCGACCAGGACGTCGATCTCGGCCGCCCGCAGCTCGTCGAGGTCGACCGTCCGACGGACGTAGCGCTCATAGCCCTCGAACGGGTCATAGCGCTCGACGAGGCCGGCCGCCTCCGCGTCCGCGAACGGCCGGCGCTCCACGGCCGCGCCCTCGGCAATCGCTGCTTCGATGACCGCGAGCATGTCCGGTCCGCCCGCGGATCCCGTCGGCGCCTTGACCTTGAAGCCGTTGTCGGTCCAGGGGTTATGGCTGGCGGTGATGACGAGGCCGGCCGACGCGCCGCGCTCGACGACCTCGTAGGAGCTCATCTGGGTGGGCACGGCCTGGGAGGCGAACGCGACGGGGATGTCGTGGGCGAGAATCACCTCTGCCGCCGCCTGGGCGAAGTGCTCGGAGGCGAAGCGGCGGTCGTACGCGATGACGACGCCCTTGGCCTGCTCGCCCTTGCCGACCACGTAGCGCGCCAGCCCATCGGCGCAGCGCCGGACGTTGTCGAACGTGAAGTCCTCGGCGATTCGCGCGCGCCAGCCATCGGTCCCGAAGACGATCGGGGATGCCGGGGCCGACGCCCCGGGCGCGTCCGATGCCTTCGCGGGGGCGTCGGTCACTGGCGTTCCTCCCATCCGGCCACGCGGGCCACGAGCTGGTCGACAGGCTCTCGGGCTGCCGCGGCGCCTTCGAGGAGCGCGACCGGGCTCGGGGCGAGGATATCGCGGGGCCCGGCCTCCACGACCAGCTTCCCGTTCTGGCGTTCGATGACGAGGTCCGCCTCGCCCGCGCGTGCCGGCTCGTTCGGCGCGATCACCCGTCCCGCTCCCGAGCCGCCGATCGCGGCGAGCAGCTGCGTCCACGACCCGAGGTCGCTCCACCCGACCGACATGGAGCCCATCACCACTCGGTGGTCCCGCGCCGCGCCTTCCATCACCGCATGGTCGATCGAGACGGGCATCAGCCGGTCGTACGCGGCCTTGAGCCCGGACTCGCTCGAGGCGACGGTGCCGATCATGGTCATCAGCCCGGTGTATCGATCGATCGCCTCCCGGATCGCCCCGCGCTGCCACAGGAAGATCCCGGCGTTCCACGCCACTCCCGCCTGCGAGTACAGGTAGCCGGCGCGATCGAGGTTCGGCTTCTCCTCGAAGCCATTGAGGGGATAGGTCTGGATCCCCTCGAAGTCTGCCCCGTTGAAGACGTCCGGGATCAGGTACCCGTATTCGGTGGCAGGACGCTCGGCCTGGACGCCGAGCGTGACGAGGGGCGCATCCACGCCGAACGAGCCGCCGCGAGCGAGGTGCGCCATGGCCGCGATCACGCTTCGATAGATGCCGTCGCGCTCCGGGTCGATCCACGCGTCGGCGGGGAGGACGAGCATGACCTCGTCGCTATCGCGTGGAAACCGGAGCGTCGCGAGGGCGATCGCGGCGGCGGTGTTGCGCCCCATCGGCTCCGAGATCACATGCACACCGGCCAGCTGGTCGCGGACCATCGGGCCGTACCGGCGCTCGGTCACGACCGCGACGTCCGCCGGCGCCAAGCCAAGCTCCGGATGGCCGACGATCCGATCGACGGTGCGCTGCAGGAGCGACCGCTCGCCGAGCAGCGGCAGGAAGGGCTTGGGCGTCTCGGGGCGCGAGAGTGGCCACAGGCGGGTGCCGCCACCGCCGGCCATCACCACGGCGTACATCGTGCGAATCCTAAGGGCGCGGCCGGTGTCGAGGGCGGCCGGTGTCGAGGGCGGCCGGTGTCGAGGGCGGCCGGTGTCGGGCCTGTGCGTCCATCCTCATACGCCCGGCGTGAAAGTTCGGCCGGGCGTGCGCCGGACGTAAGAGAACGACGTGGCTACCCGGGCGAGGGCCGCCCGGACGTCAATCTCACACACCCCGCGTATGAATCGGCTAGGCATCGACGGATGTCAGGTCGACGCGACCAGTCCGTCACGCCGGGCGTATGACCCAGACGAGAAACGGCCTCTCGCGCGGCGCGACGAGCAATCTCTTACGCCCGGCGCAATCCGGCCATTGGGAACCCGTCACGGGCATCCCGGTAGGCCTGACCCCGCGCGACCCAACGCAATCGGGCGCAACCCGGAGCAGCCCCGCGCGACCCAACGCAACCCGCGCGACCCGGCGCGCAACCCGGCGCGACCCAACGCGACCCGGCGCGACCCAACGCAATCGGGCGCAACCCAACGCAATCGGGCGCAACCCGGCGCTACCCGGCGCAATGGGGCGCAACCCGGCGCAATCCGGCCAGCCCGGCGGACCCTGGCCCAGCCCGGCGGACCCTCGCCCAGCCCGGCGGACCCTCGCCCAGCCCGGCGGAACTTGGCGCAACCCGGCGGAACCTGGCGCAACCCGACGGAACCTGGCGA
>JAICVI010000251.1 GCA_025935415.1 Chloroflexota bacterium
GAGGACCTCCCGGATGACGCGCCGGTGCTGCCGGGGAAGGTGGCGTTCCGGCTCCACGACACTTTCGGCTTCCCGATCGACCTCACGGTCGAGCTCGCGGCCGAGTACGGCGTGCGCGTCGACCTGGGCGGCTTCGAGGCGGCCCTCGCCGAGCAGCGCGAGCGGAGCCGCTCCGGTACCAAAGCCGACAAGGCCAAGGCCGTCGAGGCGGCCGCGCTGTACGAGTCGATCCGTGCGCGCGTCGGGGACACGGAGTTCGTCGGCTACGAGACGACCAGCACGGAGGCGAGAATCGTCGCGATCCTGCGAGACGGCACGGAGTACCAGGAGCTCGAGGCCAAGGGTGAGGCGGAGCTGCGCGTTGGCCCGGGCGCCGCCGCGGAGCTGGTGCTCGACCGCACGCCCTTCTATGCCGAGGGCGGCGGCCAGGTCGGCGACCGCGGAGCCGTGCGGCTGGTCGGTGGCGCGGAAGGGAGCGTCGTCTTCGAGGTCGAGGACACGCAGCGCGTGGCGGGCACGCAGAGCGCGGGGCTGATCGTCCAGCGCGGCACGCTGCGGGGGAAGGTCGCGGTGGGCGACACGGTCGCAGCCGAGGTCGATGCCGACCGCCGAGCCCACACGATGCGCAACCACACCGGCACGCACCTGCTCCACCGCGCGCTGCGCAACACGGTCGGCGATCGGGCGAAGCAGGCCGGCTCGCTGGTCACGCCGGACGCGCTGCGTTTCGACTTCCCGTTCGACCGCGGCCTCACCGACGACGAGAAGCGGGCGATCGAAGACGAGGTCCGGCGGATCGTCCGGGAGGACCGGCCGGTCACCGTCGAGTACCTGCCGATGGCCCAGGCGATCGAGCGCGGCGCCGACGCGTTCTTCGACGAGAAGTACGGCGAGACCGTCCGCACGGTGCGGGTCGAGGACTACAGCTTCGAGCTCTGCGGCGGCACCCACTGCCGTGCAAGCGGCCAGATCGGCAGCTTCGTGATCACCAGCGAGAAGAGCATCGGCTCGGGCGTGCGGCGGATCGAGGCCCTGACGGGCGCAGGTGCCGATTCGCACCTCCGTGCGCGCCTCGCCCTGCTGGACCGCGCGACGGAGGCCACCGGCGCGAACTCCCCGGAGGCCATCCCGGATCGCATCGCCGCGCTGCAGTCGGAGCTGAAGGACGCCCGCCGAAAGCTGCGCGAGGGTGGGGGAGCGTCCGCGCTGCCGCGGCCCGGCGAGCTCAAGGACCGCGTGGAATCGTTCGACGGTCTGTCCATCGTCACGCTCGGCGCGCCGTTCGAGTCTGCGGACGCCATGAAGGGCTATGCCAAGGACCTTCGAAGCGCCCTCGGGGCCAACGTCATCGCCCTGGCGCTCGATGCCGACGAGCCGCAGGTCTTCGTGACCGCCGACGAAACGGCGGTCGCGAAGGGCGTCTCAGCGGGCGAGCTCGTGAAGCTCGCCGTGGGCTCGATCGAGGGCAAGGGCGGGGGGCGGCCGGAGATGGCCCAGGGCCGCGGCACGAAGCGCGAGGGCATCGCCGACGCGCTTCGCGCGATTCGGGATCAGGTTGCCGCCGGGCGCAGCTAAGAGCATGACCAGCCCACGCATCCGGGGAGCGGCGTGACAGCGATCCGCCGGATCTGGACTCGTGACAGTGGCCCGGAGGCACTGACGGCCTGCACGGCCCTCGACGTGGGGACCGAGTTCGCGAAGGCCCTTGTCTTCCAGATCGAGGACGGCAAGGGCGTCGTCAAGGGGGTCGGGCGCAAGCGCCAGGGCCTCGCCCACATGCAGTCAGGCACCGTGGCGGACATCTCCGCCGTCGTCGACAACTGCGCCGTCGCGCTCCAGGAGGCCGAGGAGATGGCCGGCTTCCGGCCCGAGCAGGTCGTCATCGGGATCGCCGGCGAGCTGGTCAAGGGCTTCACGACGGTCCTCGACCAGGAGCGGGCCCGGGCCGACGTCCCCATCACGCAGGCGGAGCTCGGGAAGCTGATCGAGGGCGTCCAGCGCCAGGCCATGAAGGAGGCCGAGCGGTCCGTGACCTGGGAGACCGGGCTGCAGAGCGTCGACGTCCGGCTGGTCCATGCGGCGATCGTCGGCGCCTGGATCGATGGCTATGCGGTGACCAACCCGATCGGGTTCCAGGGTCGGAACGTCCGGATCGCGGTGTTCGACGCCTTCGCGCCGCTCGTCCACCTCGGCGCCCTGCAGACCGTCGCCGCAAAGCTCCACATGGA
>JAICVI010000019.1 GCA_025935415.1 Chloroflexota bacterium
GGCCGGCGAGCCGATGAAGCCGGCCACGAAGACGTTCACCGGGTTGTCGTACAGCTCCTGCGGCGTGCCCACCTGCTGCAGGAGGCCATCGCGCATGACCGCGATGCGGTCGCCCATGGTCATCGCCTCGACCTGGTCGTGGGTGACGTAGACGGTCGTCGTGCCCAGCCGCTGATGAAGGCGGGCGATCTCGGCACGCGTCTGGACGCGCAGCTTGGCGTCCAGGTTCGATAGCGGCTCGTCCATCAGGAACACCGCCGGCTCGCGCACGATCGCGCGCCCGAGCGCAACGCGCTGGCGCTGGCCGCCGGAGAGCTCGCGCGGCTTCTTCTGGAGGTTCTCGAGCCCGAGGAGGCCCGCGGCTTCCTTGACCCGCCGGTCGATGTCGGCCTTGGGCGTCTTCCGCAGCTTCAGGCCGAAGGCCATGTTGTCGTACACCGACATGTGCGGGTACAGGGCGTAGCTCTGGAAGACCATGGCGATGTCGCGGTCCTTCGGCGCGACGTCGTTGACGACCCGCTCGCCGATCTTGAGCGTCCCCTCGGTGATCTCCTCAAGGCCCGCGATCATGCGCAGGCTGGTGGTCTTGCCGCAGCCGGACGGTCCGACGAGGACCATGAACTCGCCGTCGTTGATCGCGAGGTTGAGGTCCTTGACGGCGGCGAACTCGCCGTAGCGCTTCCAGACGTGGTCGAACGTCACGGTGGCCATGCGCGCACTCCTGCCCGGACGCTGGCTGATCGCGGGCCCTTGCATCTCGACACGACCGAATCGCGCCGTCGACGGGCCCCGTACGTCCTCCGATGCCGGGACGGATCCGATCCTAGCAGCGGCTCGGCTGCGCTGGCGCTACAGCTACGTCGCGAAACCGCTCAGATCGCGCTGCCGCAGGCGCGGCACTTCGTCGCCGCGGGGGCGTTGGGCTCGAAGCAGTAGGGGCAGCCCTTGGTCTCGGCCGCGACCTCTTCCTGGATGAACATCTTCGAGATCCGCCAGACCACGAACGCGATCACGATGAAGGCGATCACGGCATTCAGGAACATGCCCCAGCGGATAGCGACCTCCGTCGCCGGATCCCCGTTCACGGCCGCCTTGAGGACGATCTTGAGCGACGAGAAGTCGACACCGCCGAGGACCAGCCCGATCGGCGGCATGATGATGTCGTTGACCAGCGAGTTGACCACCGTGCCAAGCGCTGTGCCGATGATCACGCCGATCGCGAGCGCGAGGGCGTTCGTCTTCAGCAGGAACGAGCGGAACTCTCCGACCATGGCCAGGTCCTCCACGTGGGCGCCGCGGGGCGGCGGGCTTCCGACGCCGCCATCGTAGGACGCCGCAGAGCGCCTCGATACCCCCGGACGATGTTCGAGTAGATAGCGGTCGGTCTACCCCTGGCCGATCGTCCGCACGTCCAGGGCGCGGCCCCAGTGGAACGCCCGAACCGCGAGCAGCACGCCGAGCGCGGCCACGACGAGGATGGCGGCCGCCGCGATCGACGCGTCGAGGTCCCCACCCTGGAACTCCGAGTAGACGACGAGGGGGAGCGTCTGCGTCCTGCCGAGCACATTCCCCGCGAACATGATCGTGGCGCCGAACTCGCCGAGCGCCCGCGCCCAGGTCATGACGAGCCCCGCCGCCAGCGAAGGTCCCGCGAGGGGAACCGTGACCGCGAGGAAGAGCCGCACCTCCGACGCGCCGTCGACGCGGGCCGCGTCCTCGAGCTCGCGATCGACGGCCGCGATCCCCGCCCTGGCACTCCGGACGAAGAAGGGCGCCGAGACGAACGCCTGGGCGACGACGACGGCGACGGTCGTGAAGGCCACGTCGACGCCGGCGGCAGCGAGCGGGGGGCCAAGGAGGCCACGGCGCCCGAAGACGAGCAGCAGCGCGAGGCCGGCGACGGCCGGCGGCAGCACGATGGGCATGTCGACAATGGTCTCGACCAGCCACTGCCCGGGGAAGCGGCGCCGCGCCAGAAGGAATGCCAGTGGCAGTCCGAGCAGCACCGTCAGCACGAGGCTGACAGCCGTCGTGCCGAGGCTCAGCCCGAGGGCCGAGACGATCGCCCGCGAGCCGGCCGCCTGCGTCAGGGAGCCGTCGAACGCCGCGCGTGCCAGCAGCGTGACCACCGGCAGCGCCAGGAACGCCGCGAAGACCGCCGCGACGCCGGCGACCGGAAGCCCATCTCTCTGCCGACCGCGACGCGCCGTTTGCGCCCCCGCGAGTGCCCTGGAGGCCGTCATGCGGGCGGCGGCAGGAACCCGTATTTCGCGAGGATCGCCTGGCCATCGGGTCCCGCGAACCAGTCAAGGAAATCCTGCGCCGCGTCACGGTTCGCCGACGCCTTGATCACGACGCCCGCATACGTGGCCGGCACGTTCGCCGAGTCGGGGATGTCGATCGTCTTGACCTTGTCGGAGCCGTTCGCATCCGTCACGTAGACGATCGCGGCGTCGCCCTCGCCGAGCTCGATCTTCGCGAGCACGGCCTTGACGTTGTCCTCCTTCGACACGATGTCGGCGTTGTAGACCTCGACGAGGCTGCTGGGGCCGAACCTGCTGGCGATGTTCGCCACGGCCTGGTTGGCGTACGCGGTGATCGGGACGCCGTCACCGGCGGCGATGATCCGGAGACCGGCCTTGTCGAGCTCGCGCGCCGTCGTCAGGCCGCCCGGGTTGTCGCTGGGCACGATGATGACGAGCTTGTTCCCCGCGAAGATCTCGGCCGTTTTCAACGCCAGCCCCGCATCGACGAGCTTCTTCGGGTTCTCGATGTCCGCGGACAGGAACACGTCGGCCGGCGCTCCCTGCTCGATCTGGGTCTCCAGCGCGGCAGAGGAATCGCTCGAGACCGTGATGGTCACGCCGGGTCGCACCGCGGCATACGCCGCCACCGCATCGGTCATCGCGCCGTTGAGCGACGCTGCCGCGAAGATCGTCAGGCTGACCGGTCCGCCGCTCGCGGCAGGGGTCGACTGAGCGGGCGCGGCCTGCGACGCTGTCCCACCTCCACCGCAGGCCGCGAGCAAGACGACAGCAAGCAGGAACGGTCCCGAACGGCGGATCACGCGCGAGTCTCCCTTCGGTGTGGAACCTCGACGATCACGTTCGTCGACTTGACCACGCAGACAGCCTCATCGCCGATCCGGAGACCCATCTCGTCGACCGCCTCGGCGGTCATGAGGCTGACCATTCGATGGGGCCCGGCGATCACCTCGACGACGGCTGCGACCTTGTCCTTCTCCACCCGGGTCACGATCCCGGGGAAGCGGTTGCGCGCGGATCCGGCGACGATCGGCCGCTCCACGCCAGTGGCGCGCTTCTCGGCAAGGAGGCGGGTGACCTCGCTGATCGGCACCAGGCGCTGGCCGCCGCCCGAGCGGGCCATTCGCAGGCGGCCCTCCGATTCCCAGCGCCGGAGCGTCTCGACGGACACCTGCAGCATCTCCGCGGCCTGCCCAACGCGCACTGCCGGCGCACTCGGCGATGTCGTCGATCTTGTGACCATACCTCGCAACAGCCTCCGCGATGACCGGATATAGCGAGGCATTCTACTGCGAACAATGAGGTATTAGTCGCGCGAGGATGGCGACTGGCGCCGCGAGGGCCGCCCTGGTCCGGGGTGTGCGACGAAGGCTCGTCATCTCGACCGTTGGAAGGGCTCGGGGTAGAATGCCGCGGCGCCGCTGGCGAGTGGCCAAACGGTAAGGCACCTGACTCTGGATCAGGGGATTGAAGGTTCGAATCCTTCCTCGCCAGCCATTCCCCTAGATTTGCGGCTGTGACCGCCATCCGCCAGCTGCTGCGCCGCGCGGTCATTCCCGCTCTCGCCCTCATCACCGCGTTCGCGATCGGCGCGGTGATCGTCGTGGTGACGGACTTCGACCACCTGAAGGATCTCGGGACGGACCCGATCGGCGCAATCGGTGGAGCCATCGACGTTGTCGTCCGCGGCTACGGCGCGATCTTCACCAGGGCGATCGGCGATCCCGGGCGGATCGTGTCGGCGATCCAGACCGGCAGCGACGCGGATATCGCCAAGGCCATCCGGCCGCTCACCGAGGCGTTGCTCTCCGCCACGCCGCTGATCTTCGTCAGCCTCGGGCTCGGCGTGGCGTTCCACGCGGGCCTCTTCAACCTCGGCGCGGACGGCCAGTTCCTGATCGGCGGGCTCGGGGCGATCGTCGGGGCGAACTGGCTCGACGCTGCCGTACCGACGCCACTCCTCCTCGTCGGCGCGCTCGCTCTCGGGACGCTCTTCGGAGCCGCCTACGGGTTCGTCCCCGGGCTCCTCAAGGCCCGAACCGGCGCCCACGAGGTCATCACGACGCTGATGCTCAACACGATCGCCGCGGAGATCGTGTTCTACGTCCTTCGCAGCGGCGGCTTCTCCAGGCCGCTCACCTCGATCGCGACGGTTCCGCTGATCTTCGACCTCCCGACGGTCCGCCTCGACTGGGGCTTCGTCGTGGCGCTCCTCGTCGCGGCCGTCGTGTCGTTCCTGCTCTTCCGAACGACCCTCGGGTTCGAGCTTCGATCGACGGGCTTCAGCCGGACGGCCGCACGCGCAGCCGGTATCCGCCCGGGCCGGTCGACGGTGATCGCGATGTCACTGTCCGGCGGGCTCGCCGGCATGGGCGGCGCGTTCCTGACGCTCGGTCCGGCCCACGGGCTCGCCGGGTTCGATGGCGGCTTCGTCACTTTGGCCCTGGCGCTGCTCGGCGGCCTGCGCCCGAGCGGGATCGTCGTCGTGGCGCTGCTGTACGGCGCGCTGAACAACGGCGCAAAGTCGATGGTGGTCGAGACGGGCGTGCCGCTCACGCTGCTCGACGTGATCATCGCGCTGGCGCTGATGTTCGTGGCCGCCCCCGGCCTGACGCGGATGATCTGGCGGCGGCCGGCCCCGACGACGCCGGAGATGGGTCCACCCGTGCACCTGGGCGCCGGCGACGCCCTTTGACGAGGGTCGATCTCGGTCGATGACTCCGAGCCCCGTCCAGATAGCTGCCGGAGCGGGCCTACTCCCCCGCCCCGGCCCGGCGAATCTGGTCGGCGTGCTCGTGAGCATGTGTGGCGTAGATGCGGAGCCAATGCTCCACGCCGTACGAGCCGCTCTCACTGTGCGTCCCGGTCCGCGCGAAGGCGGCGTCGTCGAGCTGGTGCAGGATCTGGGAAGTGGTCGACCGCGACGCACGGAACGCAGCCAGCGCCGGCTCCATCGCCCGGTCGGCATAGCGGAACGCACTCGCGTAGCCGGCCTCGTCGTAGCCGAGGATGACGGGGTTGTCCTCGGTCAGGAGCCGGCGGAGCCGGATCGCCGACCGCATCTCGCTGTCGGCAAGGTGGTGGACGATCTCGCGCGCCGACCACGACCCGTCCGCCGGACGCCGATCGAACGCCTCACGCCCGATGTCTGTGAGCGCCTTGTCGACCTCCGCCGGGCCGGCCTCGTATGCGGCGATCAGCGCCGTCCGCTCCTGCGCGTCCATCGAACGTCCTCCCTACGCTTGTCGTCATGCCGATTCTGGACGACGCGGCGCTTGGGGCGGCCCTGGCCGACCTGCCCGGGTGGGAGCGCGACGACGACGCCATCAAGCGCCGCTTCAGACGTCGCGATTGGCGCGACGCCATCGATCTCGTGAACGCCGTCGCGGAGGAGGCCGAGCGCCGTGACCACCATCCCGACATCGAGGTCCGCGGCTACCGGAACGTCACGTTCCGGCTGACCTCGCACGACTCGGGCGGCGTGACGAGGCGGGACGTCGACCTCGCACGCCGGATCGACGAGCTCGCGACCCCAAGCGGCCTCTAGTAGTTGGAGCCGCCGTTGCCGTTGTTGCAGGCAGCGACGAGCAGCGAGAGCAGGAGCGCCGCGAACACGCGCAGCGCCGGGTTCGAGACGAGGATGAGGATGCGTTCGGTCATCGGGCGATCTCCAGGCCAGCGCCCGGCATCGTCGCGCACGAACGCCGGCGAGCCCAGCCCCACGCCTCCGCGAGGGCTTGCATCTACCGTGCGACTGGCGCGCTAGCATCTGCGTCGTTCGGGCAGGATGCCCGCAGCAGGGCTCGAAGGAGGTCTCGGTGGCAGCAGCCATGTCGTTCCAGCAGTCGATCACGACCCGCACGGAAGGCATGACTCCTGATGCGCACCTTGAACCTCGGAATCCTCGCCCACGTCGACGCCGGTAAGACCACCCTCACCGAGCGCCTGCTCTACACCGCAGGCGCCATCTCGAAGATCGGCAGCGTCGACGCCGGAACCACCCAGACCGACACCCTCGAGCTCGAACGCGAGCGCGGGATCACCATCAAGTCGGCGGTCGCGTCGTTCGCGATCGGCGATTTGACGGTCAACATCCTCGACACTCCCGGTCACCCGGACTTCATCGCCGAGGTCGAGCGCGTCCTGCGCGTCCTCGACGGCGCGATCCTCGTGATCTCCGCGGTCGAGGGCGTCCAGCCCCAGACGCCCCTCCTCTACCGGGCACTCGACCGCCTGGGCGTGCCGATGCTGTTCTTCCTCAACAAGCTCGACCGCAGCGGCGCGGATCCCGAGCGAACGCTCGACCAGATCGCGAAGCGCCTGACGCCCGCGGTCATCCCGATGCGTCGTGCAATCGACCCGGGCACGCCCGGCGTCCAGATCGCGCCGCTCGACGAGCGCGACGACACCGGACGGGCGGCCATCGTCGAGCGCCTGGCCGAGGCCGACGAGTCGCTCCTTGCGACCTTCGTCGAGACCGGTTCGGTGCCGTGGCCACGGCTGCGGGAATCGATTTCTGCCCAGTCGAAGGCCGGGCAGGTCCATCCGGTGTTCCCTGGCTCGGCGATCGGCGGGCAGGGCGTGGCGGAGGTCCTCGCGGCCATCCCGGCGCTCCTGCCCGCGGCTGCCGGCGACCCATCTGCGGAGCTGCGCGGTCGGGTCTTCAAGATCGAGCGGTCGCCCGCGGGCGACCGGGTAGCCTACGCGCGCCTGTTCGCCGGAACGATCCAGTCGCGCGACCGGATCGGCTACGGCGACGGCAGCGAGGGCCGCGTAACCGGGCTGGCCACGATCGCGCCCGGCGGCATCGTGCAGGTCCAGGCCGTCGAGGCCGGGCAGATCGCGCGGCTCAACGGCCTGGCGGGGATCCGCGTCGGCGATCCGATCGGCGCCGCGGGCGGCGCGGAGCTCGCGACGTTCGCCGACGAGGAGCGCCAGTTCCCGCCCCCGGCCCTGGAGTCGGTCGTGGCGGCGCGCCGTCCTGGCGAGGGCGGCCGGATGCGGGCCGCGCTGAACGAGCTCGCCGAGCAGGACCCGCTCATCAACGTCCGTCAGGACGACGAGCGCGGGGAGGTCTCCGTCTCGCTCTACGGCGAGGTCCAGAAGGAGGTGATCGGCGAGACGCTCGCTCGCGAATACGGCGTCGAGGTCCAGTTCGCGGCGACGACCACGGTCTGCATCGAGCGCCCGCTCGGGACCGGCGAGGCGCTCGAGGTCATCAGCTCGCCGACCCATACGAACATCAGCGGCAAGAGCTCGCCCGCGAGCGACAACCCGTTCGCGGCGACGCTCGGGCTGCGAATCGAGCCTGGGCCACAGGGGTCCGGCATCGCGCTCAAGGTCGACGTCGACGTCAAGCTCGTGCCGCTCTACCTGTTCCACACCGTCCCGCAGTTCGAGGCCCAGATGGCGCGCTTCGTCGAGGAGGCGCTCGAGGAAGGCGTCCACGGCTGGCGCCTGACGGACTGCGTCGTGACGGTGACCGACTGCGGCTACCGGCGAACCGGCTCGACGACGTCCGACTACCGGCGGCTCACCCCGCTCGTGCTCGCCGCGGCTGTCCGGGAGGCCGGCGTGATCGTCTGCGAGCCGATGACGGCGCTGCGGATCGAGGCGCCCGTCGAGTCAGGTCGAGGGATCGCCGGCGTCGTGCTCGGTGCAGGCGGCCGGATCCTCGGCCAGCACAGCGCCGGTGAGCGGACGACGATCGTCGCCCTGCTCCAGTCGGGCCGGGTCCACGAGGTCCAGAACCGGATCCCCGGCCTCACCGGTGGCGAGGGCGTCCTCGAGGCGAGCTTCGCGGGCTACCACCCCGTCCAGGCTGACCCGCCGCCATCGCGCCTCCGAACCCGGCCGAACCCGTTCCGGCGCGACGTCTACCTCGCGGCGCTGGGCCGGAGCGCCTGACGTCCCGCCATCTCGGGCATCATCGCGCCGTGGACCCTCGCGAGGTCGTAGCCGCCATCGGATGGGAATCCGCGCGGCCAGCGCTGACGGTGGTCGGGTGCCACGCCGGGGGCGAGGTCGGGAACGTCGTCGTCGCGGGCGTGCCGGCACAGCCTGGCGCGACCGTCTTCGAACAGATGCAGGCGGTCCGAGCGGACGACTCGATCCGGCGGCTGCTCCTCCGCGAGCCGCGCGGGAGTGTCGCGGTCCACACGAGCATCGTGCTGCCGCCGCTGCGTGCCGACTGTGCGTTCGGGTACGTGATCATGGAACCAACCGAGTACCCGGCGATGTCCGGCTCGAACACGATCTGCGTCGCGACGGTGCTCCTCGAGACCGGGATGGTCGAGATGCGCGAGCCCGAGACCACGTTCCGGCTGGAGGCGCCCGGTGGCGTGGTCGAGATCACCGCGGGCTGCCGGGCCGGCAAGGCTGAGTGGATCGAGGTCGAGAACGTGCCCTGTTTCGCCGAGCACCTCGATGCTCCGCTGGAGGTCTCCGGCGTGGGCACGCTGACGGTGGACGTCGCATACGGGGGCATGTGGTACGCGATCGCGAACGCGCGGGCGCTCGGTTTCGAGCTGGTCCCGAGTGAGGCGCGCGACCTGTCGCTCGTCGGCGAGCGCATCCGCAAGGCCGCCCGCGAGCAGCTTCCGTGCGTGCATCCGGAGAACCCGGACATCGCCGGCGTCTCGATCGTGGAGATCGCGGAGCCGTGGCGAGGCATCGGCAAGGTCACGAGGAACGCGGTGGTGGTCGCGCCGGGGCGGCTCGACCGTTCCGCGACGGGCACCGGGCTCTCCGCGCGAATCGCGGCGCTGCATGCCCGCGGGCTGATGGGCGTCGGCGACGCGATGACCCACGCCTCCGTCATCGGCTCGACGTTCGACGGCCGGATCGTCCGCGAGACCACGGTCGGCGGTCGAGCCGCGATCGTGCCGGCCATCCGCGGAACCGCCTGGATCACGGGCGTGACGCAGGTCCTCCTCGACCCGACCGATCCGTTCCCCGAGGGCTACATCCTCAGCGACACGTGGCCCGGTGACGACGTCCAGGGCTGACGCGGTCCGCGGCAGGCCGGCGTGGAGGCGCCGGCTTCGTGGCGCCGGGGTGGACGCGGCGTCACCCTGAGTCGAGCGCACGGCGGGGAAAAGAGCAGCCCCGCGGTTGCGTCCATCGCCGGGGGAACGATGTCGCAGCCTCGGGGCTTGCAGTCGAGATAACGAGCCAATGCGGATGGCGTTAGGGCTCCCCCGGAAAAATTCTTCGGAAAAAGATTCATCCGCTGCCGCGAGGGCGCCGTATGAAGCAATGAGGAGCTCCGTCGTCGTGCCGACGGGGCTCCCGCTTTGTGTCTTGCGAGACGGCCTGTAGGTGCTTCCACTCGGTGCCGGTGTTGCCGCAGCGCACCCGCTCCGAGGATTGGCCGATGTCCATACCGATCAGCCCGCCGCCCGTGACCACCACCGGCACCGAGGACCTCCCCGCGTACGTCTCCAACGGCCTCATCGGGCTCCGGGTCATGGACGTGCCGCTGCTGCCGGGGATCATGCTCGTGAACGGCTTTGCCGGCGTCGACCCGAGCGTCCTGGTCGAGGCGTCAGCCGCTGCGCCCTACGCCATCGCCGGAGACCTGGCCATCAACGGCAGCTGGCTCAGGCTCGTGCCCCATCAGGCGGCCTTCGTCGATCAGCGTTATGACTTCGCCAACGGCGAGCTGACCACGCGCTTCCGGTTCACCGCCGCGGGCGCCACGGCGCACGTCGAGGTGCTGACGTTCTGCAGTCGCAAGGATCCGACGATCGTCGCCCAGGAGATCTCGGTCGAGGTCAGCACCGCCTGCGCGCTCACGCTTCGTTCGATGATCGATCCGGCCGGGACGGCCGGCCGGATCGCCCGCCGGGATCGAGGCATCCCGGGACGCCCCGAGGAGCACTTCACCGAGGGCTCGCTCACCTGGGAGTCGCTCGGCGCCCTCGGCCGCTGCGGCATCGCGTACGCGACGGAGCTGCGCGGCGACGAGAGCGCCATTCGCAGCACGCCCGACTGGGGCTCCGACCAGCCCCTCGTCACGGACTACCAGGTCCAGGCTCGACCCGGCAGGGCCTACCGGCTCCGCCAGATCGCGAGCGTGGTGCCGGATGTGCTGCACCACGACCCTGACCGGGAGGCTACGCGCCTCGCCGGACGCGCG
Source organism: Chloroflexota bacterium (assembly GCA_025935415.1). Lineage (GTDB taxonomy): Bacteria > Chloroflexota > Limnocylindria > Limnocylindrales > CSP1-4 > UBA5189. The sequence continues at coordinate 10,405 of JAICVI010000019.1, forward strand.
GCGAACCAGGGCTTCGATGAGCTCCGCAGGGAGAATCGCATCGCCTGGGAGGAGCTCTGGGAGGCCCGGATCCTCATCGATGCGAGCGAGGACCGATGGCAGGCGCTGGCAGACGCGGCCTTCTTCTACCTCAACAGCTCGGTCCATCCGTCGGCGCCGTCGAGCACGTCGATCTTCGGGCTCGCGAAGTGGCACGACTACCACTACTACTACGGCCACGTGATGTGGGACATCGAGGCGTTCTCGGTTCCCGTGCTGGCCCTGGTCCAGCCACATGCGGCGTACACGCTCCTCGAGTTCCGGACCCAGACGCTTCGCGCTGCCCGCGGCAATGCCAAGCTGCACGGCCGGCGGGGGCTGCAGTTTCCGTGGGAGAGCGGGCCGCTCCGTGGTGAGGAGGTCGCGCCGGGCGCTGGCCGGGCGTCGTGGCACGAGGACCACGTCACCCTTGATATCGCCTGGGCGTTCACCCAGTACGCCCATGCCACCGGTGACCATCGGTTCTTCGTCGAAGAGGTGGCGCCCGTCCTGTACGACGTCGTGGAGTGGATCGCCAGTCGCGTGACACGCGTCCGGGGCGGCTTCGCGTGGCGCCAGGGCATGGGCATCGCCGAGCGAGAGCAGGCCTCGGACAACGAGGCCTTCACGATCATGGCGGCGTCGCGCGTCCTCGACGAGGCGGTCGCCTGTGCCGAGCGGCTCGGCGATCCCGTGCCCGCGGCCTGGACGGAGCTCCGGGCCGGCCTGCGGCTCCCGATCAGCCGCGACCTCGGCGCCGTGATGGCCCACGACGGGTTCACGCCGCGCGAGGAGAAGGGTGCCACGCCCGGGCCGCTGTTCGGGCTCTTCCCGTTCGGCTACCAGCTCGACCCCAAGACGGAACGGGCGACGATCGACTACTACCTGACGCTTGCGCCCGGCTACATCGGCAGCCCGATGCTGTCGCCGCTGTACGGCGTCTGGGCGGCCTGGGCCGGCGATCGGCGCGCCTCGGCGAGGCTTTTCGAGCAGGGCTACGCCGACCTCGTCGCCGGCCGGTTCCTGCAGACCCTCGAGCAGCTTCCCGCCAACGAGCCCGACAAGCCGAAGGCCGGTCCGTTCTTCGCCAACCTCAGCGGGTTCCTGCTGGGCCTGATGACCGGCCTTCCTGCGCTCTCGATCGGTCCGGGCGATCCGGCGCAGTGGCCGAGCCGGCCCGTCGTCATGCCGGCCGGCTGGAACGGAATCGAGGTCGACCGGGTGTTCGTGCGGCAGGAGCCCGCACGCCTCGTCGCCCGCCACGGCGCCGAGCGGGCCGAGCTCGTGCTGCCGGCTCGACGGCGCCGCCGCGCGGCCTAGCGCAACTCCCTGGGCTGCGGCAGCAGCCCGCAGGTCAGCGCCGGAGACGCCAGGCGAGCGCGCCCAGGGCCAGCGCTCCGGCGGACGCGACCGCCCCGTAGGCCACCGGGTGGGCGATCGGGGCAGGCAGCGGCTTGTCGTCGATGGCCTGGTCGTCGAACCGGCCGCGGGCGCCGAAGTCGACGTCGCCGTCGACCGCTTCGAAGAGGTTGTCCGGCTGGGCCGGGTCGGCGGCCTCGTCCGTCATCTGGCCCTCCCAGCCACTCCTGGCGAGGTATCGATCGAGGAGCCCGGGAACGAGCTTCTGGGCCTGGATCGCAAGGATCGTGGGAGCTCCCAGGAAGACCTCACGGCCCGGATGCTCGATCTGGTCGCAGATCGCGTGGGCCGCGAGCTCGGGCTGGAAGATCGGCGGGACCGGTTGCGCACGCCGTGGCATCCGGCTCCTCGACCAGTCGAACTGGGGCGTGTTCAGGGCGGGCAGCTGGACCATCGAGACGCGGACCTTGCTGCCGTCGTGGAGGAGCTCGCTTCGGAGCGAATCCGTGAAGCCGGCGACGGCATGCTTGGCCCCGCAGTACGCCGCCTGGAGCGGGATGCTCCGGTACGCCAGCGCCGAGCCGACCTGGACGATCACGCCCGAATCTCGCGGGAGCATCCGCTTGAGCGCCGCAAGCGTGCCGTTGACCGTGCCGAGATAGGTCACGTCGGTCACGCGCCTGATCTCCGCGGCGGAGGTCGAGTGGATCGGCGCGAAGACCGAGACCATCGCCGAGTTCACCCAGGCGTCGATCGGGCCGAGCTCGGCCTCGAAGCGCGTGGCCGCCGCTTCAACTGCCTCGGCGTCCGCGACATCGGCGGAGATGGCGAGAGCGGGACGAGCGAGCGCCTCCACGTCGGCCTGCGCACCGGCCAGGCCTTGCTCGCCTCGAGCGAGCAGTCCGACGGAGGCGCCGCGCCGCGCCAGCTCGCGAACGGTGGCGCGACCGACGCCCGCCGAGGCGCCCGTCACCACGACCACTGGATGCCCTGCACGCTGCATCCGGGAATGCTGCGCGGGCTCGCCGCGGCCGTGCGACGGCGCTCGGCCGGGAGACCTTGCACCCCGGTTGCGGCTTCGCGACGCCATCCGGAGCATCATTCGGGCGATGCCCCGGCTGTCGGGGGCCGGCGGCGGCAAGCGAGCGCCACAGGCTCCATCCTCACCCACGCTCGTGCTGCACGCTGGCTACACCGTGCTGTGCGCGGCGGTGGACGGCTCGATCGAGGCCGACCCGAGCGGCCTCTACGACTACGACACGCGGATCCTGTCCCGCTACCGCCTCACCATCGACGACCGGCCGCCCGAGCTGGTCTCGTCGGCGCGGCCGGAGGCCGACATGCTGATCGCTCGCTATCGCGTGCCCGTCCCGGGCGGCCAGGCAGCGGGCCCGATCCTGCCCGAGGACGCCCTGGACCTCGAGCTGGAGCGACGGGTCGGTGCCGGGATGCTCGACACCTGGACGATCCAGAACCACTCTGCCGTGCCGTGGCAGGGCCGGATCCGCCTGGAGGTGGACGCCGACTTCGCCGACATCGCCGAGGTCGGCGGCGAGCGCCGGCAGCGTGGCGAGGTCACGGTCCGGCTCGGACCACGCTCGCTGGAGCTTCGCTACGAGGCAAAGCGGGAGCGCCTGCGCTTCGGGCGTGCCGTTCGCGTCCGGCTCCTTGCCGCTTCGCCGCGCGACGCAACGGGCACGTCCTTCGACGCCGACGCCAACGACGCCGGGATCACCCTCCGCGTGCGGATCGCGGCGCGGGGCGAGCTGCACCTGCCGTTCCGGGTCACGTCCCGTGTTGCCGGGCAGTGGCGCTCACCTGACGCGTCGGAGGGCGAGGTCGACGTGCATGCCCGCGCGCGACAGCGAGCCGCCTGGCGGCTGTCGAGGCTGCGTGTCGAAGGTCCCGAACGGCTGCGGCTGCCGGCAGAACGGGCGATCGAGGATCTCTTCGCCCTGCGCAACCAGGACCTCGAGGCCGACCTCCTCGCGCCGCCCGGCGGGCCGCGCCGCCCCGGCTGGATCGTCAACGCCGGCGTCCCCACCTTCACCGGCTTCTTCGGGCGGGACGCGCTGACCGCGGGCTGGCAATCCGCCATGGCTGGGACGGCGGCGCTGCGGGGGGCGCTGGAGGTTTGCGCCTCGACACAGGCCAACGAGGACGACCCGTGGCGCGACGCCGAGCCCGGGAAGATGCTCCACGAGCTCCGGCGCGGGCCGCTGTCCACGCTGGGGATCTGGCCGCGCGACGCCTACTACGGCAGCCAGACGACGCCGGCGTTCTTCGTCGTCGCGCTGAGCGAGCTGTGGCACTGGACCGGCGACGATCGGGTCCTGCGGCGCTTCCGCGACGCGGCCCTCCGGGCAATCGAGTGGGCCGACGGCACGAAGAACGAGCACGGCTTCGTCACATACCTGCGGCGCTCCCCGGCCGGCCTCGAGAACCAGGGCTGGAAGGATTCGGACGAGGCGATCCGCCACGCCGACGGGCGGGCCGCAGAGGCGCCGATCGCGACCGTCGAGGAGCAGGCGTTCCACTTCCTGGCACTCCAGCGGATGGCCGAGATGCTGCTCGTCCTCGGTGACGAGGGCGCCGCCGACGCCCTGCTCGAGCGGGCCACGACGTTCCGGCGGCAGTTTCACGAGGCGTACTGGATGCCGCGCGAGGGCTTCTACGCGATGGCCCTCGATGCCGAGGGCCGGCAGGTCGGCTCGGTCGGCTCCAACCCGGGGCACGCGCTGGCGGCGGGCATCGTGCCACCCGAACGCGCCCGGCTCGTCGCCGACCGCCTCCTGAGCTCCGCGATGTTCAGCGGCTGGGGCGTTCGGACGCTGTCGTCCGAGCATCCCTCCTACAACCCGCTGGCGTACCACCTGGGGGCGGTCTGGCCGGTCGAGAACGCGACGATCGCGCTCGGGCTCAAGCGCTACGGCCTGGACGACCATCTGGATCGTCTCGCGGAGGCGCTCTTCGAAGGCGCGGCGGCCTCCCCGGAGGGGCGCCTGCCCGAGGCCCTGACGGGCCATCGCCGGCTCCCGAGCGTGCCGCCAGCCGCCTACCCGGATGCCTGCTCGCCGCAGGCCTGGTCGGCCTCGGCGGTCATCCAGACGTTGCAGCTGGCGCTGGGCCTGTACCCCTTCGCTCCGCTGCGCATGCTGGCCATCGTCCGGCCCCGGCTCCCGAGGTCCGTCCCCGAGCTCACGCTTCGTAACGTCCGCGTGGGTACCGCTTCGACCGACCTCCAGTTCACCCGAAACGCGGACGGGAGCGCCCGCCTGAAGGTGCTTCGCAAGGACGGAACCCTGTTCATCACCCCGGCCGGCCCACCTGCCAACGCGGTCGGCACGCCGCGGCCGTGGTTCGAGGAAGTCGAGCGGGCGGCATTGCGGCGGGCTCCCGGGGCGCTGGTCCGAGCGGCGCGCATCGCCATCGGGCTCGAGGAGCGGTAGGCCGTCGGACGCCCGCCAGTGGTGGTCGCACCAGGAGAGCGGTCAGCCGCCCAGCAGCTGGATCCCGGTCTCCGTGGCGACGCCCAGGACAGCGTGTCCCGCCAGCCCCCGCAGGTGCGTCTCGGGCGGATACGCCGAGGGCGGCGCCGCAAGCCCGAGCTTCGTGTTGAGATATTCGTCGTTCGCGGCAAAGACACCGAGCCCATAGAACAGCCCGCTTCCGGCGCGCGCGAACGGGACCCAGCGCCGGAGGACGCCATAGATCGCGCCGGGCACGGCCCCGAGCGCGTAGTGCACGGCCATCTCGACGATCGCGCGGCGCGCCGGTGGGACGACGAGCCCGGTTTCGGCCTCGACCCGGTCGACGAGGTTCGTGACGGAGCCCTTGCCGTTGGCTTGGGCGGATTCCTCCTGCGCCGTCACCTCTGGCGCCTGCACGGCCAGCATCACCGTCGTCACCTGGTCCATGGCCCACGTCGCCGCAGCGCCGGCGAGGGCGCCGCGGACGGCGTCTCGGAGGATGCTCACGAGCGTTCGATCAGGACTTGCCGGACGGCTTGGCCACGCCCGAATCGTCGGAGACTTCGATGCCGTGGCGCTTCGCCGCGCTGACGATCTTCCTTCGTGCGCTCTCCTTCGCCGTGGCGCTCTCGAACTCCGTCTGGTTCCAGCGGGCCATGGCGTTGCGGACGTGCGACTCGTCGTTCAGCGGCAGGTGCTCGCCGCCCTTGCTGTCGACATACGCGAACTGGTCTGCGCGAAGGCTGTCGCGCTTCTTCTCGGTGAGGTTTGCCATCAGATTCCTCCGGCAGTCGCCGGCGCCGTGTGGTCGTGCACGTGCGCCGCCTTCGCGTGGTCCGCGCTCTCGTCGCCCTGGTCGCGGTCCTTGTGGGCATGCACCAGCGGAGCATGGTTGTGCTCGTGCTGGTGGTACTCGGAGCGATGGTCGAACTCGCCCAGCACCGTCCCGGCGTACGCGTGGGTCACGTGGTAGTGGTCGTGAGTGTGCACGACGCCCGAATGCGCGTGCTCGTGCTCCTTGTCGTCGACCACGCGCTGCATGACTGGTGTCTGCTGCATGAGGGCCTCCTTGCGTGCCGTCCCCACCGTGACACCGAGGACGGGTCGCAGCGGTTGCAGGCCCTGCGGCCGGGTTGCGGGACTCTTTCGAACGCGCTCGATGTCAGCAACGCGACACAGGTCGGCTGCCACAATCGCGAGGCACAGCTCTGGAGGTGAAGGTGGGCGAGCGGTTCGTCACCCGCGGGTTCGTCGGGCGGCGCGATGCCGCGCCCGATGCCGCCGGCCTCTCGCCTGACGAGCGACGCCGCCGGACCCCACCTGGGCAGTACCTGACGCCGGATTTCCCCGTGCTCTCCGCGGGTCCGACACCCCGCACCCCACTGGATCGGTGGTCGCTGCGGATCGAGGGCCTGGTCGGCCAGCCGGCCCAGTGGACGTGGGACGAATTCCTCGCGCTCCCGAGCCGCGACTACGTCGTCGATATCAGCTGCGTCACCAAGTGGACCCACCTGGACATGCGCTGGAAGGGCGTGAGCCTCGACACCCTCCTGGAAGGCGTCGAGCTCGACCAGCGCGCGGCGTTCGTCGTCGCCACGTGCGACGGCGGGTACACGACGAACCTCCCCCTCGCCGATGTCCTGAACAACCAGGCCTTCGTCGCCTACGAGTACGACGGCAGGCCGCTCCAGCCGGAGCACGGCGGTCCGGCGCGGCTGGTGGTCCCGGCACGGTACTTCTGGAAGAGCGCCAAGTGGATCCGCGGCCTCCGGATCCAGGACCGCGACGAGCCCGGGTTCTGGGAGTCTCTCGGCTACCACAACCGCGGCGACCAATGGCTCGAAGAGCGCTACTCGGGCGACTGATGCGGCGGGCTCGCAGCGCGTTCCGGGTCGGCCGATGACCAACGCGATCGACTGGCAGCTGGCGACGGTCACGGCCGTCCGCGACGAGACGCCGACCGTTCGAACCTTCACCCTCGGGCTGCCCGGGTGGGACGGGCATCGGGCCGGCCAGCATCTCGACCTGCGGCTCACGGCCGAGGACGGCTACAGCGTCGAGCGCTCCTACTCGATCGCGTCCGAGCCGGAGCGCTCGGGCGAGGTCGACATCACCGTCGAGCGGATTCCCGGCGGCGAGGTCTCGGCGTTCCTGCACGAGGTCGTCGTGCCCGGCGATCGATTGGAGCTCCGCGGTCCGATCGGTGGCTACTTCGTCTGGGAGGCGGCGCTCGGCGGGCCGTTGCTGCTCGTCGCGGGCGGCTCCGGCGTCGTGCCGCTGATGGCGATGGCGAGGCATCGGGCGCGGTCCAGCGCAGCCAGCCTAGCCACCGCAGCCAACGGAGCTGCCGGGACCCCGGCAAGGCTCCTGCTCAGCTCGCGGGGGCCAGAAGAGATCATCTACCGCGCCGAGCTCGACACCCTCGCGAGCGCGGGCGACGGGTTCGCGGTGGTGCATACCCTGACCCGGCAGCAGCCGCCGGGCTGGACCGGCTACGCCCGGCGGATCGACGAGGCGATGCTGGCGGACGTGCTCGAGCCGCTGGGAGCGTCGGTGCGCGCCTACGCATGCGGCCCCACGGCCCTCGTCGAGACCGTGGCCAACGGCCTGGTACGGCTCGGCCTGCCGCCGGACCGCATCCGGACCGAGCGCTTCGGCCCGACCGGCACCTGACAAGGCACGGGAGCGAGAATCGAACGATGCAGGACCGAATCGCCCTCATGCGCGACGACCCCGCCGTCGAGCTCAGCGTCGACGGCAACGCAATCGCCGGATTGCTCATGAGCGTCTTCGGGCGGGAGGTGACCGCCATGGAGGAGCAGTGCGCGCACTGCCGGACCGTGAGCGTGGTCGGGACCCTGCGCGTGTACATGCGCGGCCCGGGTGTCGTGGTGCGCTGCCCGGCCTGCGCCGAGGTCGTGCTCCGGGTCGTCGAGACGCCGTCGGGGCGCCGGTTTGACGCAAGTGGCGCGACCCACCTGGTGGCGGGCCGCTAGACCCCCTACCAGCCCTGGGTTCCGGGCTCGCCCTTGAACGGCCCGACGACCCTCGAGGTGATCCAGCCGCCGTAGAAATGGCCCGGCTGGGGTGTTGCGAGCTCGTCGCCGACCCAGGCCTCGTCGACCGCCCAGGCGTAGAACCCGATGTGATCGCGGATCGCCGCGAAGGCCGGGTTCGGGTCCAAATAGGTCCATGCCGCATTCGGGACGACGCGGCCGCCGGGCGTGACCACGGTCCGGTAGCTGGCGGTGCCCTTCCACTCGCAGATGGTCGTGTGCTTCGACGGCGCGAGGAGGTCGGTGCGGACATCCTCCGGTGGCAGGTAGTAGACGGGCGCCCCGGCGGTCTCGAGGACGCGCAGGGCCCGCGTCGAAGACGCGAGCTCGATGCCTTCGAGGACGACGCGGATCCGTTCCGGCACCGGCTCCACGCGCGGCGGCCTCGGGTAGTCCCAGGCCGACTCCTGGCCCGGGCCGGGCTCGGTTCGCGGCGGTGGGGGCGAGGTTCCAGCCATGGGCGGAACGCTAGCGCGAAGCGGCTGTCGACACGGCCGACAGAGGGCTCGCGCGCAGAAGCCGGATGACGCGCCATGCGACCCAGGCGCCCGCAATCGTCATCACGGCCGACATCAGGCCGATGACCGAGTCCGGGAACGCCTCGATGCGGTCGCCCGGCAGGATCCGGTACGGCGAGTTCGCAAGCACGTAGGCGAGGGTTGTGAAGAAGCTCAGGCTGAGCGCCACGAACGGCCAGCGGAGCCGCAGGTGCACGGCGGCCAGCGGCGCCAGGAACGCGATCGCGCCGTAGAGGTAGCGCTCGTGGACCCGCGTCGGCAGGAAATAGATGACGAGGCCGAGGAGGACGCTGACCCCCAGCATTCCGATGAGGTCGCGCCGCCAGCGCAGGAGCCACAGGCTCGCCGCGATTCCCGCGATCGCGATCGCGGTCCCGATCCGGAACCACGCGGCGTCGTCATCGCCGAAGCCGAAGAGCATTCCCCAGGGATTGAACGCGAACTGCGAGATGTACGGGTACTGGCTGAACGTGTCACCCATGAGGTCCAGGTAGGAGCCGGGAGTGAGGCCAAGCGGCAGCAGCACCACGACGAACGTCGCGATCGCCGCAAGCGCCACGGTGGCGATCCTGCGGACGCCGCCCGGCTCGCGCAGCCAGAACAGGCCGAGGCCCAGCAGCACGAACGCCGCGATCCCGAACTGCGGCTTGACCAGCCCCGCCAGGACGGCGAGCACCCCGGCCAGCGCGACCCTGCCCCGGGCGACCGCGACGATCGCGGCGACCATCGGCAGCGCTCCCATGCCGTCGACCTGGCCCCACATCGGGCCGACGAGGATCACCGCGGGGTTCAGGAGGTAGAGCCCGGCAGCGACGAGCCCCTCCCGATCACGCCCGCCGATCGATCGTCCGACGTGGAACAGCAGCGCGCCCAGGCCGAGGTCGAAGGGGATCGAGAGCGTCCGGATCGCGAACACCAGGTCGCCGCCGTCGAAGGCGACCCCGAGGGGCCACAGGAGGTACAGCATCGGCGGGTAGTTCGAGGTGCCGCCCGCGGCGTAGTAGCCCCCGAGCCCCGCCTTCGCGGCGCCCTCCGCCCACTCCACGAAGGCGTGGATATCGCCCGCGTGGCCTGGTCCGGCCAGCCCGATGATTCGGATGAGCGCCGCGACCACGAGCAATCCGGCGAGCTCGCGCGGAACGGGCGCCGATTCGCTCGACGGGCGACCCGAGAACGAGGAGGCAGTCACGCCGGCGTCATGCCGGCGGCGGGACCCCCGCCGGCTTGTCCGCCGGCTTCTCCGGCTTGTCGGGCACATCGCCGGATTCGCGCCGGTACGGCACGTTGACCACGACCGTGTGCGGCCGCCCGAGGAGGGCCTGCCGGAGCCGCTTCGCCGACTGGTTGTAGAGGATCCGCTCCCACCAGCTGCGTGCGACGTACTCCGGGATCACCACGAAGGTGATCGGTGCCTCCTTCTCCGGAGGCCAGGCGCGATCGAGGACGTCGAGGTAGGCCAGCAGCGGCGCCACGAGCGCCCGATACGGCGATTCGACGATCACGAGCGGGACATCGGGGATCTGGCGCTCCCACTGCGTCTTGATCCTGTTGGCATCCTCGGGGTCGTCGGAGACGAGGATCGCCTGGACGTTCGAGTCGATGGAGCGGGCGACGTTCACCGCCTGGACCACGGCGCGGTTGAGCGCCGGCACCGGAACCACGACCCGCTCCTCGCGGTGCGGCCCGCGGATGACCGCGTTCGGACGGACGGCGAGCTCCTTCCTGGAGGCCTCGTACTGCCGGTGGATGAAGAGCATGACCCCGACCAGGACCGGGATGATCACCGCGACGAGCAGCGACGTCGGGGCCTTCGCGACCAGCACGACGACGAAGACCGATCCGGTCAGCACGGCCCCGAAGGCGTTGATCGCGAGCCCGCGCAGCCAGCCCGGCGGTCGCTGACGTCGCCAGTGGATGACCATGCCCGTCTGGCCGATGGTGAAGGCGATGAACACGCCGACGGCGTAGAGCGGGATCAGGGCCGTGGTGATGCCTCCGAAGGCGATGATCAGGAGGCTCGCGGCGACGCTGAGGATGACGATGCCCGACGTGAACGCCAGGCGATCTCCCCGGAAGCTGAACTGGCGGGGCATGAAGCCGTCCTCCGCGAGGATGGCGGCCAGCCTGGGGAAGGCGTTGAACGAGGTGTTCGCGGCGAGGAAGAGGATGAGGGCCGTGAACGTCTGGTAGAGATAGAAGAGGAGCGTGTTCTCGCCGTAGATCGTGGCCGCGACGCGGCTGATCACGGTCTGCACCGTCGGGAAGTCGCGCGGCACGATGCCGAACGAATCGGCCACGAACGTGATGCCCACGAACAGCACGCCGAGCAGCACCGCCATCACGGTCAGCGTGGTCGCGGCGTTCTTCGGCTCGGGGCGCTTGAACGCCGGGACGCCGTTGGCGATCGCCTCGGTTCCGGTGAGGGCGACCGAGCCCGAGGCGAAAGCGCGGATGATCAGGAGCAGGCTCACGGCCTGGATCGCATCGGGCTGCCCGGGAACCGGGTTGGGCGGGGGCGCACTCTCACCCAGGACGACCACCCGGAACACCCCGACCACGACCATCAGGAGCGTCGAGCCCGCGAAGAGGTACGTCGGGATGGCGAAGATGTTCCCGGACTCGCGGAGGCCGCGCAGGTTGCCGATCATGATCAGCACGATCGCGACCACCCCGATCTCGACGCGGATGTCCTCGAGGTTCGGCACGGCCGAGATGACCTGCTCCACGGCCGAGGAGGTCGACACCGCGACCGTCATCGTGTAGTCGACGAGCAGCGCGCCGGCGACGATCAGCGCGAAGATCCCCGGGAGGTTCGCTCGCGCGACCGCGTAATCGCCGCCGCCGGACGGGTAGGCGTGGATCTCCTGTCGGTAGCTGATCGAGACGACGGTCAGGAGGAAGGCGATCGCGATCGCCAGGGGCAGGCTCAGGATGAGCGCGCCGGCCCCGGCGAGCACGAGGACGCGCAGGATCTCCTCGGTCGCGTACGCGGACGAGCTGATCGCGTCGGAGCTGAAGATCGCCAGCGCCTTGGCCTTGGACAGCCGCTCGGTGATCTCCTCGTGGCTCGAAAGCGGCCGCCCGAACAGCACGCCGCGGATGCGCGCCAGCGCGCGGCCGGCCTTCGTGCGAGGCGCCGATGCAGCCTCCTTCGCCACGAGCGTCCCCTCGCCCGTGTAGCGGAAGTAGGCGGAGTGCGGTCGCTCGATCCGGACTCGGCGGTCGCCGAGCTTGCGACCCTGGAGGTGCTTCGGACCTTCGCTCGGGGGTTTGGAGCCCTCGTTCACGAGGCAGCGCGCTTTGGGCAGACGTGCATCCGCAGAGCATCGCACGCCAAGGGCGACCGGCGCTGCGGGCCCGAGTCTCAGGCTGTCAGGGCAACCCCATCACGGCGGTACGGCACGTCGACGACCACGGTGTGCGGGCGGCCCAGGAGCGCCCGGCGCAGCCGCTTCGCGGACTGGTTGTAGAGCAGCCGCTCCCACCAGTGGCGCGCGACGAACTCCGGCACCACCACGAAGGTGATCGGCAGCGGCTTGTCGGCGGCAGACGCTTCGTCGATCAC
>JAICVI010000244.1 GCA_025935415.1 Chloroflexota bacterium
GTGCGGGCGACCTGCACGATCGGGTTGGGTCCCTGCTGGACCCACGCGCCGCCGCGGGTCGCGCCCGCCGGCGCGGCATGCGCGATCGCGCTCGCCTGCTTGGCGGCCTTGGTGCGGAGGGTCGCCACGTCGGTGAGCGTCAGCTGGACGTCGCCGCCGAGCAGCCGGCTCGCGTAGTAGGCATCGCGAAGCTTCTCGATGCCTTCCTGCTGTTCGTCGTTGCCGCGGAATTCGTCGCCGATCTCGCCCTTGGGCGTCAGCAGGACGGGGGTGTCATCCGGCGGCCCAGCCGCCAGGACCGGTGCCAGTCCTGTGAAGAGCGCGCTCGATGCGACGAGCGCAACGGCCATGAATCCACGCAGACGAGAACGCACGGTGACACTCCCTCAACTTTGCCGGGTCCCGGTGGGTATGTTGGGGAAGCATCGACCCGCCGGCGTAGGCAGTCAAGAAGGTTCTGTGACAGACCTGTGAGGTTTCCAGAGAACCGCCCGGGCAGATTTCGACGCTTCCGGAAGACGGTGGTGCGGGCAGGCACCGGCGAAGCCAGCTCGCGACTGGTTCGAGCCGTCCGGGGCTGCAGTAACCTGACGCGCCGCGACCGCGCGAGACCTGTGCGCCGGTGATGCGGCGGCCGCACATGGAGGAGTCGCGGGTGGGCCGCATGCCATCGTCGAGCAGCTCCGAGACCATCGTCCTGCTCGCCGGGGGCGTTGGCGGCGCGAAGCTCGCCGACGGGCTCCAGGCACACCTCGGCTCCCGGGTCGTGGTCATCGTCAACACCGCCGACGACGTCGAGCGGCACGGGCTGCTCGTCTCGCCCGACCACGACACGGTGCTCTACACCCTCGCGGGCATCGCCAATCGCGAATGGGGCTGGGGCATCGAGGGCGAGACCTTCGCAGCCGCCGGGATGCTGGAGCGCTACGGCGAGGAGACGTGGTTCCGGCTCGGCGATCGCGACCTCGCCACCCATGTCGTCCGCACGGCCCGTCTTCGCCGGGGCGACCGCCCGACCGACATCTCCCGCGACCTCCAGCGCTCGCTGGGGGTCGAGGCAGTCATCTTGCCCATGACCGACGCATCCGTGCGAACGGAAGTGCTCACGGACGACGGCTGGCTCGGGTTCCAGGACTACTTCGTGCGGCTCCACCAGGAGCCAGCGGTGCTCGACCTCCGGTTCGCGGGCATCGAGGACGCGATCGCAACGCCGGAGGTGGTGGCCGCGCTCGAGGTGGCGGACGCCGTCCTGATCGCGCCCTCGAACCCCTTCGTATCGGTCCGGCCGATCCTCGCCGTGGAAGGGATCGAGGCGGGCCTCCAGACGGCGCGGTCGCGCGGGGCCCGCGTCGTGGCAGTCTCCGGGATCGTCGGGGGCAAGGCGCTGAAAGGCCCGGCCGACCGCATGCTCGTGTCCCTGGGCCAGGAGGCCAGCGCCCTCGGCGTGGCGCGCCAGTACACCGGGATCGCCGATGTCTTCGTGATCGACAGCCTCGATGCCGGACAGGCCGGCGCGATCGAGGCGCTCGGGATGCGGGTCGTGGTGACCGACACGGTCATGACCGACGCCGCAGGGCGCGCCCGGCTCGCCGGCGAGATGCTGGACGCCGCGATGAAGGGATCGTGACCGCGGACTGGGGAGCTCTGGCCGCTACGCTGCCGGCGTGGAGCCCGCCGCGCACGCCGACCTCTCGCGCACCTGGGCGCTCGTCCCCATTCGCGGGCTCGAGTCGGCCAAGAGCCGCCTCGGCGCGGATCTCGACGCCGAGGAGCGGCTGGCGCTGGTGACGCAGCTGCTGCGGCGAACGCTCGAGGCGGCGCGGGACGCGGTCCGGATCGAGGGGACGATCGTCGTGACGATGGACGGCGACGCGGCCGAGCTCGCCGGCAGGCACGGAGCGATCGGGCTCGTCGAGCGCGCGCCGGGTCTCAACCAAGCCATCGAAGCGGCCCGATCGGTGGCCCTGGCGAGAGGCGCGAGCGCCGTCCTGGTGCTGCCCGCCGACCTGCCGGCGGTCTCCAGTGCCGCCATCGACGACCTGATCCGCGAGGCCGATCGGGCCGCCGCGGGACCCAGCCTGGTGGCGATGGTGAGCGACCGGCACGGCGCCGGGACGAACGCCCTCCTCCTCGCACCGCCGGCCGTGATTCCGCCACGATTCGGCGACGGCAGCCGGCACGCCCACGAGGCGGCGGCAGCAGCCGCGGGGGCGAGATTCGTCGCGGTCGACTCCCCGCTGGCACTCGACGTCGATACCTCCGCCGACCTCGTCGCCGCCGAGGCCGCGCTCGGGTCATGGCGTGGCTGAGCAGCCGGCAGGAGCCCGCCACGGCGGGCCCCCCGAGGTCGGCGAGCCTCGCGAGCCGTCGTGCATCGAGGTCATCGCCCTCGAGGGCATCCCGGAGGTGAACGTCGGCGACGACCTGCCGCAGCTCATCATCGGCGCCCTGGAGGCCACGTCCGGCGCGCTGCCGGCACGTGAGGACGACGTCCTCGTCGTGACCCAGAAGGTCGTCTCGAAGGCCGAGGGCGCCATCGCCGACCTCAACGCCATCGAGCCGCGGCCCGAGGCGGTCGCGTTCGCGAA
>JAICVI010000193.1 GCA_025935415.1 Chloroflexota bacterium
CCTGCCATTGATCGAGCGGGAGCTTGGCGAGCGCCATGGTGTCCTTCGCGTAGGTGACCGTCGGGTCGGCGTTGAGGATCTTTGCCACGCCGTGGAGGCCATCGAGGCGATTCTGGTAGACGCCGGCGATGAGCGGCCGCTCCTTGTCGACGATCGCCTCGTGCTCCACGATCGAGGCGAGCGTGACGATCTCGTAGAAGTTCATACCCCGATCCTTGGGCACCTGGAGGCGCGCGTCGCCCACGACCTCGTGGAAACGGTCGAGCAGCATCCGGATGAGCGCCTCGGCGTCGGTCACCTTGACGTTCCCGCCGTTGCTCGAGGTCACGACCTGGTAGGTGTCCGGGAAGAGGAAGCCCTCGAGGCTCGCGCCCTTGGGCAGGATGGCCTTCAGCCACGGGTAGCTGTCCAGGAGCTCGGCGGGGGGATTGGTCGCGAGGTCGTAGAACGCCTGCGGATCAATGCCTGTCTGCTTGGTCTCGAGGAGCGCCGTCATCTGTTCGATGCGAAGGCCTTCGCGGAAGGTCAGGTCCGTCGTCTGGATCAGGACGCGAGCCGTGACCAGCGCGTCCGCGACCTCCGCCGGCGTCATGTCGCCGCGCAGGACGAACGTGCCGGCAGAAAGCTTCTGGTTCAACGCCGTCACCAGGCCGGTGTAGAGAAAGGCTCGCTCGCTCTTCACGTAGCCACCCGCGACGAGGCGCGGCGCGAGCGTCGAGATCGTGTCATTGAGCTCGACCGTGAAGACGCTCTCGGTCGGGTCCGAGCCGGCCTTGGCGGTCAGCGCTGGGCCGAGGTCCTCCTTCACGAAATCGGCGACGAAGGGAATGCGGTTGATCGCCCACTGGTTGTTCCAGGCCCAGTCCACGACGCCCGCCCGAGCGAGCGGCCGGAAGACGGTGAGCATGGCGATCAGGACGATGCCGGCGAGCACGCCGGCAAAGATGAGGAACCTGAAGATCCCTGGGACGCGGAAGCCGCGACGATCGTCGCGGTTGCCGTTCCGGCGGCGCGGGTACACGGGCGGGTTGCCCCGACCGTCGGACGCGCGCCACGAAGGCATCTCCGGCTCTCGCGGCCCGCGGCCGTTTCGAACGGTCACCCCGTCACGCGCCCGGAACCGCGCCGGGCATCGAGCTCGTCCTGGAGGATGATCGCGGCGGCCTCTCGATCCACCTTTTCACGATACCTGTCTCGCTGGGTCCGCGACGGGGCACCGCCGGAGCGGCCGCGGGGCATCGGGCCGAGGCGAGATTCCGCCAGGTGGCTGGAGAGCCGCTCGTCGCGCATCGTCACCGGCAGCCCCAGCAGCGCCGCGACGGCGCCCGCCCATGCTTCCGCCTCCTCGGCCATCGGGCCACGCGTACCGCGTGCCTCGAGCGGCAGGCCGACGACGAGCTCCGTGACCCGTTGCTCCATCGCGAATCTCGCCAGCGTGGCGGCATCGTCCTCAGGTTGCAGCGACCGCGCACGGTTGACGGTGGCGAGCGGCCGTGACGTGAGGCCGTCCGCGTCCGCGATCGCAAGCCCGATTCGGCGCTGCCCGAGGTCGATGCCGAGGAGCCGTCGCGGCTCTCCGGGCCCGCCCGCGGCCGCTCGGATGGTCGCCGGTTCTGGCATCACGGCGCCGCCGAGGGCTGCGGATCGCCGAGGATGAGGTCAACACGGTCGGCGCGGGTCGGGATGCGGGTCACCCAGTCCGGCCAGACCTCGATGGCGACATCGCCGAAGTCGTCGAGCGTGGAGCGCGCCTCCGGCAGCCCGAGGCCGCGGATCGCGGCCAGCAGCCCGGCCTGGTCGACCGTGCGGACCTGGGTCGCGCTGGCGGACACGGGGTAGCTGATCGAGGTTCCGAGCACCGCGGGCGTCCCGAGCGTCGAAACAACCGATCCGGGCTGGAGTTTCCAGCCGGCCGCGACCTCGGTCGCCAGACGGGCCTCCGCGAGCGCCTGGATCGGGCTGGGATCCACGCCGAGGGCGCTGCCTTCCGCCGTCGCGCCCAGGTCGAACTGCTCGACCTGCTGGCCGACGAGCGTCTTCGGGTCGACCGTGTACGCGGGGTCGCCCACAGCCTTCGTCGAGGTGAAGAGCGCGAAGCCGGGTGGGACCCCTTCGCCCGCCGTGACCTGTTGGTCGAGCTCCGCGACGAGCGCCGCCGTGAGTGCCGTCTGGGCGGCCTCGACATCCTGAGCGCTGACCTCCGGCAGCTCTTCGTGGGCGCCGCCGGTCGTTGGCTGGGCATTCGTCACTCGGAGGTTCCGACCGCCGCCCTTGATGTCGGTGATCGTGTTGTTGCCGACGTTTCCGGCCGTGCCGGGCTCGACGGCCTGCACGCCGACGTCGGCGCTCGAGGGTCGCACCGGGAACGGCGGGAAGAAGTCGATCTGTGCGCGGGGCAACGTCAGCTCGGCAAGTGTCTCGAACTCGACCTTGTCATCGGTCTGGACCACGCTGCCCTTCGGGATGAGGACGCCGCGGCCGGTATCGAAGTTCGAGAACGTCACCGTCCCCGTGGCCTTCGCCTCGTCGACATGGGTGCCGGTTGCCGTGAACGTCTGGCTCGCCTCCAGCGGGAAGGTGAAGCGGCGGGCGGGGACCGTCATCGCCGCTGCGTCGGGCGCCGTGACGTCCTCGCGCGCCTCGACGGTGAGCTCCAGCGGGCCGAGGGGGGCGGAGCGGGGGTGCAGCGTGATCGTGGCGCTGGGCAGGAACTCCAGGGCCGCGAAGCCGCCGGCAATGATGGCCACGATCACTGCGAGCCCGACGCCGATCGCGAGCCCTCGCCGCACCGGCGGACGCGGTGGCCCGACCACCGGAACGCGAGCGGCCCTCCGGCGAGGCACGGCCAGCATGCGTGTCTGCGTCTCCTCTTCGTCGCCGGCGCCCGCGCCGCGCACGCGGGCCGTGGCAGCCGAGGCGGCCGATGCGGCGCTGAGCGCCACGGCGCGAGCGGCCCCGGCGGCGCCCCGGATCCCGCCGGCAGGAGTGGCGGCACCCGCCTCCGTGCCGGCACCCGCCTCGTTTCCGCCTCCATCCTCCCCGCCGGTGGTCTCGCTGGAGCGGCGCGACTCGAACGCGGCCACGGAGGCGTGGGTCGGCAATCCCGCGGCCTCGGACAAGGCCCGGGCCGACGCGTCTGCCGCGATGATCTCGAGGCGCTTTCCACGGAACGCGGATTCGCGGGCGAGCAGCCGAAAGTTGATCCGCGACGTGGCGAGCCGCGAGCCATACGGCAGCACCAGCGCCACGTCGTCGGCGCCGGCCGCCCGGATCCGAGCCGCGGCCGACGTGATCTCGTCGTCGACGTCGAGGTAGATGAGCGACAGCGGCGCCGGCAACTCCGGCTCGGTCGGCATCGGTGCCGGCGACGCGCCCGAGCGGTCCCGGGGTTCGATCGGCGACGCGCCCTCTCGCCCGGCCATCAGATCTTCATCGCCTTCACGACCCGCCGAAGCGCGGCGTCAAGCGGGTTCTGCGAGCTCCCGAGCTCGATGGCCTGGAACGCCAGGCCCATCGGCGTGACGTCCTGCTGGTCCTCGAGCAGGCGGGTGTCGTCGCGGATGGTCTCGATGTGGTCGGGGGCGAGAATCTGCACTTCCGGCGGCCGCGCGAACGGCAGCCGCTTCGCGAATCCGGCTTCGGCGAGCGCCGCGCGCACCTCGGGCAGCCGCGAGCCGCCGCCGCAGACGTAGATGCGCCCGGGGAGCAGGTCGCCGCCCGCCAGCTCCTCCATGACGAGCTCGACGCCTGCCGCCCAGACTGCCACGTCGTCCTCGACGATCTCGCGCACGTCTGCCTCGCGCTCGCCGGCGATGCCGCGCGAGTAGTCGACCTTCAGCGCCTCGGCCCGCGGAAACGGCAGCTCGAGGCGATCGGCGATCGACTTCGTGAACGCCCGCCCGCCGAGCGCGAACATCCGGGTGCCCTCGATCCCGCCCTGGCGCACCAGGGCGACGTCGGTGGTGCCGCCGCCGACGTCCACGAACAGCGCGCCGCCCTGCCGGACCTGCTCGGAATCGAGGACCCTCGCGACCGCGTACGGCTCGGCGACGACCGCGATCAGCTCCATGTGGAGCTTTGCGGCGACGGTCTGCAGGGCGCCGAGGTGGACGAGCGGCGCGAAGGCGTCGAACACCGCGATCCGGACGTTCCGACCCTGGAACCCGATCGGGTTGGTCACCGC
>JAICVI010000152.1 GCA_025935415.1 Chloroflexota bacterium
AGTTCCGGGCCCGCTACCGCCGGATCGACCTCCTCCTGATCGACGACATCCAGTTCATCGCCGACAAGGAGCGGACCCAGGAGGAGTTCTTCCACACGTTCAACGCGATCCACGAGGACGGCAAGCAGATCGTCCTCTCGAGCGACCGGCCACCGAAGGCGATCCTCACCCTCGAGGAGCGGCTCCGCAGCCGGTTCGAGTGGGGCCTGATCGCGGACCTGACAGCGCCGGACCTCGAGACCCGGATCGCGATCCTCCGGGCGAAGGCCGAGGAGGGCGCGGTCCCGATCACCTCGGACGTCATCGAATTCGTCGCCCGCAAGGTCGTGAGCAACATCCGCGAGCTCGAGGGCGCCCTGAACCGGATCGTCGCGTACGCCTCGATGGGGGCGATGCCGATCTCGATCGAGCTCGCCCAGGCGGTCCTCTCGAACGTCCTCTACAACCCGAAGAAGCGGCAGGTCACACCGGAGCGGATCGCCAGGGCCGTCGCCGACTACTACGGCGTCCAGATGGACCAGCTCAAGGGCCAGAAGCGCGACAAGGCGATCGTCACGCCGCGCCAGGTCGCGATGTTCCTGATGCGCGAGGAGACCGACGTCTCGCTCCTCCGGATCGGCGCGGAGCTCGGCGGCCGGGACCACTCCACGGTCCTCCACGCCTGCGACAAGATCACCCGCGAGTCGGCCGGCAACGACGAGCTGCGCCGCGAGATCGCCGCCGTCCGCGAGCTGATCTACGCCGACTGACGCTTCGGGCGTCGTCCTCGCGGGCCATGCGCGCCATGGAGTTGTCCACCGTCCGGGCCCAGCGCGGTGGGAATCCTGTGCAACCGCAATCTGGATGCGCGATTCGCAACGTGGATGCAATGTCGGACAGCTGGCACGGCGGCGTGGACAATCGGAGCCGTGGTCGAGGCGCCTGCTTCCGGTCGGTCGAGGCTATCCACCACGATGCGGAGGCCGGGTCCACGGAATCGAGGGCTCGGTCCACCACCCCGCCGTGGCGCTCCACGTCCGGACCGAGCGGGATCCAGCGTGGCCGTCCACGGCGTCCACAGCGTTATGACGGTGATGACGGACGTTCGTAGATAGGGGAAGATACGCACACAACAACGGACGCGGCTTCGCGGGAGCCGGGAGCCCTGCGCGACGCAGCCAAGCACCTCGACGCGCACCGTCGATCGCTCGATCCGACCCGCCCTTGGAGTGCCCTGACGTGAAGCTCTCGGTGATGCAGGAAAACCTGGCGCGCGGCCTCGGGGTCGTCAGCCGGGCCGTCTCCAACAGGAGCACCCTGCCGGTGCTCGCGAACGTCCTCCTCAAGACCGAGGACGGGGGCCTTCGGCTGACCACGACGAACCTCGAGATCGGGCTCGTCTACTGGGTGCCCGGGAAGGTCGAGGCCGACGGTTCGACGACCGTGCCGGCGCGCCTCCTCTCGGACCTGGTGAGCTCGCTGCCCGGTGGGCAGCGGATCGACCTCGAGACCGGCTCCGGCGAGACGCTCCACGTGAGCGCCGGCCCGTTCCAGTCGCACGTCAAGGGGATCGACGCGGACGAGTTCCCGTCGATCCAGCCGACGGGCGAGCGACCGACCACGAGGATCGCCCAGAACGTCCTGAAGCGGGCCCTGGAGGAGACCGCCTTCGCGGCGGCCACCGATGAGGCTCGACCCATCCTGACGGGCGTCCTGTGCCGGTTCGAGGGCGAGACGGTGACGCTTGCCGCCGCCGACAACTACCGCATCGCGGTGAAGACGATCCCGATCCTCGACGCCGTCGCCGATACCGCGGTCGTCGTCCCGGCCCGTGCGCTGACTGAGCTCACGCGGATCCTCGGCGACACGGACGACCCGGTCGAGGTCGTGCTGGCCCAGAGTCGCAACCAGATCCTGTTCCACCTCGAGGGCGTGGACCTCGTGAGCCGACTGATCGACGGCCAGTTCCCGAACTATCAGTCCGTCCTGCCGAAGGCGCACACCACCATGGCGAAGTTCGACCGCGAGGAGCTCCTGCGCGCCGTCCGTCCGGCGGCGCTCATCGCCCACGAGTCCGCGAACATCGTGAAGCTCCAGATCTCGTCGAACGGCGAATCGGGGATCACCGTGAGCGCCAACGCGGAGATCGGCGACCATGTCGGCCAGGTCGAGGCCGCGGTCGAGGGGGATGGGACGTCGATCGCGTTCAATGCGAAGTACCTCGCCGACGTCCTCGAGAAGGTCGATGCCGACCAGTTCGCGCTGGAGCTCCAGGGGCCGCTTGCCCCCGGCGTATTCAAGCCGATCGGCGATGAGATGTATGTTCATGTCGTCATGCCTGTTCGCACCACGAGCTGATACGGACGGCTGACCGGCCACGTCGCGCGTTGCGCCCTCCGCTGGTTCGCTCACGTACGGACGTAGGCTCGCTCACCTGCTCGGCCGGGCCTTCGACGTGACCGGCTGAGCCGCCGGGGGAAGTCCAGCATCGGCATGATCGAAACACTCCGACTGACCGACCTTCGGGCGTACGGGACGCTCGAGGCGCGATTCGAGGCAGGTCCGCAGCTCGTGTGGGGGCCGAATGCTGCCGGCAAGACGAGCCTCCTCGAAGCGATGGTCCTTCTCGCCCGGGGCGGGTCGCACCGGACGACGACGGATGCGGAGCTGATCCGCTGGGGCGCCGATGTCGCCCGGATCGAGGGCCACGCGGGCGGCGACGCGGTCGAGGTCGCGCTGGTGCGCCCTGGGTCGATCGCCGCGGCGGGCGGCGCGCGCAAGCGGATCCGCGTCAACGGCGTTGCGCGCCGGGCGGCGGCACTGTCGGAGAAGCTTCGGGTCGTCCTGTTCGCGCCCGAGGACATGCTCCTCGTGGTCGGGTCGCCCTCGCTGCGGCGCGCGGTCGTGGACCAGCTGGCTTCGAGCCTCTTTCCGGCGTACGCCGCCGACCTCGCCACGTACGGACGGGCCCTCCAGCAGCGCAACGGGCTGCTGCGCGCGATTCGCGACGAGACCGCCTCCCGCGAAGAGCTGCGGTACTGGGACCAGCCCCTCCTGGACGCCGGCGGGGCCGTCGTGGCCGCCCGCCACGAGCTCCTTCGGCGCTTGGCGGCCCCGCTGCGGGCGGCCCACGCGGAGATCGCCCCGGACGAGGCTGCCGCCGGTTCGCTGGGCCTCGAGTACGTCACCAACGCCCCCGCCGGGCCCGACGAGACGCCGCGACAGGCCCTCGCACGCCGGCTCGCCGAGACCGCCGAGAAGGAGCTCTGGAACGGGACGACGCTTGTCGGGCCGCATCGAGATGACGCGGCCTTCGTGATGGCGGGTCGCGACCTTGCCGCCTTCGCCTCCCGCGGCCAGCAGCGCACGGCGATCCTGGCGCTCAAGCTGGCCGAGCTCGACCTCGTCACGGCGACGGATGGCCGGCCGCCGCTCCTCCTGCTCGATGACGTCTTCTCGGAGCTCGACCCGGCGCGGCGCGCTCATCTCGTGCGCCGGATCGCGGCGCTCCCCCAGGCCTTCGTGACCACCACGACGCTCGAGGACCTCGATCCGGCGCTTCGGGCGATCGCGACGCCCTGGCAGGTTCGGCCTGGCGAAGGCGGGGCCGAGCTCACCGCTTCCGCAGCGACCGAGCCCGCGTGATCCGCGCATGAGCGACGACGACGCCCCACGCAGGCGCCGGCCGATGTCCCGCATCGGCGAGCTGATGCCGCAGGCGGCCGCGCACCTCGGGCTCCAGGACGAGCTTCGGCGGGCACGGTTCGTCGCCACCTTCGATGCCATCGTGGCGGAGCGCGCCCCGGCCGCCCACGGCGCCTGCCGGGCGATCAAGGTCGAGGGCGAGACCCTCGTCATCGAGGCCGATGCCCCGATCGTCGGGCAGGAGCTGCTCCTCCACGGCGAGGATCTCGCGTCGGCATTTCGGACCGCACCCGGTGGCGCGTCGGTGCGCCAGCTCCGGGTGGTGATCCGGCGCCGTTGACCGCGGCGTCTCGAAACATGGCCTCGAAGGGGCCCGGGATTCGCCGCGAGGCCCGAGCGCGAGCAGGTCGCGCGTAACTCCGGAGGGCTGCCGCGCGTCTGGCAGCCGCGACGAGATCGCATGCGATAATCCGCGCCCCGACCCAGCACCCTGGCAGAGGACCCGCAGTGGCCCACCGGCTCCAGATGAAGCTCGGCGTCGTCCCCGACGCCGAGCGCGCCGCCGATTCGCCCGACACCGCGCTCCACGTCGAGCCGCGGGTCGGTGCGCAGACGCGGACGAAGGGCCACCTCTTCCTGCTTGTCACCTCGCGCGTGCCAGGCCCGCGGGCTCGCGAGGCCACGCGCCTCGTCGCCGACTCCATCCGGAGCGAGTACTACTACGACGAATCGGCCGGGATCCGGGTGTGCCTGGTCAAGTCGATCCAGGTGGCGAACAAGCGCCTGGCCCATGCGCGCGAGCGCGGCGCCCTCGGCAGCGGAGCCGGCCCGATCGGCGTCGGGCTCGCCGTGGTCCGCGACAACGAGCTGTACGTCTGCACCGTGGGTCCCGCCGAGGCGTACCTGAACCGTGGCGCCCGCCTCTCCACGTTGCCGGACCCCCACCGGGACCGGGGCCTGCCCTCGCCCGACATCGAGCCCGACGTCTGGCGCGGCGAGATCAACGTCGGCGACCAGCTCCTCCTCGTCTCCCCGAACGTGGTCGGTTCCCTGGGCGCCGAGGCCCTCAAGGACGTGCTCGTCACCCTCCATCCGCAATCGGCGGCGGAGCAGCTGACGGCCCGGTTCCGCGCCGCGGGTGGCACCGGCAGCGACGGGGCTCTGATCATCGAGGCGGCGGAGATCGCCGTGTCGAGGGCGGGTCTCGTGCCCGTCCCCGTCCGTCCGGCGGAGCCGCTCGCCGGGATGCCGGATCGCTCGCCAATCCCGCTCGCGGACACCGTGGTCGGCGGCTTCGCGGCAGCGCAGTCAGGCGCCCGGTGGGCGCGTGGCGCGGCCGGCAATGCGCTGTACCGCGGCCTGCAACAGGTCCTGGACGCCCTCCCGACCCGGGCGACGCCCAATCGCCGGGTGACGCCGCTCAGCGCCCGCAGGGAGATGCAGCGCCGGGCGGCCGTGGCGATCCTGGCCCTGATCGTCGTCGCCGCCGGCCTCGGTACGGCGTATGCCGTCCTTGGGGACAGGCAGGCGCCCGGGCAGGCGATCGCGAGCCTTGACACGGCGCAGGGCGCGCTCGCCAAGGCGCGAGCGAATCTCGACCGCGTATTCGGTCCGGGCAAGGACCTCGTCACGACGGACCGCCGGTTGGCCGAGCAACTGCTCTCCGAGGCCTACACCGCGCTGCAGAGCGCCAGCCGCTCCATTCCGGCGGCGACGATCGATCCGCTGCGGGAGCAGGTCGTCGAGGGCCTCGACCGGCTCTATTCGATGGCCGACGCCACCGACTCGACCCTCTTCGAGTTCCCCGACGATCCCGCCGTCGACCTCAAGGCGATCGTCAAGGGACCAGAC
>JAICVI010000253.1 GCA_025935415.1 Chloroflexota bacterium
CGAGATCTCGGACCTGCGAGCCGGCGCGTCGCTCATCCTGGGAGCGCTGGCGGCCGACGGGACCTCGTCCATCGTCGGCGCGCACCACGTCCGCCGCGGGTATGAGAACATCGAACGGAAATTCCTGGACCTCGGCGCCAGGATCGAGCGCGTCCAGGAAGTGGAGCCCGACCCGCCCTCATGAACATCGGCATCGATCTCGGCACGGCCAACGTCCTCGTCCACGTCGAGGGCAAGGGCGTCGTCATCCAGGAGCCCTCGGTCGTGGCGGTCGATGACGACGGCCGGATCCGCGCCGTCGGGGAGGATGCCCGCGAGATGATCGGGCGCACCCCCGGCAACATCCACGCGATCCGCCCGATGAAGGACGGGGTCATCGCCGACTACGTGATCACCGAGGCGATGCTGCGGTTCTTCATCAACAAGGCCACGAGCGGCCGAATGAAGATCCGGCTGAGCGGCCCCGCGGTCATGATCTCCGTGCCGGCCGGCGTGACCTCGGTCGAGAAGCGCGCCGTCAAGGATGCCGCGCTCAAGGCCGGTGCCCGCGAGGCCTACCTGATCGAGGAGCCGCTCGCGGCGGCGATCGGCGCCAACGTGCCGATCTCGGGGCCGTCGGGAAACATGGTCATCGACATCGGTGGCGGGACGAGCGAGGTCGCCGTGATCGCGCTCGGCGGGATCGTCGTCTCGACATCCCTGCGCGTCGGCGGGAACCGGATCGACGAGGCCATCGCCTCGTACATCCGCAAGAAGTACAACCTCATGATCGGCGAGCGCACGGCCGAGGAGGTCAAGATCACGATCGGGACGGCGCTGCCGCTCGAGCGCGAGCTCTCGATGGAGGTTCGCGGGCGAGACCTGATCGCGGGCCTGCCACGCACCATCCCGATCACCTCGTCGGAGGTCATGGAGGCCATCGAGCTGCCACTCCAGCAGCTGGTCGCCGCGGTCCGGCACGTGCTGGAGCAGACGCCGCCGGAGCTCTCCAGCGACATCATCGACAAGGGCATGGTGATGTCCGGCGGCGGGGCGCTGCTCCGGAACATCGACAAGCTCCTGACCCAGGTGACCGGCGTGCCCTGCCACGTCGCCGAGAACGCGCTCAACTGCGTCGCCCTCGGCACGGGCGAGGCGCTCAAGCACTACGACTTCTTCAAGAAGTCGCTCGTCCAGAGCATCTAGGCGGGCACGAACGTAGCCACGGCGCCGGCGCCCGCCACAGCGGCCCCGAAGGCCACGCGCGCCTTCATCGACCTCCATTGCCACACCTCGGCGAGCTTCGACTCGCTGGCGACGCCAGGGGCGATCCTGCGAGCAGCCGGCGCCCGCGGGCTCACCCACCTTGCCGTCACCGACCATGACCGGATCGACGGAGCGCTGGAGGCCCTCTCACTCGCTCCCCGCGAGGCGCCGGGGCTGACCGTCATCGTCGGCCAGGAGATCCGGACGACGGCCGGCGACCTGGTCGCCGTGTTCCTCCACGAGGCCGTCCCGGTGGGGCTGTCGCCCTCCGAGGCGATCGCCGCCGTCCATGCCCAGGGCGGGCTCGTCGGGGTCGCGCACCCGTTCGACCGCTTCCGCGGATCCGTGGGTCGCGGCGAGGCAGCGGCGCTCGAGGAGGTCGCGGGACAGGTCGACTGGATCGAGGCCTGGAACGCGCGCCTGCTGCTCGGCGACGGGAACGCGCGGGCGGCGGAGCTGGCAGCGCGCGTCGGAAAGCCCGGGGTCGCCGTCTCGGACGCTCACACCACGCTCGAGGTCGGGATCGCGTCGACGATCCTCAAGTCCCCGGGCGCCGACCCGAGCACGCCCGACGGCCTGCGAGCGGCGCTCGCCGGTCCCCTGGAGCTCGTCACGGGCCGGGCGTCGCGCCTGGTCCGGCTCGTCACTCCCGCGGCGAAGGTCGTGCAGCGTGCTCGCGGGAGAGGCCGCGTTCACACCGCGGTGGCCGCCAGGTGACCAGCGAACACGAGCCGTCCGCGGCGGAGCTGGAGCTCGGTGC
>JAICVI010000027.1 GCA_025935415.1 Chloroflexota bacterium
GACGTCCGGATCCGGTCTCGAACCGGCGAGTCGCTCCATCACGACGAGCCCGATGGCGCGGTCCGGATGATCGAGGTTCGCTCGCAGGACGGCGGCCAGTTGGGGGCTGCGCGCGGGCGGCGCCCGGAGCAGGCGCACCACGAGGAGCTCTGGCGGCGGCGCGCCGTCTCCGAGCGGATCGCTTCGGGCGGCGGTGCCATCGCGCGCAGCCTGCAGCGCGTCGCGCAGCGAAGCCACCCCGGCGCCCTCCAGCGCGATGGCGGGCGCGGGCAGCGTGCGCGACCCGAGCATCACCCCAGCCGTCGAAGTCCCTGAGGGAATGAGGGCGACCAGCTCGCGGGCCAGCCGGGTGCCGCGCGCGTCGGTGCCTGCCGCAAGCGTCCCCAGCGTGACGACGTCCTCGAGGCTCGCATCCAGTGGCGCGTCGATCTCGAGCAGCCGCCGGGTCTGCAGCGCCGCACCGAGCGCGGGTCCGTACTCGCGGTACAGCCGGCCGGCGACCCACGCCCACGCCGTACAGACCAGCGCGAGCACGACGATCCGCGCGGCCAGCGCGGCCGGAAAGGCCTCGAGCACGAGGATCAGGACGCCGGAGGCGCCGATCGCGATGGGAACGCCCATGCCTTCGACCGTCGCCTGGGCCACGAGCCGCTGCCTCGCGGGCAGCACCTGGTACAGCGCGTTGATCGACGTTCGGGTCAGGCCATCGGTCAGGGCGATGTCGGCGATGCGCGCCGCCGAGACCATCCCGAGGAGGACGAACGAGGCCGGACCGGCGACGACCAGGGCGGCCAGGATCCCGACTGCAAGAGCGAGGTCGGCGATCGGGTTTGCACCGATGCCCAGCCGCAGGCCATAGCGCCGCAGCAGCGGTCCCGCGACGAGGAACAGGAAGGCGATCGCGACGCCGTTCATCACCGCCGTGTAAGCGGCGACGAATCGGCCGAGATCCTCGGCGCCCGGGTAGAGCGCGCTCGCCCGATCGAAGACCAGGAAGTCGGCAATCTGGCTGCCGAGCGCCGACAGCACCTGATAGCCGAGCACGAGGGCCACGAACGGTCGCCCGAGCAGGTGGCGCAGGGACAGCTGCGCGCGGTCTTGCGGCGGCTCGTCAGCCCCGCTCGATCCGGTCTCGGGTCGCGGCGCGAGCTGCGGCGCGAATCGGCGCCCGGTGGCCCACACCAGCCCCGCGAAAGCGGCCTCGACGATGGCCGTGGCGAACAGCAGGTCCTCGACGTGGCCGAAGACGTCCACGAGCGGGACGGCCGCCAGACCGCCGATGGTGGCCCCGACCGGGAAGCCCGCCATGATCCGCGGGAAGCTCGCCTTGATCCCGGCGATATCCAGGACGCGACCCGCCTGCCCGCCGACGAAGACGAACCCGAGCTGGATCAGGATCGGGAAGAGGACGAGCAGCGGTGCCGAGACCCAGCTGCCGTCACCGCGAACGGCGACGAGCCACGCCAGGAAGAAGAGACCTGCTGCCCCGCCGAGGACGGCGACCGCGAGGCGGGCGAGGTCGAAGCGGGCGGCGCCGCGTCGAATGCCCGCGGAGACCGCGATCCCCGCGAGGCCGATGACGATGTACGTCGCGGGCAGCCAGCCGGACCCGAAAGCCCCGAGGAACATCGCGTTCGCGACGACCCCGAGCAGCGCCGCCGAGGCGCCGAAGAGGATCGCCTGGGCCGTCAGCCAGGCAACGGGTCCGCCGCCGCGCGGTGATCGCCCGGTCACGCCCCTGTCCCGCCCTCGGCGTCGCCGGCGCGGCGGCGCAGCATCGCGACGAGGGCACCGATCACGCCGCTGGCGAGCTCCGGCCAGTCGCGCAGCAGCTCGTCGAGGACGTCCTTCTCGATCCGCAGGAGTGTCGACCGCTCGAGCGCGGTGACCGAGGCGGAGCGCGGCTCGGGGACCAGCGCGGCGAGCTCGCCGACGCTCGCGCCCGGCTCGAGGGTGGCGATCGTGGTCTCGCCGCGTTGCACGCGCAGCCGCCCGCGCACGAGCGCGAAGAGGTGGCTCTCGACAGCACCTTCCTCGATCACGCGTTCGCCGGCGCCGACCTCCACCTCCGCTGCGCGACGGGCGACGGCGGCCAGAATGCGGCCCGGTGTGTCCGCGAACAGTGGGACCTTCTGCAGCGCGATCACCCGCTCGATCGTGGTCATGGCCATGGCGCGACCTCAGACGCCGGGCGCGCGGGGAGCGAGAAGTGTCCGCAGCTGCTCCGGCCCGAGCGGCCGCAGCCATTCCCGGGCGTAGAGCTCGGCAGGAATCATCACGACGTCGACGTCCTGGACCGCGACCACCTCGCTGTTGCGCTCCGCTCCGCGGATGACGCCGGTCGTGCCGACGGGCACCCAGGGGTTGAGGGGCGAAGGGGCATAGCCGCCGCCGGGGAGGACCACGAGGCCCGGCCCCATCGGCACGTACGCGAACGAGGCCGCCGAGCCGGCGCTGACCAAGGTCTCGCGCGCGCGAATCGTGACGCGGCCGACCTCGCGGAAGGCCCTCGTGCAGTCGATGCGAGCGGTCCCGGCGCCGTGCGCGTCCAAGCGCTCGACGATTTCCGCGGCGAAGGCGCCGGACCCATCGATCGGTTCGGCGACGAGGAACCTGGCTCGCTCCGCCGGCGCCGCGTCCTCGAGGTTGGAGGCCACCTCGAGGCGCCCGGCGAGGCCCGGGTCGAGGCCCGCGATGTTGCTCGCGACCACGTCGGCGAAGGCCGGATCGTCGCCGGGCTGCTCGAGCTGGATCCGCATCGAATCTCGCGGGAGTCGTGGCAGCGGGAGCCCGCGCGCCGGCTCGCCGTCGAACGACGGCAGGACGTCTGCCTGGATGTCGAGGATCGCGTTCGCGACGCTGGCAGCGGCGCGCCGGGAGGCGTCTGGCCCGCCACCGAAGGCGCCGTGATGGAAGGCGATCCGCAGGTCGCCGCGGGGCGTCACATAGGCGACCCGGAGGTTCGCCTCACCGGCGCCACGCGCGTCCTCGTACGTGATCACGTAGGCGGCATCGCCACTGGCGGTCCGGAGCGTGCACACGGCGCGGGCCGTGCGAGCGTCGAAGCAGACCTCGTAGCCGCCGGACGTCCGGAGCGCCGTCCCGCGCTGCCGCAGGACATCGGCGGCGCGGAGGATGCGCACCGCGTCGATGGCATCGTCCGCCAGCTCGGCCTGCGGGCCAGCCTGTCGGGCCAGCCACGCGAACGAGGTGGACGGATCGGGGTCCTGCTCGCTCGGTGGCTCCGCGGCGTCCGTTGACACGGGCAGGGTGACGCCGAGCTGCCGTGCGGCTCGGGCCCGGTGCTCGTGCAGTGGCGTGAACACGATCCGCTGCATCTCTCGCCGGAAGGCGCCGCGATCGTTCAGAAGGGACGCCGGGATGGTCGTCTTGCTGTGCGCGACGGTCAGGCTCAGCAGCTCGCGAACGACAATCTCGATGGGGCGGTCGAACGCGTCGCTGGCGTGGACATCGTCGAGCCGGGCGCGGACCGGGCCGGGCCCGAGCAGCTGGTCCACCAGCGGCGACGTTGCGGGCCAGAAGGCCGCGTGCGCGGCGTAATCGGGATGCACCCGCCGCCCGACGGGCGACATGTCGACCATGCCGATGTCGTGGAGGTACGCCAGCGCGACTCCGAGCGTCCCCATGAAGGTCCGCCGCTCGGGCGGGCGTGGCGAGAGCAGGACGCCATCGACCGTGTCGAGGAGGTGGAGGACGCCGTTCGCGACGTCCCGGACATGAACCACGCCGTGGTCCGCGAACATCGCGGGGTGGCGGCCGGGATCCGCGTAGAAGGACGGGTCGTCGATGAGGGCTTCGAGCTTCGCCTGGGCTTCGATCGGTCGCCAGAAGCGTTGCTCGAGGTCAGCGCGCAATGCCGCAGGCAGGTATGCGTCCAGCTGCGCCCACCGGCCGCCATCCTCCATCCCGGGACCTTAGCCAGTGCTGCCATGCCTGCGCAAGGACGGGTCTGGCGGGCGGCTCGGGCGCAACGTCGTGAACCTTCCGAGGTCGTCCCGTTCCTCGTTCATGCGCGCCCGCTTTCCAGCTAGGGGGCGGGCACGATCGACCAATCGTCGAGCGTCACGGTCGCATTCGACGCCACGGTGACGCCGAACGACAGCGCGGTTGCCCCGGCCGGGACGAGCGCGGTCCGGAAGGTCAGCTGGGCCCACGTCGAGGACGCCGCCGCCGCCGGGCTCGTGGTCCAGCTCACCCAGCTTCCGGCCGCGTTCCGGTACGACACGGACAGCTGCAGCCCTGCCGTGCCCTTGAACCACGTGGCGAGACTGTACGACCGACCCGCCGTCACCGCGATGGCACAGGTGCCCGCGTCCTTGAGGGACTCGAACCGCCGGACGCCGTTCTTGTATCCGGAGACGGTCATCCGCTCCGCAAAGGTCCCCGTGTGCGCGTCCGTGACCCGCGCGTACGTGACCGTGCTCTTCCCGGTCCCGGATCCCGCGTAGCAGTCCGGTGTCCCGTCGCGGTTTGCATCGAGCTCGAGGCTGGCGTTCGCGATCGCCGGCGCGACGCTGTTCCGGACCGTCACGATCACGGGCGCCGTCGTGCCGACGTTGCCGTTCGGGTCGGTCGCTCGAGCAGTGATCGAGACGCTTCCGTCAGGCACCGTGGTCGAGTCCCACGCGATGCCGTAGGGCGCCGTCGTGTCCGTGCCGACGATGGTCGATCCCACGAGGAACTCCACCTGCGTCACGCCGGACTCGTCCGACGCGGTGGCGCCGATCAGCACGCTCGTGCCCGAGACGGTGCTGTCCGGCGCGGGTGCGGTGATCGAGACGGTCGGGGGCGTCGAGTCATTGCGGACGGTGACGCTGCTGGACGCGGAGGTCGCGACGAAGCCCGCCGTGTTCGTCGCCTGCGCCGACAGGGCGTAACGGCCGTCCGGAACCGTGGTCGAGTCCCAGGCGATCGCATATGGCGAGGTCGTGTCGCTCCCGATCAGCGTCGTGCCGCTGTAGAAGTCGACTCGCGCGATGCCCGCGGCATCCGAGGCGCTCGCGGCAACGGGCACCTCGGTGCCGTTGACGGTCGCGCCATCGAGCGGATCGGTGAGGGTCACGGTCGGCGGGTGGTTGACAACGGTCACGGAGATGGGCGCCGACGTGCTCGTGTTCGCGGCGTCGTCGGTCGCGGCTGCGGTGATCTGCACCGGCCCGTCGACGAGGCCGGTCGTGTCCCAGCTGGTCGAGTACGGCGCCGTCGACGCGCTGCCGACGCTGACCCCGTCGATGAAGAACTCGACCGCTGTGACCGCGCCGTCGTCGGACGCATCCGCCGAGATCGTGACGGTGGGCCCGGTGACGGTTGCGCCGTCCGTCGGCGCCGTCACGACGATCGTCGGCGCGGTCGAATCCACCTGGACGACCTGCGCCATGGCCGGGCCGACGTTGCCGGCATTGTCGAAGGCGACGAAGCGGACCGTCGTCGTCGAGCCGACCGAGAACGGGTCCGTGTAGGTGGTCGCCGACTCGGCGGTCGGGTCCGTTCCGTCGGTCGTGTAGCGGATCTCGGCGACGCCGGAGCCGCCGGCGTCCGCCGCCTGCAGGGCGACGCTGACGGGCTGCTGGTAGGCGCTCGCGGCGCAGGTCGCGCCATCGCACGTGGCCGCCGCCGTCGGAGCAATCGCGTCGACGCGGATCTGCTGGGTCCGGACGGGCTCGGCGTTGCCGGCCTTGTCGTAGGCGCGGTACTTGACCGTCGACGTGGTGTCGAACTGGCCCGCGTAGACCGAGCCGTTCGTGAGGCTGGGATCGCTGCCGTCGGTCGTGTAGCGGATCGACGAGACTCCCGAGCCGCCCGCGTCGTCGACGGCCGTCAGCTGGATCGCGACGGCGTTGGCGTAGTAGCCGGTCGCGCAGCCGCCCTCGGTCCCGCTGGTGTTGCAGCTGATGCTCGTCGTCGGAGGCGTCGTGTCCGGGTTGACGGGCGCGGCGTCGACCAGCGAGAAGTCATCCATGGTGATCGAGCCGACGGCGTCGATGCCCATGCCGATGGAGATGCGCGTGGCGCCCGTCGGGATGGGCGGAGTGGTATACGTCGTCTTCGTCCAGGAGGAGGCGGCGGGGCGGCCCGGCTGCGTCCAGAAGACCCAGCTTCCCGAGGCGTTCCGGTAGTAGGCGAAGACGTATGCCTGGCCGGTGGACTTGTACCAGCCGGTGAAGGTGTAGGTGTGCCCCGGGATCACGGCCGGCGCGCACGCGCCATTGTCCTGGAGGTTGACCAGCTTGCGGTCGCCGCTGGTGAACGCCGAGATCGTGACGTTCTCACCGAAGCTGCCGGTGTGCGCGTCGCTGGTTCGCGTCCAGGCGTACGTGTTGGTCCCGTAGCCACCGAGTCCCCAGCAGGTGGGCGTGGTTCCGGACGCGGTCTCGAGCGACGGGTTCTGGAGGAGGTTCGCTGCGACCGGGTTCGAGACGAAGGCCGTGACGGGCGAGGACATCGTCGCGTTGCCGGACGTGTCGACGGCCCGCGCGGCGAACGTGTGCTCGCCGTTCGCCACGGACGACGAGCTCCACCCAACCGAGGGCGCCCCGTTGACCCGGGAGCCGACGACCTGGTTGTCGACAAGAACATCGATGTGGTCGAGCCGAACGTCATCTGACGCCTCGGCTGCGATCTGCACGACGCCGGACACCGTCGCGCCGCTCACCGGGGACGTCAACGAAACCGCGGGCGGTGTGGTGTCGGGAGGGCCGGTTGCCGCGGCATCGTCGATGCCGACGTCGTCGATCGTGAGCGATCCCGCCGACGCGAGCGTCAGGCCGAAGCTCAAACCGGTCGCGGTGGCGGGGATCACGGGCGTGACCCAGCGGGCCTGGCTCCAGTTGCTCGTCGCGGGGAACGTCGGGCTCTGGGTCCAGTACGGAAACGCCGTCGATTGGTCGCGGGCGTACGCCGTGAAGTAGGACGGCGCGGTGGACGTGTACCAGCTGGTGATCACGTAGCGGTGGCCGGGGACGACCGAGGGCGTGCAGCTCCCGAGGTCCTGCAGCACCATCAGCTTGTTGTCGCCACTGGAGTAGCTCGCGACGTCCAGGCGCTGCCCGTAGGCGCCGGTGTGCGCCGTGGTGGTGCGGGTCCAGCGCGCGCTGTTCACCCCGAACCCGCCGGCGCTGAAGCAGTCCGGCACGGAGTCGCCGTTGGAGTCCTGCTCGAGCGAGGCGTTGCGCACGCCGTTCGTGCCGTTGGGGGCCGCGGGCGCGGCGGGCGGCGGCACCTCCGGCTGGACCGCCCCTCCGACGACCTCCGCGACCGTCCGCACGACGACGCCGTTGGGGCTCTGGTCCTGGAGCCAGTCCAGGTAGGCGCTGAGATCCGTCTCGCTGATGGCGAGGGAGGTGCAGCCGTTGCAGACGTCGTGGAACAGGATCGGCACCCAGCCACCGCCGCCCCCGATTGCGGCCGTGACCGCATTCTTGAGGTTGTCGAGCGTGACCGTGCCGTTGCCGATCCCGATCGCATATGGATCGGCAGGCGTGAGCGATTCGGCCGTGCCGGGGACGTGCGCCGTGGTCCGCGCGGAGTTGTAGCCGCAGGCCTGCGCCATCTGCTTCACGGCGCCGTTCACGGCCCCATAGGGGTACGCCAGGTCGGTGACGGGATAGCCGCGCGCGAGCAGGACGTTCCGATCCGCGCAGATCTGGCGTTGCGCCTCCGCGGGCTCGACCTCCGGGAGGTTGACGTGATACGAGGTGTGGCCGGCGATCTCGTTGCCGTCGCTCGCGAGACCCTGGACCTGGGTCCAGCTCATGTAGTAGCTGAACGACCCGATCAGGCCGCTGTTGATGTAGAAGGTCCCGTGCATGCCGTGCGCCGCGAGGATGTCCCGCGCGCTGTAGGTGCTCGCCGCCCCGTCATCGAACGTGAGCGATACGACCGTCGGCGCGGCGGCCCGGGCCGGAACCTGTCCGGCGACGGGCAGCAGCACCACGGCCGCGACGATTGCCGCCAGCCTCGCCCGCACGCTCCTGCGCGCATGGGTCATCGACGGAGCGTCCTCATTGATGCTCCCTTACGGACGTATCCACCACTGGTTCGACAGCTGGGGACCGATGACCGCGGGGCTCGGTCATCTCCTCGGCGCGGCGCGGCGACCTCGGCCGTGCGCGAGCTCTCACGCTGCCGCCACCGACTCCCGCTCGCTGGAGGCGCGGCAAGCATGGCTGAGCGTGGTCCCGAACGCTCGCTCCGGGGGACGCGGAGGAATCTCAGATACCTGACGAAATCCGCCGAGGGCCGCGCGCGGCTATCCGTCGGACCGGCTCTGCATCCTCGGGAAGGAGCGCATCGCGAACACCAGGTACACGACCCAGAGCGCCAGCCACGCCAGCGCCGGAACGTACAGCCGCACCGTGAACAGGATCAGGCTGGGATCGAGGAACAGGATCGTCATCCCGAGGAGCCAGAGGCGGTCGCCCCGCCTGGACATCTGTGCGCGGACGTCATCGGCGATGCGGTCCGGGAGCGAGGCACCGTAGTACAGGAACGCGGCCACGACGAACGAGAAGCTCGGGACGGCCATCACCACCAGCGTCGCCTGGAAGAGCAGCGGATCGGCCTCGCCGCTGCCCAGGCGCGGGTACAGGAACACGAGCGTGAACGTGAAGATGGCGATGGTGGTCGCCGCGAGGGAGTACGTCCGGTTGACGTTCGCCGACGCAAGGTCGTCGCGGGTCGCCATGGCGATCGGGCCTCCCAGCCAGGGATCGAGGTGGCGCCCCCGGACGGATTCGAACCGCCGACGCCAGCCTTAGGACGGCTGCGCTCTATCCACTGAGCTACGGGGGCGCGGGCGCTGATGCTACCCCAGTGCCTTGCGGCGCTAGCCGGCGCCGACTCCCACGGGCGCCTCGTCGGACTGAGGCACGGGTTGCCCGAGCAACCGCCGATAGACGTCCTCGTACTCGTCGGTCATGCGCGTCGGCGAGAAGCGCTTCACGACCCGCCGGCGCACCCGCGTCCGGTCGAGCTCCTTGGCGAAGCGGATCGCGAGCTTGGCCTCGAGCTCGTCGTCGACCAGGAACCCCGTCTCCCCGTGGTCGATCGTCTCGGTCAGCGCGCCGGCGCGACGGCCCACGACCGGTGTCCCGGTCGCCATCGACTCGATCGCCACCAGCCCGAACGGCTCCGGCCACGCACCGAGCATCAGGGTCGCTGCGGCACCGGCATACAAGGCGTCGCGCTCCGGCTGTGCCAGCTCACCCAGGAACTCGACCAGGCCGTCCCGGATCGCCGGCTCCACGACCTCGGCGAAGTGGACCTTCTCGTGCTCGTCGTAGACCTTTGCGGCCATGCGCAACGGCATGCCGACGGACTTCGCGACGTCGATGCACTCCGCGACGCCCTTCTCCGGCGTGATCCGCCCGACGAACGCCAGGTAGTCGCCCGGGGTCGGCGAGAACGGCATCTGCTCGAGCGGCAGGCCGTGGTGGATCGTCGCGACCCAGTTGGCGTCGTCGGACCAGCGACGCTGGCTCTCGCTGATGGCGACGAGGGGGATGTCGCTGAACTCCTCGAGCAGCTCCGGGATCCCGGACACGTCGAGCCGGCCGTGGAGGGTCGTGAGCACCGGCACCGGGCTGTGGCGGGCGAACAGGAACCCGAGCGTCTCGACGTGGGAGTGGATGACGTCGAACCGCTCGATGTCCTTCCAGGCGCGGGCGAGGGTCACGTTGATGAACGACGAGACATCGCCCTGGTAGCCGGTCGACCAGAGGCTCCGCTCCGGGCTCGCGACGAGCTCGCCGCCGAAGTGCGAGTCGCCCGGCGCGAAGAGCGTCACGTGGTGGCCGCGCGCCACCAGCTCGTCGCCGAGCGCGGCGACGACCCGCTCGGTGCCGGCGTAGGTCGGCGGCGGCACCGGGAGCATCGGCGGGGCGATGAGCGCGATTCGAAGTGGGTCCATGACTCCTGGCTTGCTCAGGGTGCGCGGCGCGGCAGGACGCCGTGCCTCCCGATCATGGGCCGCGAGGGTCCGGAGCCGGATTGACGAACGGTGCGACGGCGTTACGAACCGGCGATAACCGTCAATCTCGGACACTGCAGAGGTGGCCGCCGCAAGCGTTGGCATCGAGCGCGCGACCAGCGGAGGCGCCGAGCGGCGGGCGCCGGCGTCCCCCGATGTACGATGCCGAGCGTGGCTCCCCTCCCCGACCTCGTCCTGTACGCGCGCTCCGAATGCTCGCTCTGCGATGAGGCCCGCGAGGTGATCGAGCTGGTGCTCGCGGATCGGGCGGCACGCGGGCTCGCGGTGCCGCCGTTCGTCGAGCGCAACATCGAGAGCGACGAGGCGCTGCACCGCGACCTCCTCGCGCGCATCCCTGTCGTCGAACTCGGCGAGCAGCGCGTCGAGCTCGTGGTTTCGATCGGCAGGCTCCGCCGGCTCCTGAACGAGGTTGCCGGCACCGACCCCGCGGAGGTCGCGTCCGAGGCCTGATGGACCTGACGATCGGGCTGGCCCTCGGCGCGGGGCTCCTGAGCTTCCTGTCGCCGTGCGTGCTGCCGCTCGTGCCGGCCTACCTCGGCCAGCTCTCGGCGGTCGCCGTCGTCGGTCGCGCCGAGGGCGCACCGTCGCGCTGGCTCGCGATCCGCCACGCCATCGCCTACGTCATCGGCTTCGGGGCGGTCTTCACGATCCTCGGCATCACCGCGACCTACGTCGCCGGTCCGCTCGTCGTGTACCTCCCGATCCTCCGCCAGGTCGGCGGGATCCTGCTGATCGTGCTCGGATTGAATCTCGCGGGAGTGCTGCGGATCCCGGCCCTCGATCGTACGTTCCGGCCGCTTGACGCGGGTGCGGCCGCGTCCCTCGCCACTGCGACGGGCACGATCGCCCTCGCCGCTCCGGGTCCCCCCGGCGGGACCGGCACGGGAGCGAGATTCGGCGATCGACTGGGCGGCCGCATCGTCAGCGCGCGGGGCGGCTGGTTGACCTCGCTCGGAATGGGCGCGATCTTCGCGATCGGCTGGACGCCCTGCATCGGCGTCATCCTCGGCGGCATCCTGGGCCTTGCCGCCGAATCGGGCTCCACGGCCCAGGGCGCGCTGCTGCTCGTCTCGTACACGGCAGGCCTCGGGCTGCCGTTCCTCGCCATCGCGGCCGCATACGATCGCGCGCCGCGGCTCCTCGGGCCGCTGCTGCGGAGGGGCCGGCTCGTCTCGGCCATCGGCGGCGCGCTGGTGGTCGCGATCGGCATCGCGATGCTGTTCGACTGGCTGCGACTGCTGCCGCAGTTCGTGCCCTTCAACTCGGCGATCTGAGCCGATGTCCGAGGACAGGTATCCACAAGTCACCAGCCCGCGCTCCCGGCGGCGGGTCGGGCCGTTCAGCCTGCGCCAGGTCACGATCGCCATTCTCGCGGTGATGGGCACGGCGATCGGCGTTACGGTCGCAACGGTTCCGGTCGGCAGCACCGCGCCGGGCCTGCCCGTGCCGGAGCCGTCGGCCTTCCTGCTCGGCTCGCCGGTCCCGGGCCTCCGGATCGGCGACCTGGCCCCGGAGCTCGTCATCGATCAGGACGGCCAGCACCTGCAGCTCATGGACCTCGCTGGCAACCCGATTCGCCTCGCGGATCTCCGGGGCAAGGTCGTGTGGGTGAACTTCTGGGCCTCGTGGTGCCCGCCCTGCCAGTTCGAGACGCCGACGCTCCGCAGCCTCGACGAGCGCTACCGCACCCGCGGGCTCGAGATCGTGGCGGTCCAGGTCCAGCAGACGGTCGATGCCGGCAAAACCTACGCCGCTCGCTACGAGCTCGGCTACACGATCGGCGCCGACGTGACCGGCGACTTCTTCCACCTCTACCGCGGCTTCGCGCTGCCCACCCAGTTCTTCCTCGACCAGGACGGCCGGATCCGGCAGATCATCAACGGCCCGATGACCGAGGAGCGGGCCACCGCCATCCTCGAGGCGCTGCTGCCGCCCGGTCGCTCCGGCCTGCCGACAGCCTCGCCCGCCGCGAGCGCTCCGAATGGCAGCTAGGGACCGCGCCCGAGGAGCCAGAACGTCGGCCTCGGGCCCTTGCCCTTGAGCTCCACCGTGCCGCGCGGTTCCAGCTCGTAGCCATCTCCGAGGCCCCTCGCGAACTCGCCGGACACGTGGATCCGGCCGGGCTCGGAGGTCGATTCGAGGCGGCTCGCCACGTTCACGGTGTCGCCCCAGACGTCGTAGGCGAACCGCGAGACGCCGACGATGCCGGCGACGATGGGTCCCAGGTGGAGGCCGATGCGGACCTCCCAATCCGCGGCTCCGCCGGATCGTTCCCGGACAGACGCACACATCTCCAGGGCCGCGTCGGCGACCGCGACGGCGCCCGCCTGACCGCCCGCGAGCCCGCCGATCGCGAGATAGGCATCGCCGATGGTCTTGATGCGCTCCACACCGTGCCTGGCGCAGATCTGGTCGAACGCCGAGAAGAGCACGTTGAGCTCGTCGATCAGGACGGTCGGCGCGAGCCGTGCCGCGATCCCGGTGAAGCCGGCGAAATCGCTGAACAGCACCGCGACGGCCTCGTGACCGTCGGCGATGGGTTGCTCGCCGGCCTCGAGCCGCGCGAGGATGCGTTCCGGCAGGACGTTCAGGAGCAGCGAGCGCGATCGGGCCCGCTCCGCCTCGAGGTCCTCGAGAATCCTGGTGAGGAGCGTGGCGTTCGAGTCCTGGAACTCCTCGAGCTGGTGGACGTTCGACTCGAGTCGCCGGAGCCGCCGCTCCAGGAGGCGGTTCTCGCGCTCGAGCTCCTCCTCGCGATCCATCCCCGGGGTCAGGCCCCGAGGAGCACGGACACGACCGTCGCGTTGTGGAAGCGCGAGCCCTCGCCGCTGGCGAGTGGCGCAAATTCGCCGAGGCAGTAGAAGCCGGCGATGGGCACCTCCCGCCCGACGAGGTCCCGCATCAGCTCGATCTCCCGCGAGGTCCTGGTGCCGAGAAGGAATCGCCGGGTCGCGCAGGAGTAGACGAGCGCGGCGTCGGGCCCCGCGCCCGACGGGAACGTTCGGAGCGCCTCGGAGACGGACGAGCGAACCCCCTCCACGATCTGATCGGTTGCGGCGACCGTCAGCTGGACCGTGACGCCCTCGGGGATCGGGCCGAAGGTGCTGACGTCGCCGTTCGAGCGGTCGAGGAAGGTCGCGGTCCGCAGGTAGAAGTCGGTCGCGTCGGGGCTGTCGAAGACGGCCAAGGGGTTCGCGATGGGCGGTGCGGTCGTCGTCGTGCCGAGGTAGCGGTCGAAGAACTCGATCGCCGGCCGGCCGTCGATCTCGTGGACCTTGCCGTCGACGATCGAGCTCACGACGGCGCGCGGCCCGACGCCGCGCCAGCCGGTGTCGACACCGTACGAGAAGGCCAGCGGGCCCGAGAAGAGCAGGATCGCAACGCCACCCTCGACGACGGCGTCCCCCACGAGCTGCTTGCTCATCGTCGCGGCCGGATTGTCGACGGGGTCCTGCGGTGAGGCGCCACCGCCGAGGATGGGCACGTCCGGACCGAGCTCTGCGCGAAGGCCGTCGAGGAGCGCATAGGGATCAGACAGCCCGATGGTCGGGAAGATCACGCAGAGCGCCGGCGGCAGCGCCGTCCGAGACCTCGCGTCGCGAACCGCGGCACGGGCTGCGGCAGGTGGATCCGCGGCAAGGTCGCGACCCAGCCCGACGGTGATGTCGACGGTATCCGACGCGAACAGCGCCAGGGCGATCGAGTCCTCGACGAAGCCGAGCTCGGAGCTCATCTCGCCCGAGGTGCTGGAGCCGACGAGCTCGATGCCCGGGTAGCGCGCCTGGATCGCACGGATGATGGCCGGATGATCGGCCTCCCAGCTGGCGAGCAGGAACCCGGCCTTCGGCGCGGCGCCGGCCAGCGCCGCGTCGCACTCCGAGAAGACCGTTGCAAGCGCTGCTTCGAGGTCGATGTCGTCGCTGTGCCCGACCGCCATCCGGAACATGGGTGGATCGTAGCCCCGCGGGAGGCGCCGGTCAGATCGGGTCGAAGCGGTAGCGGTCGCGGTCCGGTGCCAGCCGCCCGATTGGCGTGACCGGCTCATGGCTCAGGGCGATGAGCCAGCCCTCGTCTGCGGCGCGCGCAAAGAGCTCGCCCTTGACCTCGACGGAATCGAGCGGGAAGTCGTCGAACGCCGTGACCCAGCGCGGGTTCGCGCTCCAGGGCCGCATCCCGAGGTCGCCGAAGAACGCCAGGGTTCGCGAACCCGGTCCGGACCCGCGAACGACGATTGCCTGGTGGCCCTTCGAGTGGCCGCCCGTCATGGCGACGGACACCCCGGGCAGCAGCTCGCGCTCGCCCTCGACCGCGGCCTCCGCGCCCCAGGCCTCGACCATGCGGAGCTCCGGCTGGTCGTACGAGGCCACGATCCGTGAGTTGTCGTCGAGCGCGATCTCCCACTCGGCCCTCTGGGCGACGATCTTCGCTCGGGGAAAGGCCCTGGAGCCATCGGTGCGCAGGAGCCCGCCGGCGTGGTCGAAGTGGAGGTGGCTCATCACCACGGCGTCGACCGTCGCCGGGTCGAAACCCGCATCGGTCATCGCCACCACGATCGGCTTGCCCTCGTACTTCCGCATCTCGCGAACCTTGTCCGTGACGCGCTCACCGATGCCGGTCTCGATGAGGACCCGGCCCGACGGTGTCTCGACCAACAGGCAGTTCAGCGCCTGGAGGAGCCGGTGATCGGCGTCGATCTCGTCCGTGACGAGGCGGTCCCAGAGGATCCGGGGCACGGGCCCGAACAGCGCTCCGGCATCGGAGCGGAACGTGCCGGCCTGCACGAGGGAGACGCGAGTCCCGCCTCCGAGATCCGTCGACCAGTCGACCGCGTCGTTGACCGGCATGACGCCGGGCTACTCGCTGCGGAGGAGCGAGGGCGCGTCCTCGGCGCTCCGGGCAGGCTTGTCCGATCCGTTCGCGGCCGAGAAGTCCCGGTGGAACGCGGAGGCGGTGGGCTCGGACTGGCCCTGGTATTTCGAGCCGAGCTCCGCGCTGCCGTACGGCCGCTCGACCTCGCTGGACATCTTGAAGTAGCTGATCTGGCCGATCTTCATGCCGTAGTAGAGGGCGATCGGCAGGTTCGCGACGTTGGAGAGCTCGAGCGTCAAGTTGCCTTTCCAGCCGGGATCGACATAGCCCGCGGTGGAATGGATCAGGAGGCCGAGACGGCCAAGCGAGCTCTTCCCTTCGAGCCTCGCGACGAGGTCGTTCGGCAGCTCCGTCCACTCGAGCGTCTGCCCGAGCACGAACTCGCCCGGATGGAGGATGAACGGCTCGTCATCGGCGACGGAGACCATCTCGGTGAGGTCCGGCTGGGGGCTTCGGACGTCGATGTACGGGTAGCGGTTGTTCCGGAAGACCCGGAATCGACGATCGAGGTGGAGGTCCACCGAGGAGGGCTGGAGGTCCTTCGCGTCGTAAGGGCGGATGACGATCTCGCCCGACTCGATGGCGGCGCGGATGTCGCGATCGGAGAGGACGCTCACCCCGGAATCATCGCACGCCGGAGCCTCGCTGGTCGGACGACGCGTACCCTCCACGAGATGGATGACCGACGGGCACTGCTGCAACGGACGGCGGATCTGGCAAACGATTTCCTGGATCGACTTCCCACTCGCCCGGTGGCGCGGCCGGTCGACCTCGAGAAGCTCCGGACGGCGATGGGCGGGCCGCTTCCGGAGGAACCTCAGGGGCCCATCGACGTCGTCGAGGGTCTTGCGCGAGCGGCCGAGCCCGGGCTCGTCGGCACCGCGGGACCGAGGTATTTCGGGTTCGTCGTCGGTGGTGGCGTGCCGGCGGCCCTCGCCGCGGACTGGCTGACGAGCGCCTGGGACCAGAACACCGGGCTCTACGTGCTGTCCCCCGCGGCGGCCGTTGCCGAGGAGATCGCCGCGGCGTGGTTGATCGAGCTCTTCGGTCTCCCCGCCGGGTCCAGTGTGGGCTTCACGACGGGCGCAACGATGGCCAGCTTCACCGCCATCGCGGCGGCTCGCCACGCGGTCCTGGAGCGCGCGGGCTGGAACATCGAGGAAGACGGCTACGTGGGGGCGCCGTCGATCAACGTCGTCGTCAGCGACGAGTCGCATGTCACGATCTTCGTCTCGCTGCAGATGCT
The DNA here is from genome assembly GCA_025935415.1 of Chloroflexota bacterium. Classification (GTDB taxonomy): domain Bacteria; phylum Chloroflexota; class Limnocylindria; order Limnocylindrales; family CSP1-4; genus UBA5189. The sequence goes on from JAICVI010000027.1 coordinate 16,125, forward strand.
CGGTCTGGGGCGGTCACGGGTGCACCGTGTGCCCACCGACGACCAGGGCCGGATGCGCGCCGACGCGCTCCGCGAGACGCTGGCCCGCATCGAGGGCCCGACGATCGTCTGCGCTCAAGCCGGCAACGTGAACACCGGCGGATTCGATCCGCTGCCGGAGATCGTCGAAGCCGTCGGCGCCCTGCCGAATGCCTGGCTGCACGTCGATGGCGCGTTCGGCCTGTGGGCCGCCGTCGTGCCCGGGATGGACGACCGGGTGGCCGCGCTCGCCGGCGCCGACTCCTGGACGACCGACGCCCACAAGTGGCTCAACGTGCCGTACGACTCGGGCATCGTCATCTGTCGCGATCCGGCGCCGCACCACGCGGCCATGACGCTCGGCGCCGCGTACTACGTGGAGACCGCCGGCGGCGAGCGCGACAGCTACAACTGGGTACCCGAATCATCGCGCCGAGCTCGTGGGTTCGACGTCTACGCCGCGATCAAGTCACTTGGTCGAAGCGGCCTCGCGGGGCTCGTCGGGCGCAACTGCGCACTGGCGCGACGAATGGCCGACAGCCTTCGCGATGCCGAGGGGGTCACGATCCTCAACGACGTGGTCCTCAACCAGGTGCTTGTCCGATTCTCGCCTCCGAGTGCGCCCGTGGGTGCCGGGCTGGTCGCCGACGCCGCCACCGACGACTTCACGCGCCGCGTGATCGGGGCGGTCCAGGCCGATGGCACCTGCTGGCTTGGCGGCACCACCTGGCACGGCATGGCCGCGATGCGGATCTCGGTTTCGAACTGGTCCACGACCGAAGCGGACGCGGATATCTCCGTCGAGGCGATCCTTCGCTGCGCCCGGGAGGCAGCGGCGAATCTCGCTCCCGCGTAGGGTTTAGCGGGAAGGCGGCAGCGCCGCCAGCACCCCTGTCCACACGCCTGATGGCACGTCGGAATCTCCCTCCACGTAGCCGACGACCGTGTTGCCGCCCGTCGCCAGCTCGTTGAGGTACTCGGCACGGTCCGGCGGCATGACGGGGATCAGATCCCAGTCCTTGCCATCAAACGAACGGATCACCTGGCCGGTCCCGGCGACCGAGCCGATGAAGCCAACATCCGTGCGGATCAGGTGCGAGATCGCATCTCCCTCACCGCCGATCCCGAGATCCAGGGCCGCGGATGTCCAGTGCAGCCCGTCGTAGCTCGTCAGCACCTCAGGCGGGCCAGGGGCATCGGCGTAGGGGTTGGCGATGGTCAGGCACAGCTCCTCGAGACAGGCGAGGCTGGTCGGACCGTCGTCCTCAGAAAGCGTGAAGTCCGATCGCCGCCAGGTTGCACCGTCTGACGAGAGGAGGACGAACCAGGTCACGTCGGGAAACTGGACGATCGAGCGGCCGAGGACCAGGACCTTGTCGCCGAGCGTTGCGGCGCCCACCACGTCGGCTGGGCCCGGCAACGGCGGAAGCGCGGCCTCCCGCCATGCGATGCCGTCGGTCGACCGCCACAGGTGACCGTCCGCGCCGCCGATCCCGGTGTCCCCGTTCGTTCCCACAACCCAGGCGCTCTTCGTGCGCGCAATGAATGTCGCGAGCTCTGGATGCCGCATGCTGCGGATCGGGCCGCTCGAGGACCATTGCAGACCGTCCTGCGTGCTCACCAGCTGCCAGGTCGGATCGGCGCCAACGCCCTCCACCTGGGCCAGCGCCCACAGGCGATCGTCGATCACCGAGACACCGTGGAGCTCGCTGATCGCCTGCGGGACCGGTCGGAGCTGCCAGCTTTCCGGGTCCTCGGGCTCGAGGATCGCGCTGGTCCAGACGCTTCGATCGCTCTCACCCGGCCGCCAGCCGAGCGCAACGATCCGCTGCCCGGCTCCCCACATCCCGGTGACCACGAAAGGCTCGCCGGGAAGGAATTCCGTTCGATTCCAGGTCCACGCGAAGGGGTTCGTGGGAGTCGGGGTGATGGGGACCGCGGTCGGCAGCTGCATCGTGTACCGCGGACGTGGGGATGCGGTCGCGAGCCGCGCGCTCGCCGTGGCGATCGGGCTCGAGAGCGCCGCCGCTGTCGGCGACGGCGAGGGCGACGCGGCGAAGGACGCGCCCAGCGCGAAAGCCACGATCGCGACTGCCGCGAGGCTCACCAGGAATACCGGCATCGGGCGTCGCTTCCGCCCAACGACGCTCTGGATCTCGACCAGGCTGACGGGGACCGTGTCCGTCCCGACCTCGGAGACGTAACGGGACGGATCGCTGGAGCCTGGGGCGCGCCGGTTGTCCATGGGCGGCGTAGAGACGCCGGCTGCCGCGAGGTTGCTGCGCGAACGCGCGGCGGGTCAGGCCGAAGCGCCGCCGCTCAGTCGGCCTTGCGGTTGTCCCGGACGTCGAGCGCGGCGCGATCGGCCTTGCCGAACAGCGCATCGACCTCGCGCTTGAGATCCTCGATGCCCTCGAAGCTCTGGTA
>JAICVI010000134.1 GCA_025935415.1 Chloroflexota bacterium
CTCGACGGCAAGGAACGCGTCGCGCAGCGAGACCGAGGTGTGGGTCAGTCCGCCGGCGTTGACGATCGCCGCATCGAAGTCACGTTCGTGGACGCGGTCGATCAGCGCACCCTCGTGGTTCGACTGGAAGAACACGACCCCGAGATCGAGCTCCAGGGCACGGCGCGAGATCGTCGTCTGCAGCTGGTCGAGCGTCTGGCTGCCGTAGATCTGCGGCTCACGCGTCCCGAGGAGGTTGAGGTTCGGGCCCTGGAGCACGAGGATGCGGGTCACCGCGCGGCTCCGACGGGGGCTTCGCGGCCCGCGAGGACCCCGGTGGCGATGTCTCGAACGAGCGTCATCGGGACCTCCTTGTCGATCTGGTAGCCGTCGGCGGTGGGGAGGACCCAGCGCAACGAGCCGGCAGCGTGCTTCTTGTCGGTCGCCAGGTGTTGCAGGACCGTCTCGATCCCGAGCTCGAGAGGCGCGACGCCGAGCTCCAGGCGATCGAGCACCGCCTCGATCCGCGCAGCGCGCTCCGGCGGCGTGACGCTCCGAGCCGTTCCGAGCCGGGCCGCCGCCCGAAGGCCGTAGCCGATGGCCTCGCCGTGGAGGAGCCCCCCGAAGCCGGCCGCGGCCTCGATGGCATGACCGAGGGAGTGGCCGAGGTTCAGCGCCATTCGCGCCCCGGCTTCCTTCTCGTCCGCGAGGACGACCTCGACCTTGGCCCAGGCAGCCCGCTCGACGACCTCGGCCAGCGCGCCGGACTCGGTCGCCGAGGTGTCCCCGAGGGCGATCGTCGGGCCCGCCAGCTCCAGCGTCTGGAACAGCCGCTCGTCGCCCAGGGCGGCCATCTTGACCGCCTCGGCCAGGGCCGCGCGGCGCTGCCGCACGTCGAGCGACGCGAGGACGGAGACGTCGGCAACGATCGCCGCCGGCTGGTGGAAGGCGCCCAAGAGGTTCTTGCCCTCGGGCAGGTCGACCCCCGTCTTCCCGCCGATCGAGGAGTCCAGCTGCGCGACCAGCGTCGTCGGAACCTGGATGTACGGCACGCCCCGCAGGTACGTGGCCGCAAGGAAGCCCGCCGTATCGCCGAGCGCCCCACCGCCGACGGCAAGCAGCGGCTCGGTGCGCTCTACGCGCAGCCGTGCCAGCTCGCTGGCCGCCGCCTCGACGATGGAGAACCGCTTCGCGTCCTCGCCCTGGGGGAGCAGCACCCGTTCGGCGCCCCAGCCGAGACCCTCGAGCTCACTGGCCAGCTTCGATCCGACGGCGCCCCAGGCACCCGGCTCGGACACGACGATCGCGCGGCGGGCGCCGAGCTCGCGCAGTGCGGCGTCGACTTCCGGAGCCAGCAATGCGTCGCCGACCACCAGCCTGCCGAGCCGCGTCTCGGCCCGCAGCAGCACCGTGCCGGCGCTCGCCGGAGCGCGCACGACGGTGTCCACCGCGTCCACGACGGACTGCATCTCGGCGACGCCCGCGACGCGGACGCCAGCGCCGTAGAACCGCGCTCGCGCGGCGGCGAGGTCGCGAACGGCGCCCATCGGGTCTCGCCCGGCGACGAGCGGCCGAACGGTCGGGGAGCGGCGGAGGCGTTGCGCGACGACCTCGGGCCGCACGTCGAGCCAGACGACGCGGCGGCCGCGGAAGAGCCGCCAACGGTTGCGCGGGTCCACGATCGCCCCGCCGCCGGGTGCGATGACCCGGGTCAGCTTCGCGGATTCGTCCGGAGCGCCGAGCGCCTCGATCGCCGCCCGTTCGCGCGTCCGGAAGCCAGCCTCACCCTCGTGCTCGAAGATCTCCGGAATTCGTTCGCCGCTGGCGCGCTCGATCTCCTCGTCGAGGTCGACGAAGGCGGCGCCGTGCCGCGCGGCCACGCGCCGCCCGATCGCCGTCTTGCCGCTCCCCGGCAGTCCGACGACGACCAGCTCCATCTCAGTCGTCCCCGCCGGAGGCGACCGTCGGAGCCTGGTCGTCCTCGTCCGCGGAGTGGTCGTGGCTCGCGCGTCCTGCTCGCGCCAGCCGCTCGCGCCAGCGGTCCATCGACTCCCGGACCTCGTCCATCGAGTCGCCGCCGGTCTTCTGCAGGACGAAGTCGGCGAGCGTCAGGAGCACCATGGCCTCGCCGACCACGCCTGCCGCGGGGACGACGGAGATGTCGGATCGCTCATAGTGCGCCTTCTCGACCGCCTCGCCGGTGAGCAGATCCGCCGAGGGCAGGGGACGCGCGAGCGTCGAGATCGGCTTCACGGCGCCGCGGACGACGATCGGCTCGCCGTTCGAGATCCCGGCCGTCAGGCCCCCGGCGTTGTTCGATCGGTGGATCCAGCGACCGCCTTCGCCGCGACCCTCGATGACGTCGTGGACCTCGGACCCGAAGCGGCGCGTCTGCTCGAAGCCGAGGCCGAGCTCCACACCCTTCACGATGTTGATGCTCATCACCGCGGCTGCCAGCGCCGCGTCCAGCCGGCGGTCCCACTGGACATAGCTGCCGAGCCCGATCGGGACGCCCGTTGCGACCACCTCGAAGACGCCGCCGATCGTGTCGCCGCGCTCGCGCGCCTCGTCGATCCGGGCGACCATCGCCGCCTCCGCGCCGGCGTCCGGGCAGCGCAACGGGGAAGCATCCGCGTCCTCGCGGGAGCGCGTCGCGCGCGCGGGATCCACCGCGACGCCGCCGACCTCGGCGGTGAAGGACCAGACCTCGATGCCGAGCTCGCGCAGGAACGCCCGGGCGACCCCGCCGGCGGCCACGCGTGCCGCCGTCTCCCGCGCCGAGGCTCGCTCGAGGACGTTGCGGACGTCGTCGTGCCCGTACTTGAGCGCGCCCGCGAGGTCGCCGTGACCCGGCCGAACCCTGGTGACCGGCACCGCCTTCTTGTTGCCGTCGGCGGAGGCGGCCGCAAGCTCCGCGGCGTCGTCCTCGGACAAGGGGTCGACCTGCATCACCCGGCCCCAGTTCTCGAAGTCGCGATTGGCGACGAGCAGGAGGATCGGCGACCCGAGGGTCCGCCCGTGCCGCACGCCGGCCACGATGCGGGCCTGGTCGTGCTCGATCTGCTGCCGCGCCCCGCGCCCGTAGCCTCGCTGGCGCCGGGCGAGGTCGACCGCGAGATCCGAGGCCGTCAGGGCCAGGCCGGCCGGCACTCCTTCGACGATGGCCCCCAGGGTCTCGCCATGGGACTCGCCGGCCGTCAGGAAGCGGAAGCGCTCACCCACGTGGGCGCTACGCCTCGACGGCGATCGGGGGGTCGCCGGCCGGGGTATCTGCGTCGCCGCCGGCACTTGCCGCGTCGCCGGCGGAACCTGCCGCGTCCCCGGCGGAACCTGCCGCGTCCCCGGCGGCGTCGCCCGCCGGCTCGCCCTCCGCTGATCGCACCCCCTGGGCGCGCGCGCCCGCGAGGGCCTCGCTCATGATCTGGAGCGGCGCGTTCTGGCCGGTCCACAGCGCGAACGCGGCGGCGCCCTGATGGAGCAGCATCGTCTCGCCGTCCATCGTCGCGGCGCCCGCGGCCTGGGCGTCGCGGAGGAGCCGGGTGCGGTTGTAGATGAGGTCGAGCACGAGCAGGTCGCCGGTGATCACCTCGGCCGGCACCGGCGACACGTCGGATGTCAGCCCGATCGAGGTCGCGTTGATCAGGACCTTCGTCTTCGCCAGCTCCGACTCGATGATGGAGTCGTGCCAGGGCATCGCCTTGAGGTCCATGTGCGCGGCGCTGCGGGCGAAGAACTTCACCAGCGACTCACCGCGGTGCAGGTGGCGGTTGAAGATGATGATCCGCTGGAAGCCCGCGCGAATCAGACCGTAGACGACGGCTCGAGCGCCACCACCCGCGCCGAGGACGACCGCCGCGCGCGGCATCTTCTGCCGCCCGACCAGCTGGTCGAGCGCGGCGGCGAAGCCCGGGACGTCGGTGTTGTGGCCGACGAGCCGGCGGCCCTCGCGCGTGAGCGTGTTGACCGCGCCGGTGGCCTGCGCCTCCTCGGTCAGCTTGTCGATGAGGGGGACGACCCGTTCCTTGTGCGGGATCGTGACGTTGGCGCCGAGAAAGGCGTCGCTGCGAACCTCCTCGATCGCCTCGGGAAGCGCGATCGGCGCGCGGTCCCAGAGCTCGTACTTCGCGTCGATGCCGGCGGCATCGAAGGCCGCCTGCTGCATCGCGCCGGACAGCGAGTGGGCCACGGGGTGGCCGATGAGGACGACCCGCTTGGTCATGATCGGATCCTTTCGAGGTCGGCGAAGAAGGTCGGGTACGAGATCGCGACGCTGTCGGCGCCGCGGATAGTGGTGCTTCCAGTGGCGATGAGGCCGGCGATGGCGAAGGTCAGCGCCAGTCGATGGTCGTCGAAGCTGTCGACGCTGGTCCCGCGCAACGCCGTCGGGCCGTCGATGACGATGTCGTCGCCGTCCGCGGCGATTCTCGCACCGAGGCGGGAGAGCCCCTCGACGATGCCGGCGATGCGATCCGATTCCTTGTGGCGCAGCTCGCCCGCGCCGCGGATCAGGGTGCGGCCCTGCGCCTGCGTGGCCGCGAGGCAGAGGGCCGGGATCTCGTCGATCGCGGCGGCGGTCTCGGCCGGCTGGACCTCGATCGAGCGCAGGCTCGACGACCGAACCACGAGGTCCGCGATCGGCTCGCCGACGCCGTCATCGGGCGCGCCCTCCTCGTCGATCGACGCGCCCATCTGCCGGAGCAGGTCGATGATCGCGTGGCGCGTCGGGTTCACGCCGACGCCCCGAAGCCGGAGCTCCGCCTGCGCGTGGATCGCGCCGGCGACGAGCCAGAACGCGGCCGCGGACGGATCGCCGGGCACGTCCTGGTCGACGGCGCCCACGGTCGCGGGACCATCGATCTCGACCGCGTTCGCTCCGGCCTCCGATCGGGCGGACCGGACGGTGACGGCCCGTGCGCGAAGCATTCGCTCGGTGTGGTCGCGCGTCCGGATCGACTCGCGGACCTGGGTCGTGCCCTCGGCGGCGAGTCCGGCCAGCAGGACCGCGGACTTCACCTGTGCGGACGGCATGGGGGTCGCATACACCATGGCCGAGAGCCTGCTCCGCCCAGCGATGCGGAGCGGCGCGCGCGCGCCATCGGATCCGGAGCCGTCGACATCCGCACCCATCGCCCGCAGGGGGTCGATGACGCGCCCCATCGGCCGGCCCCGGAGCGAGGCATCGCCATCGAGCGTCGCCTCGACCGGCAGGCCGGCGAGGATGCCGGCGAACAACCGCATCGTCGTACCGGAGTTGCCGCAGTCCAGGCCGGTCGCAGGCTGGTGGATCGCCGTCGCGCCAGGGGAGTTCACGACGTAGTCGACATTGCCCGCCCGGCCAGGCGAGCGCGTCACTGCGGCGCCCAGCGCCCGCACGATGCCCGCCGTGGACCGCACGTCCGCGCCGTCCCCGGCGCCCGCGATCCGCGTCTCGCCGCCGGCGAGCAGCGCGAGCATGAGCGCGCGGTGGCTGATCGACTTGTCACCGGGCAGCACGAGGTCGCCCCGCAGGCGCGCGGCCGGCTCGACCCCGGCTTCGGAGGACGCCATCGTGGTCGTCACCTCAGTGCTTCGACAGCCCGCCGCCGTCGGGCGCGTCGGCGTGAACGGGTCGCATTACGACCCCGTTCAGGTCGCTGACGTGCTCGTGGACGGGGACGAGGTCGACCATGAGCGCCTCGAACTGCTCGATCGTGAGCTGTTGCTCGGAGTCCGACAGCGCCGAGTCCGGATCCGGATGCACCTCGACCATCACCCCGTCGGCGCCCACGGCCACGCCGCCCAGCGCCAGCGGCGCGACGAGGAAGCGCTTGCCGGTGGCGTGGCTCGGATCGACGATCACCGGCAGGTGGGTGAGGCTGTGGAGCAGCGGCACCGCCGCGAGATCCAGGGTGTTGCGGGTGTACGTCTCGAACGTGCGGATGCCGCGCTCGCAGAGGATCACGTTGGGATTGCCGGAGGAGACGATGTACTCCGCGGCCATGAGCCATTCCTCGACCGTGGCCCCGTAGCCGCGCTTGAGCATCACCGGGCGGGCCACGCGACCCGCGGACTGCAGCAGCGAGTAGTTCTGCATGTTCCGGGTGCCGATCTGGAGAATGTCCGCGTACTCGGCGACGATGTCGACCTGGTTGGGCTCCATCACCTCGGTGATGACGGGCAGCCCGGTCTCGTCGCGGGCCTCGGCAAGGTAGCGGAGCGCCTCGACGCCGAGGCCCTGGAAGGCGTACGGCGACGTCCGGGGCTTGAACGCCCCACCGCGGAGGATCGTCGCGCCCGCGGCCTTGACTCGTCGGGCCGTCTTGAGCAGCTGCTCGCGACTCTCGACCGAGCACGGCCCCGCCATGACGGTCAGCGAGCCGTCACCGACCGCGGCGTCGAGCACGCGGATCACGGTGTCGTCGGGGTGGAACTCCCGGGACGTGAGCTTGAATGGCCGCTTGATCGGGGTCACGCGCGCGACCCCGGGCAGCTGCGCCAGCTGGCCGAGCAGCGCCTCCCGACGCCCGCCGATCTCGCCGACGACGGCAACCTTGAGCCCCTCGGCCGAGGGGTTCTCGTATGGCGTGAGGCCCTCTGCGAGGATGCGGCTCTTCACGCCGAGGATCTCGGCCTCGCTGGCGGCGCGCTGCATGACGACGAACATGGGTGTCGGGTGGTCCTCGAGCGACGCCCCGCCGGC